>JBOGVD010000001.1:0-3580 GCA_050696355.1 Actinomycetota bacterium
CCGGAGGCCGAGTTCTACATCTTCGACTCGATCCGCTTCGACCAGAACCAGCACGAGGGCTACTACCACATCGATGCCGCCGAAGGCGTCTGGAACTCCGGCGCCGAGCGCAACGCCGACGACTCCCCCAACCTCGGCTACAAGCCCCGTTACAAGGAGGGCTACTTCCCCGTCCCGCCGATGGACCACTACCAGGACCTGCGCTCGGAGATGGTGCTGAACCTCGAGAAGGTCGGCGTGAAGATCGAGGTCCACCACCACGAGGTCGGCACCGCCGGCCAGGCCGAGATCGACATGCGCTACGGGCCGCTGTTGAAGACCGCGGACAACGTCATGAAGTACAAGTACGTCGTCAAGAACACGGCATGGGCAGCGGGCAAGACCGTGACGTTCATGCCGAAGCCGATCTTCCAGGACAACGGCTCGGGGATGCACACGCACCAGAGCCTGTGGAAGGACGACGAGAACCTGTTCTGGGACGAGGTCGGCTACGCCGGCATCTCGGACATGGCCCGGTGGTACATCGGCGGGCTGCTCCAACACGCGCCGGCGCTCCTGGCGTTCACGAACCCGACGACGAACTCGTTCCGCCGGCTCGTTCCGGGCTACGAGGCGCCGATCAACCTCGTCTACTCCCAGCGGAACCGGAGCGCCTGCGTGCGGATCCCGGTGTTCTCCCGGCAGCCGGCCACGAAGCGGCTCGAGTTCCGCACCCCCGACGCGGCGTGCAACCCCTATCTCGCGTTCAGCGCGATGCTGATGGCGGGCATCGACGGGATCAAGAACAAGATCGAGCCGCCCGAGCCGATGGACAAGGACCTGTACGACCTGCCGCCGGAGGAGAAGGCGTCGGTCCGGCAGGTGCCCGGCTCGCTCGAGGAGGTCCTCGACACCCTCGAGGGCGACCACCAGTGGCTGCTCGAAGGCGGCGTCTTCACCCAGGACGTGATCGACACCTGGATCGAGTACAAGCGCGCCCACGAGGTCGACGCGGTCCGGCTGCGGCCGCACCCGCACGAGTTCCACATGTACTACGACTGCTGAGGCTCGAACCGGCCGTCGACGCGAACGGGGTACCCGCGGCTGGTCGGAGGACCGAACCCGGGCGTACCGTTTCCCTTCCGCACGGATGTCGAGGACGACGAGGCCGCTCCGACCTCTGGGGTGAGAGCGCCGCCCGAGCGCCTGAGAGGAGAGGGGATGAGATACCTGATCGCGATGTTCGGGGACCAGGCCACGATGGTCGAGACGAAGTCCACGGAGTGGATCAAGGACATGATCCGGTTCATGGAGGACCTCGACCGGGAGCTCGCCGAGTCCGGCGAGAAGGTCGACAGCATCGGGCTCGTGGACCCGACGATGGCCAAGACGGTCCGGTTCGTGCAGGGCGCCCCTGTGCCGACCGACGGTCCGTTCGCCGAGGCGAAGGAGTCGCTCGCCGGCTACTACCTGGTCGACGTCGAGAGCGAGGCTCGCGCGCTCGAGATCGCCTCGAAGATCGTGGGGCACATCCAGGAGCCGATCGAGGTACGCCAACTCGCCGACGGACCGCCCGAGGAGTACACGAGCTGAGGCCGAAGAGCAGGGAAGAGCAGGGAAGAGCAGGGAAGAGCAGGGAAGAGCTAAAGGAGACGACGATGACGCAGAAGATCAACACGTACCTCTGGTTCGACGACAAGGCCGAGGAGGCCGCGAGCCGCTACGTGGAGCTGTTCAACGACCGTCCCGGCGGTCCGAAGGAGGAGTCCAGGGTCACGAACGTGGCCCGCTACGGCGAGGCGGGACCCGGCGAGCCGGGCACGGCGATGACGGTGAACTTCGAGCTGGAGGGACAGGAGTACATCGCGCTGAACGGCGGTCCGCAGTTCCCGTTCACGGAGGCGATCTCCCTGTTCGTGCACTGCGATGCCCAGGAGGAGGTCGACCACTTCTGGAACGGGCTGATCGCCGACGGCGGCGAGGAGAGCCAGTGCGGGTGGCTGAAGGACCGGTACGGTCTGTCCTGGCAGATCGTCCCCGACCGGCTCATGGAGCTGATCGGCGATCCGGATCCCGGTCGGTCCCAGCGCGCGATGCAGTCGATGCTGCAGATGCAGAAGATCGACATCGCGGAGCTGGAGCGCGCCGCCGGGGCCGCCTAGCGAGGGGCCGCCGGTCGTGCCGGACGACGACATCCGCCGCGAGGACCTGCTGCGCGAGCTGGCGCCGCAGGTCCTCGCCACGCTCGTCCGGCGTCACGGGCAGTTCGACGCCTGTGAGGACGCCGTCCAGGAAGCGTTGATCGCCGCGTCGCAAGGCTGGGCGCGAGAGGGCACTCCTGAGGACCCGCGAGCGTGGCTGCTGACCGTCGCCTCCCGGCGGCTCGTCGACGGGTGGCGGAGCGAGAGCGCCCGGCGTCGACGCGAGGAGACCACCGCGACCCTCGATCTGCCCGGGCACGGGGAGGTCACCGCGCGGGACGACACACTCACGCTGCTGTTCCTGTGCTGCCATCCCTCGCTCTCCGTGCCGTCCCAGCTCGCCCTCACGCTCCGCGCGGTGGGCGGACTGACGACGGCGGAGATCGCGAACGCGTTCCTGGTGCCCGAGACCACGATGGCGCAGCGCATCAGCCGGGCCAAGCAGAACATCAGGGGCTCCAGCATCCCGTTCGAGCTCCCGCCCGCGCCGGAACGAGCCGACCGACTCCGGGTCGTGCTGCACGTGCTCTATCTCGTCTTCAACGAGGGCTACACGACGACCGCCGGGAGCTCGCTCCGCCGCGGCGACCTCACGAGCGAAGCGATCCGCCTGGCGCGCATGCTCGTCCAGCTCGTGCCCGGGGAGGGCGAGGTCGCCGGGCTGCTCGCCCTGATGCTGCTGACGGATGCCCGCCGGAACGCTCGGACGGACACCGACGGCTCGATCGTGCCGCTCGCCGAGCAGGACCGTGTTCGATGGGACAGGTCGCAGATCGCGGAAGGCTTGGCGCTGATCGACCGGACGCTCGGCGCCGGGATGGTCGGTCCCTACCAGCTGCAGGCGGCGATCGCCGCGGTGCACGACGAGGCCCCGAGCGCCGAGACGACGGACTGGTCGCAGATCCTGGCGCTGTACGAGGTGCTCGAACAGGTGTCGCCGGGGCCGGTGGTGACACTCAACCGCGCCGTGGCCGTCGCGATGGTCAACGGGCCGCGCGCGGGCCTCGCCGTGCTCGGGACGCTCGACGAGGACGAGCGGATGGTGCGATCCCACCGACTCGAGGCGGTCCGCGGGCATCTCCTCGAGCTCGTGGGCGACGCGGCCGGCGCTCAAGCGTCGTATCAGCGGGCGGCTCGGATGACCGCGAGCCTCCCCGAGCAGCGCTACCTCGCCCTGCGGGCCGCCCGCCTTGGCTCGCCGTAGCCCGGACTCGACCCACTGCTACGGTGCGCGACATGGCACGCGTGCCCCGCTGGGTGGGGCTCCTCGGCCCGATCCTCGTCGGCATCGCGGGCGCCGCGCTCGCCCTCCAGGCCTTCGCGAAGACGACGGTCGATGCCGGGCCGTTCCGGATCCAGCTCGAGGCCGACTTCGGCCGGAGCGTGACCGACATCTCCCT
>JBOGVD010000002.1:0-71206 GCA_050696355.1 Actinomycetota bacterium
ACGGCACCCACACGGCCAGCACCGTTGCCGGGATGGACGTGGCCGGCCAGGTCGGCGAGGGCGTCGCGCCGGAGGCCGACCTCTACGCGTACAAGGTCTGGGACGTCGGCAACTCGACCGACGACGTGCTGGTCGCGGCCTACGAACGCGCCGTCGACCCGAACCAGGACGGAGATGTCAGCGACCGGGTGGACGTCCTTTCCTTCTCGGGCGGGGTCGACTACGGGACGCTGAACTCGCTCGAGGCGAAAGCGGCGCAGCGGGTCGTGGACCTCGGCACCGTCTTCGTCGCCTCCGCGGGCAACTCCGGCCACCAGGCCGTGGGTGGGTCCCCGTACATCACCGGTACGCCGTCGATCGCGCGCGGCGTGATCGGCGTGGCGGCCTCGATCGACGAGTTCGTTGCCCTCCAGCTGGTGATCAACAGCACGTCCGACGGCACCATCCCGACGTTGCCGGACGACGGGCTGACCGTGCACCAGGACTGGTCGGCGGACCTTCCGGCCGGAGGCATCACCGCCGATCTGTTCGACGGCAGGGAGGTCGACCCGGCGGAAGCCCCGGCGGATGCCATGTTCTGCGCTCCGCTTCTCGCCGGCTCGCTCGCCGGCCAAACGGTCCTCGTCTTCAAGGGATCGACCGGCGCGGGCGACTGCGACGGGACGACGAAGGTCTTCAACGCCCAGGTGGCCGGAGCGACGGCCGTGATCCTCGTCTCGCAGTTCGGCGGGCTGCCGTTCGGTCTCGCACCGGGCGAGCACGCGGACGAGATCACGATCCCGGCGGTGATGATCTCCGGCGCGGACGGCGAGGCGATCCTCGGAGAGTTGAGTCCGAACGCGCCCTCCGCGTACAACGAGGGCACGGTGAACGCGACGATCAGCGACGTGCCCGCGGTCATCCCCGGCTTCGACGACGCGATGACCGATTTCACGTCGGGGGGCCCGGCGCGGCTCACGAGCGATCTCAAGCCCGACATCTCGGCGCCGGGGTTCAACATCGCGGCGGCGGCGGTCGGCACGGGCAACGAAGCGATCGAGCTGTCCGGAACCTCCATGGCGGCGCCACACGTGTCGGGGGTCGCCACGCTCCTCCGGCAGCTCAACCCCAGCTGGACGCCCGAGCAGATCAAGGGCGTGCTGATGAACCAGGCGAACCGCGATATGAAGAACAACGACCTGACCACGCCGGTCTCGGCCACGGTGATGGGCGCCGGCCGGGTGGAAGCGTTCGAGTCCGCGCGAGCTCGGTCGGTCGCGTGGCCGGGCAGCCTGTCGTTCGGGTTCGCCCCGACGCCGACGGCCTGGTCGGAGGTCCGGTCGTTCTTCGTCCGGAACGCCGAGAACCGGCGACACGGATACACGGTCACGGCGACCGACCGGTACTCCGACTTCGATCCCGCGATCACCGACGTCGCGATCTCGCTGAACGGGACGAGCTTCGGACCGAGCCGCGCGTTCGCTCTGAGACGAGGAGGGCAGCAGCGGGTCTGGGTCCGACTGACCGTGGATCCCAGCGGCATCTCCGAACCGGAGCAGGAGTTCGGCTGGTACTACTTCCACCCGAACATGGACGGGACCGTCGAGATCGCCCAGAGCGGTGGTCCGGCAGACGTCCTCCGGGTCCCCTGGCACGTGGCGCCCCTCGCCACGTCGGACAACGGACTCTCGGCCACCTCCCTCGACCTCACGGGCGGCGGTCCCGGGACGATGGAGCTGACCGAGGGAACGGCGGCCGGCGTCTCCTACGCCGACCTGTACCTGCTGGGAACGACCGATCCAGCCGGCAGCCGCGGTGAGGAGGACCTCGTCGCCGTGGGTGCCCGATCGTTCACCGGCAGCACGATCGACAGGACGGCCGAAGGGGTCCCGACGGGCACCGACGCGTTCGCGGGGATCACCTGGCCGCAGTTCCTGACGGCCAACGACGAGCCCACGGAACCGATCGAGTTCGGCGTCCAGAGCTGGGAAGTGCACAACACGACCGAGACGCTCGAGGTCGACGTGCTGGTCGACGCCGGGGCGGACGGGAAGTTCGCGGACCAGGAGCTGCAGGCCGACTACCTGGTCGTGAAGTTGCCCGGGGCGGGCGGCAACGTGTGCGTCTTCGACCTCGCGGTCGGCACCGACGAGTGCGCCGCGCTGTACTTCGCAGACTACAGCAACTTCAACGCCAACCTCGTCGGGCTCGTGGTGGACGCGGGGGCGATCGGCCTGACCGACACGGCGCCGGAGCTCGCGTATCGGGTGGAGGCGTGCACCGGCACGTTCTCCGGCGACGTCCCGGGTCTGATCTGCGACTCGGCGGGAGAGATCGACGCGGCCACCGGCACGTGGAACCTGACCCTGAACGCGATCGCTCCCGCTCTCGAGATCGATCCGCTCGTGTGCCGCGGGTTCTGGGACGGCGGCGACTGCGACGCCATCAACCCGATCACGGTCACGAGGGGATCGGCCGGACCGGACGACGACCCGTCGATCCTGGCCCTGTTCCCCAACGACGCGCCGCACCGGACGCCCACGGTCGTCGCGACCGACACGTAAACCAAAGTCGCGACCCGGGAACGGCCTCCGGCCGTTCCCAGGCCGCCCCCATCCCGCCGTCCACCACGGATGGCGTCGTCGCTCCCTCGCGGTGGCTACCGGGTGAGCGGCGGGATCGTGCGGCCGGCCGCGGAGTGTTCGATCAGGGTCGCGAGGCGTCGTTCCCGTGTGTTCTCGCGCTTCGCGGTCATGATCCATCGGATCGCCGCCTGCCGGTACCAGGGCGGCCTCGCCGCGAAGTCGGCCCAGGCGTCCTTCTCCGCGCGGAAGCGCCTCTCGTAGGCAGGGTCGAGCGTCGCCTCCGCTCGCCGTTCGTACGAGTAGATCCCCGAGCGGTCCTCGCGACGCGCCTCGAACGCGGCCTCGCCCGCCGGACGCATGCGTCCCTGCTCCCTGAGTGCCGCCGCCCGGGCGATGTTCACGGCGCTCCAGATGCTCCCCACCCGCCTGGGGCTGAAGCGGATCGTGTACCGCTCGTCGTCGATGCGCTCGCGGACCCCGTCGATCCAGCCGAAGCAGAGCGCCTCGTCGACGGACTCCGGCCACGTCATGCTCGCTCTGCCGGAAGCCTTCTTGTAGTAGCCGACCCAGAGCTCCCGCTCGGTGTCGTGATCCTTCTCCAGCCACGAGCGGAAGTCCTCGGGCCGCTCGAAGGTTGTCGGTTCCATGAGCCCTGGGTCTCCCGGCGCCGCCCTCGGAGGGGGTCGGCGGCCACCCCTATGCTGAGCCCCATGCAGTGCCAGTTCTGCGGGCACCCTCTCCCGGAGGACGCCCGCTTCTGCCCGAACTGCGGCACGCCCGTGTCCACCTCCCTCCAGACCGAGGAGCGGAAGATGGTCTCGGTCGTATTCGCGGACCTCGTCGACTCCACCGGCCTCGCGCAGCGCTTGGACCCCGAGCGGGCCCGAGGGGTGCTCGGCGGGTTCTTCGACGCCGCGAGCGAGGAGCTGCGGGCGCTCCGCGGCCATCCGGAGAAGTTCATCGGCGACGCCGTGATGGCCGTGTTCGGACTGCCCCAGGTCCACGAGGACGACGCGGTGCGAGCGGTCCGAGCGGGCCTCGCGATCCGCGATCGGATGCACCGCCTCCAGCACTCCCTCGGGCTCGAAGAGCCGCTCGAGATCCGGGTGGGCGTCGAGACCGGTGAGGCGGCGACGGGCGTCGGCCCCACCGGCCAGCTCCTCGTGACCGGGCAGGTCGTGAACGCCGCGGCCCGCCTGCAGACCGCCGCGCAACCCGGAGAGGTGCTCGTCGGCGCCACCACTCACGCACTGACCAAGGACGCCGTCTCGTTCGGTCCCGATCAGCAGATCGAGGCGAAGGGATTCGCTACCGCGATCACCGCGTACCCGGTGGTCCAGCTCACCACACGATCGGCCCGGCGCACGATCCCGTTCGTGGGGCGATCCAACGAGCTCGACATCCTCCGCGGCAGCCTCGCCAGGGTGAACGCCACGTCCACCCCGATCCTCGTCTCGCTCCTCGGTGAGCCGGGGGTGGGCAAGTCGCGGCTCGTCGACGAGTTGCTCGCCGGCCTCGGACCCGAGGTCACGGTCCTGCGCGGCCGCGCGCAGTCCTACGGCGACACCGCGACCTTCGCCCCCGTCACCGCGATCGTCCAGGAGCTCTCCGGCATCGAGGACGACATGGATCCGGACGAGGCCGCCCGCCGGCTCCGCGAGATCGTCGACGGCTGCTGCGAGCCCAGCGAGGCGCAGCGGATCGCCGGCCGGCTCGGGCTCACGATCGGACTCGGCGTGCCGAAGCACGAGGAATCGGTCTTCGTCCAGGACGTGCAGAGCGGCTTCCTGTCCCTGGTCGAGGGGCTCGCCGCGCGCGGGCCCGTGGTGCTCGTGTTCGAAGACGTGCACATGCTCCGCTCGCCGATGCTCGACCTGATCGAGCGGGTGCCGGCCACCACGAGGAGAGCGCCCCAGCGCTCGCTCACGATCGCCCTCGGCCGTCCGGAGCTGCTCGAGGAGCGCCCCAGCTGGGGCTCCGGCGCGGTGAACGCGGTCACGCTGCGGCTCGACCCGCTTCCGGAGACCGAGGCCGTGGAGCTCGTCCGCGAAGCGGCGGGCGGCCGCATCGCCGACGCCGAGACCGCCGAGATCGCCAGCCGCACGGGGGGCAACCCGTTCTTCATCGTGGAGACCACCGGGATGGTCCTGCGGTCTCGGCAGGACGGCGCCGCGACCTCCGGCCGGGCGCTCCCGCCGACCGTGCAGGCGGTCGTCGCCGCGCGCCTGGACAGCCTTCGCCACCGGCTGCGGGACCTGGCTCGCCGCGCGTCCGTCTTCATCTTCTCCTTCGACCAGGAGGAGCTCTCGACCGTCTCGGACGCCACGACCGACGACCTGCAGGGCCTGGAGGAAGCGGAGATCCTGGTGCGCGAGGAGGGCGGACGGGTCCCTCGCTGGCGGTTCCGTCACGAGACGGTCCGTGAGGTCGCCTATTCGAGCCTCCCCAAGCGAGAGCGGAGGAACCTGCACGAGCTGATCGCGGATGCGCTGATGGAATCGGGGCACCGCTCGTACGCGGCCGACCACCTGGAACGGGCCGCCCTCGCCTCGCTGGACCTCGACCCCGCGGATCGCCGCCTGCCGGACCGGGCGGTGGACGCTCTGATCCTGGCCGGCGATCGCGCCCGACGTCGGATGGAGAGCCGGCCCGCGCTGGACTACTACGGGCGCGCCCTGGCGATGGCCGGGCCGGACGACGCCTGGGGTCCGCGCGAGGCGCGGGCGCTGGCGGGCTCGGGCGAGGCGCATTACTGGCTCGGGGAATACCCGGCCGCGAGCCAGGCGCTGGCGCGCGCGGTCGAGCTCGGGGAGAAGTTCGACGATGCGTGGACGCTCGCCCTCGCCCTCCGCTACCAGGGCGACATCGCGATCAATGTCGACGGAGACCTCGACGAAGCGGAGCGACTGTTGGCCGATTCGCTGGCCGCCGCCGGCGAGCTGGACGACGCGTGGGCGATGTCGAGGTCGCTGCTGTTCGCCGGCTGGGTGCCGTGGACCCGGGACCAGTTCGACGAGGCCAACGAGATCTGGCAGCGAGCGCTCACCCTCGCCGAGGAGCACGACGACACCTGGGCGCGTGTGCGCGCGCTGACGGCGCTGTCGATCAACCTGTCGCAGCAGCAGCAGACCGAGGAGGCGGTCCGGCTGATCGATCAGGCGCGCGAGCTCGCCGACGAGATGGGCGACCGGTTCAGCGTGGCCGTCACGATGGTCCAGCGCGGCCGGCTCGACGAGGACCTCGGGAACCACGTCGAGGCGATCCCTCGGTTCGATCGGGCGATCGAGATCTTCAAGGAGCTCGGGGCCCGTTGGGAGATGGCGGACGCGCTCGCGGAGCGAGGGATCTCCTACCGCGACCTCGGACGGCTCGACGAAGGCGAGGATGATCTCAGGAGCGCGCTGCGGATCTCGGGCGAGCTCGGCGAGCAGCAGATCGCGGGGTGGTCAGGCCGCGCGCTCGACCGGCTGGCTCAGCTCCGGATCGAGGGGGCGGAAGAGCGTGTCACGGGGGGCTGATCCGGCTCAGGCCTCCTGCCCGCCGGCCAGCAACTCCATCAGCCTGCCGACGTACATCTCCCACCCCTCCCGGTGCAGGTCGGCGTCCGTGTCGGAGGGGAACCCCGTATGGCGAAGACGAAGGAGCGTCCCGTCGCCGTCCTCGCGGAGGTGGATCTCCACGATGGTGGATCCGGGAGGCACGTCGTCGCTGCCCTCCCATCCCCAGGTGAACACGACGCGCGTCGGCGGGTTCACCTCCACGTACTCGCCGAGCGCCACAGCGTCGGGTCCCATCCGCACGCGATAGAGCCCGCCGGGGCGGGGGTCGAGCTCTGCCCGATGCCCTTTCCAGCGCGTGTACTTCTCGGGATCCGTCAGGTAGGCGAAGACCTCGGCCGGCGTGCCTGCGACGTGCCGCTCGACATCGACGATCCGTTCAGCCACGACGGTCCCGTTCGATCGTCCGGTCGAGCGCGTCGAGATCCTGCTCCCACATCTGACGCAGGAACGTCTGCAGCGGGCCGAGCGCGACCGGGTCGGCCCGGTAGATCCGCTTGGTGCCTTCCCGCCGCTCCGTGACGAGCCCCGCGGTGCGGAGGACCTTGAGGTTCTGCGAGACGGCCGGCCAGCTCACGTCGGACCTCGCCGCGATCTCGCCGGCCGAGAGCTCCCCGTTCCAGATCAAGCGCAGGATCTCGCGCCGGCGTGGGCTGCTGATGGCATCGAGTACCGCTTGCACGCTGGCTATTTAAGCATCCTCTTCGGGTTGACACCGCTATTAAGGTTCGCCTTAAATAGAGCGATGTCGAGGAGTCGGGAGGCACGAACATGACACGGGACGTCCTGTTGGGATCCGAGCTGCATGCGGACGCCGCACGGGTCATCGACGCGCTCACGACGAAGGAGGGTCTGTCTTCGTTCTGGACGTCGGAATCGATCGCCGAGCCGGCGGTGGGGAGTGAGGCTCGTTTCGGCTTCGAGGGCGCTCCGGTCCCGCTGCGGATGCGCGTCGACCGCATCGAGCCGGACGAGGTCGCGTGGACGTGCCTGGGCGACTTCCCGCTGTGGGAAGAGACGACGGTCACGTGGTCGCTGTCTCCCGAAGCTGAGCACGGAGGAACCAGGGTGCTGTTCCGTCATGCCGGGTTCCCGGACGAGCAGCCCGAGTGGGAGTTCGCCTCGATCGCGTCCACGTGGGCCGGGATCCTCGCAAGGTTGAAGGTCCTAGCGGAGACGGGCACCTCCGAGCCCTACCTCGGGTAGTGGGATGGCGATCGATGTCACCGCCCGCACGGTGATCGACCGACCTCGGGAGGACGTGGCCGCCTACGTGATCGACAACCGCAACGATCCGGTGTGGATCGGTGGGATCAGCGAATCGGAGCTGCTCGGGCAGGAGCCGATCGACGAGGGGTCGCGCGTCCGGCGCGTCGCCTCGTTCCTCGGCAAACGGATCGAGTACGTGAACGAGGTCGTGCGGCTGGAACCTGGCGCGGTGCTCGAGATGCGATCCGTGAAGAGCCCGTTCCCGATGCGGATCACATACGCGTTCGAGGACGCTCTCGGCGGGACCGAGACGAGCGTTCGGGTCCAGGGCGAACCGGGCGGGCTGTATCGGGTCGGAGCGCCGATGATGAAGCGGGCTGTTCAGCGTTCGATCGACCAGGACGTCACGACGTTGAAGCGGACGCTGGAGTCCGGTCGGGGACGCTAGAGCAGCGAGGACTGTCCTCGGGCGGTCCCGCGGCCTCTCGGTCGGCCGATCGCCGGCTCTCGTTCGGCGGGATGCTCCACGAGCGCGACGACGCGAGCCGTCATGAATCTGCCGGTCCTCACCGCCCTACCCCCACGGGTGACCTCGGAGACCTCGACGACGCCCCGCCCGGTGGACACCTCCACGCGGCGGCCGGCGCGCGTGGCCTCGATCTCGTAGGTCTGCACACCGCTGCCGACGTCCACCACGATCTCGACACGGTCACCTCGCATGGCATCCATGATAGGCGTCGGCGAACGACGTCCCCGCCAGACTTGTTTCCGCGTTTGCCGTTTCGGCCGCGCCGGGGCCGGAGAAGGAACGGTCGACGACCTCATCGGGAGTGAGGGTCGGTGCGGGCCATACGGATCGGCACCAGCGGATGGCAGTACGACGACTGGCGCGGTGAGTTCTACCCGGAGGAGCTGCCGCAGCGAGCCTGGTTGTCGTTCTACGCCGAACGGTTCGCCACCGTGGAGGTGAACAGCTCCTTCTACCGACTCCCCGAGCGCGAGACGTTCGAGCGATGGCGAACGCAGACGCCGACCGGGTTCGTCGTCACGGTGAAGGCGAGCCGGTTCATCACCCATCTCAAGCGCCTGAAGGATCCCGAGGAGCCGGTGAAGCTGCTGTGGGAGCGAGCGACCGGGCTCGGCGACCGGATCGGCCCCGTCCTGTTCCAGCTGCCTCCCCGGTTCCCCGTGGACGTCGGACGCCTGCGGCAGCTGCTGGAAGTGCTCCCGGCCGACCTGCGCCCCGCGATCGAGTTCCGCGATCCGTCCTGGTACACGGACGAGGTCTTCCTCCTGCTCGACGACGCCGGCGCCGCCCTCGTGTGGCCCGATCGGCCGGGGATGCGAGCGACGCTGCCGGTCACGGGCGAATGGCTGTACGTGCGCTTCCACCAGGGCACCGCGGCGGGGCCCGGGTACCGTCGCGACAAGCTCCGACGCTGGGCCTCGCGGATCGCGACCGCCGACGCGAAGGATGCCTTCCTCTACTTCAACAACGATCCCACCGGAGCCGCGATCCGCGACGCCCGAACGATCATCGAGCTGCTCGGGGAGGAGTTGCACCCTGGGACCGTGGTCATCCCTCGACGGCTCCGGGCGGCAAGCCCCTCGACGCCTTCCGGATGAGCCCTTCCAGTACACCGACATCGATATCGTCGAGTCGCTTGAACCGGACGCAGCTCTTCCCGAGGTCCGCCTCCGGCAGCCGGTCACGGTACGCTCTCTCTCCTGGCACTGACGCGTGTCGTGAAGGGCCGCGAGGGGTACGGGTCCGCCGGGAGTCCCGGAGACGTCCCTGATGGAGAAGTCCCGGACCGGAGCACGTGACACTTGAGGAGGCGCGCGATGACTACGCAGGGATCCGAGCGAGACGCGATGGAGGGTCAGCCGGAGGAGTCCGAGATGGCCGACGAGGAACTGACCCAGAAGCCCAGCGGAGCCGACTCCCCCGAGGAAGAGAAGGCCGAGAACGAGCTCGAGCCGCTCGAGGGTGGCGCGGAAACCCTGGCCGACCTCGACGAAGATGCCGGTCAGGCGAACCGGCCGGGAACGGAACGACCGCCCGTCTGACGGTCGTCCCGGATCGCCGAGCCGGGTCTCACCGGGATCGGCGGAGCGCCTCGATCAGCTCCCACTTGCCCATCCGGGAGCGACCGGGGATGCCTTCCTTCTTCGCCCGCTCGTAGAGCTGTTCGCGGGTCCGATCCTCGAGGCCGCGACCGGGGGCTCCACCCCGTCGCCTCGCGGCTGCCGCCTGGCGCCCGAGGTCCTGCCGGACCGCCTTCGGGAGCTTCGAGATGGTGCGCTTCTTCCGTGCCGTCCGCTGGGCACTCTTGATGTTCCGCTTGGCGGCGCGGACCTGCTTCGTGCTCGCCATCGAGATCCACCTCCATGGATGGGTGTCCCCTTCCCTTCCTGTTCCCCTACCCGGCATCCACGACCCCGACACGGCCGGCGGTCGAGCAAGCTCGATATCGTCCGGAGGATGCGGTTCGCGCCGACCGACGTGGGGTTCATCGCGGATCCGTATCGCGACTACGCGGAGCTCCGCGGTTCCGCTCCGGTCCTCTACGACGAGGCGACCGACCACTGGCTGATCTCGCGCTACCGGGACGTCGACGCACTCCTGCGGGATCGCCGGTTCGGCCGCACGTACCTCCACATGGCCACCCACGAGGAGATGGGCCGGCCCTCCCCACCGGAGTGGCACGCCCCGTTCTGGGACCTGATCGGGGCCGGGATCCTCGACATGGAACCGCCCGATCACACGCGCGTGCGCAAGCTCGTCTCGAAGGCCTTCACCCCCAGGTTCGTCGAGGCGCTGCGGCCGCGCGTGCAGGCGATCGTCGACGACCTCGCGGACGAGGTCGCGGGCGCCGGCGAGTTCGACCTACTGCCGGCGATCGCGGAACCGCTGCCGGTGACGGTGATCGCGGAGATGCTCGGCGTGCCGCGGACCGACCAGCATCTGCTCCGGCCGTGGTCCGGGCACATCGTGAAGATGTACGAGCTCAACCCGTCGGAGGCTGCGCAACGCGACGCGGTCCGCGCGAGCGTCGAGTTCTCCGAGTACCTCCGAGCACTCGCGCGGGAACGCCGGGCCGATCCCGGCGAGGACCTGATCTCGGGACTCGTCCACGTGATCGAGGAGGGCGAGCAGCTGACGGAGGACGAGCTCGTCGGGACGTGCGTCCTCCTGCTGAACGCGGGCCACGAGGCGACGGTGAACGCCACGCTGCTCGGCTGGTGGGCGCTGTTCCGGCACGCCGGCCGGCTGGAGGAGCTCCGCGCCGATCCGTCGCTGATCCCGACCGCGGTCGAGGAGCTGCTACGGTTCCAGACCCCGCTGCCGATGTTCGAGCGTTGGGTGCTCGAGCCGTTCGAACTCCACGGCGTGCGCATCCCGAAGGGAGCCGAGCTGGGGTTGCTCTTCGACTCCGCGAACCGGGATCAGGAGGTCTTCGAGGACCCGGACGAGCTCCGCCTCGACCGGCGACCGAACCCCCACCTCACGTTCGGCGCCGGGATCCACTTCTGCCTCGGCGCGCCGCTCGGCAGGATGGAGCTCCAGATCTCGTTCAGGACCCTGCTGGAACGGTTCCCCGACCTCGAACCGGTCGAGGAGCCCGCCTTCCGGCCCAGCTACGTCATCCGCGGGCTCGAGGGGCTCCGGGTGCAGTCGAAGGCCTCGAGGGGCCGCGCCCGCAAGGAGGGGACGTGACGGACGGCCGGTACGAGCGTGGACGGGATCGGTTCCTCGAGGTGCACGACGAGAAGGCGCTCGCCGCGGTGGAGGGGCTCGGCGACCTCGGCCGCGCGATCGTGGAGTTCGCCTACGGTGACGTCTACACGCGGCCCGGACTCGCTCTCCGAGACCGTGAGATCGCCGCGGTCGCGGCCCTCGTGGCGACCGGGCGGTCCTCGCAGATCCCCCAGCACCTCCGCGCCTCGCTCGAGGCCGGCGTCACGCCGGAGGAGCTGCGCGAGATCATCCTGCAGACCGCGATGATCGCTGGGTTCCCGCCGGCCATGAACGCGATGTCGACGCTGAAGTCGGTCCTGAAGGAACGGGAGAGGGGCGAGACGGATCCGTAGGCGGGACGGATCGGAGCCTCGACCTGGGCGGGGCGCTCAGGCGGCGCGTTCGTCGAGGCGGAACACGGTGTTCGAGATGAAGTCCACGGTCCACAGATCCCCGTCGGCCGGGAACGGGCCGAAGCCGACGAGGTCGCGCTGGTCCACGACCTCTCCGCTGCCGGTGTCGAGCTCGTAGATCGTGTTGTTGCCGGAGACCCAGTAGGAATCGCCGACCACGGCGCCGCCGAACAGGGAGCCGTCGACCTGCAGGCGGTCGCGAACCTCCATCGTCCCGAGGTCGAATCGGAGGACGGTTCCCTCGAAGGAGCTGGAGACCCAGAGCAGGTCCCCGTCCACGGCGAGCCCCTCGGGTTCGAAGGATTCGAGCTCGATCTCTTCGACGACCGACCGGCTCCGGGGGTCGATGCGCACGAGCGCGCCGTTGGCCGCCGTCCAGATCTGGTCGCGCGCGAAGACCAGACCGCCGAGCGGTCCCTCCACGTCGATCCTCGCCAGGACCGCTCCCGACTCCGGGTCCATCTGGACCACCTGCTCGGCCTGCCCGGCGACCCCCCACAGACCGGTGGGGGTCGATGTCACGCCGAAGATGCCTCCCGGGATCCTGATCCGGTCGATCACCTCCCCCCGCTCGGGGTCGAAGGCGACGAGGGCGCCGGCGTTCGGCGTCTCGACCCAGAGCGTGCCGTCGCGCTCGAGCATGCCGCACGGCCCGCCGGGCATCCGGTACGTGCGGACCACCTCGTTCGCCCCGGGATCGATCTCGATCAGCTCGTCACCGTCGAACGCGGTGACCCAGACCCGGCCGGCGGCTTCGGTGAGGAAGCAGGGGCTCCCGTCGACGGGGATCTCCGCGAGAATCTGCCGGTCTGGCTCCTCGCTCGGCGTCGCGGTGATCGCCGGTGTGGGCGGTGAGGGGAACTCCCCGACCACGTCGCCCGAGCACCCCGAGAGCGTCGCGACGCACACGGCGGCTGCGAACGCACCCCGCCGGGGAGCAGCCGTTCGCCGCGACGCCCTCCGCGCGAACCCGTCCCCGCCCACGCTCCTTGTACGTCATCTCGCACGGGACAGGCTCTGCGGTCACGAGGTCTATGCTCGAAGGGTGAGCCTCTACCGACTCCAGGAGCAGCTCCCGATGCTCACCGCTCCCGTCCTGGTGGCCGCGTTCGACGGTTGGATCGACGCGGCGGGCGCCGCGACAGCCTGCGCGAACCACGTGGCCGAGGACGGGCGGGTCGTCGCCTCGTTCGACGTCGACTCCTTGAACGACTACCGGGCCAGACGGCCGGTCCTCGACGTGGTCGACGGCGTGCTGGCGAAGATGCAGTGGCCCGACATCTTGCTGCGGCACGTGGCCGTGGGCGGCCGGGACATCCTGGTGCTCGTCGGCCCGGAGCCCGACTACAAGTGGAAGCAGCTCGGCGACGACCTGCTGGAGCTGGCGCTCCGACTGGGGGTCGTCGAATGGATCAGCCTCGGCGCGATCCCTGCGGCGGTGCCGCACACCCGGCCCGTCCCCGTCCTGGCGACCGCCTCGACCGACGCCTCGCTCCGAGACGGGGAGCAGCAGGGCCCTGGCGGGATCCTTCGGGTGCCCGCCGCGGCGCTCTCCGCCGTGGAGATGACGGTGGCGGCCGCCGGGATGCCCGCGATCGGCTATTACGCGCAGGTCCCGCACTACATCGGCGCATCGGCGTACGCGCCCGCCACGCTGGCGCTGCTGCAGCACCTGGAGCGGCGCCTGGGTGTCACCTTGCCGCTCCGGACGCTCGGCGACGACGCCGTCGCGCAGCGGCAGCGCCTGGACGCGGCGATCGCCGAGGACGACGACTCCAAGGAGTACCTCGCGCGCCTCGAATCGCTGGCGAGCGAGGAACGGATGCCCTCGGGCGACGAGATCGCCGCGGAGATCGAGCGGTACCTGAAGGAGCAGAGTTAGCCGGCGTTCGAGGGTAGCCTCCCGGCGTGGAGGCAGGCGTCGACGACCTCTGGACGTGCCCGCGCTGCGGCACCCGCTTCGTCACCCGCAACCTGTCGCACGGGTGCGGGACTACACGGTCGACGGCTTCTTCGAGGAGAAGCCGGCGCGCGCTCGCGCGCTGTACGAGGTGCTCGTGCGGGTGATCGGCGAGCTCGGACCCTTCGAGCCGGTGCCGACCAAGACGCGGATCGCGTTCATGGTGCGCGTGCGGTTCGCCGCCGTGAACCGCGTACGAGGGGATGGCCTCGTCTGTCACGCATGGCTGAAACGGCGGGTCGAGTCTCCCCGGTTTCAAAGGTCGAGCTCGTCGGACGGACCGACTGGATCCATCGATTCGTGCTCCGGTCCGAGGCGGAGCTGGACGACGAGCTCCGGGAGTGGATGCGCGAGGCCCACGACGTGGGACGCCAGACGCACCTCGCCCGGTAGCAGCTGGTCAGGCGACGGCGAGCGCAGCCACCAATGCCACCGTCTCCGAGAGCTCGGCGGTGGCTCCCAGGGTGTCACCGGTCATGCCGCCGAGATGTCGGCGCGACCAGCGCCTGATGAGCGCAACGGCGGCTGCACCGGAGATCACCATCGCGCCGAAGGCAGGTCCGACGGCGACGAGTCCGATCGCCGACGCGACGACGGCCGCGGCGAGGCATCGGCCGATGCCGACGCCTCGGGTCCACGCGCCGGTACCGCTCGCCCCACCGGCGTAGGGCGTGGTGGCGAGCGCCACGATCGCGGCGGCGCGCCCGAGCGCGCCGGCCGCGATCGCCTCGAACGGGAACCGCGGTCCGACGACGAGCGCGCTCAGCACCGAGATCCGGAGCACGAGGTCGAGCGCGAGCGCCACGCCACCGAACACCCCGAGTCGTGGGTCGTGCATCGCCGGTGAGGGGTCCGCGCCGGCGAGCGACGCGCCCACGCCGTCCGCCGTGTCGGCGAGGCCGTCGAGATGCAGAGCGCCCGTGAGCAGCGCCCCTGCCCCGACTCCCAGGATCGCGGCGGGGAGCGGAGGGAGGACGAAGGCGGCCGCCCACGCGATCGCCCCGGTCGCCGCTCCCACCGCAGCTCCGACGGCCGGGAACACGACCGTGCCGTCGCGCAAGCGTTCTCCGTCCTCGAGCCGGGCGGAACCGCCGACCGGCACGGCGGTCAGGAAGCTCACAGCCGCCACCGCGGATCGGAACACGTCACGCACGACTGACGCCCGCCCCTTCGAACGTCGCCATGTCGGTCAGGATCGCCACCGCGGCCCAGACGATGGGGAGCGCGAGCGCCGCTCCCGACCCCTCGCCGAGCCTCAGCCCGAGGTCCAGGAGCGGGACGAGGCCCAGTCGCTCGAGGACGAGCGGATGACCCGGCTCGGGTGAGCGCGTCGCCGCGATCAGCGATCCGGTCACGTCCGGCGCGAGACCTGCCGCGACGAGGGCCGCAGCCCCGGTGACGAAGCCGTCCAGCAGCACCGGCACCCGCCGCGAGGCCGCGCCGAGCATCACGCCCGTGAGGAATGCGATCTCGAGCCCTCCGACCGAGGCGAGTACCTCCACCGGCTCGGGCGCGCTTCTGCCCCCGCTGAGGTCGTTCGCGCGGAGGGCAGCGCGAACGATCTCCACCTTCCGTGCGACGCCCGGTCCGTCGAGTCCCGTCCCCGGCCCGCAGACGCCGGATGGATCCGCCGGAAGGAGCGCCGCGCAGACGGCGCTCGCGGCGGTGGTGTTCGCGATCCCCATGTCGCCGACCCCGACGATGCCGATCCCGCCGGCAGCGAGCTCTTCCGCCAGGGCGATCCCTCGGTCGATCAGCCCGACCGCGACTTGACGTTCCATCGCCGCGCCGCGCGCGATGTTGCCGCTGCCGCGGACACCGTTCACGGTGCCCGACCGCACCTCGTCGATACTGGGCGGATCGATCACACCGGCATCAACCACGACGAGCCTGGCGTCGGCCTCGCGGGCCAGCACCGAGACGGCCGCGCCGCCGCTCGCGAAGTTCGCGAGCATCTGCCCGGTGACCTCCTGGGGGTACGGACTCACCCCTTCGACTGCCACACCGTGATCGGCGGCCGCCACGACGATCGCCGGCAGCAGCGGGGCCGCAGGGACCTCGCCACGGATCGCGGCGAGCCGGCGGGCGAGATCTTCGAGCCGGCCGAGGCTGCCCTGCGGCTTGGTCTTGGCATCGAGGAGCCGACCGGCCTCGCGCGCTGCCTCGTCCCGCGGCCTCGGGATCCGCACGAGGGCGGCGTCGAGCGTGGTCGTCACGTCAGCGTCACGTCCTCCAATGGGAGCGCCCTCCCCGCGACCACCAGGAATGCCCGCTCGGCCTGGCTCACGAACGCTGCGTTCACCCGACCGAGCGTGTCGCGGTAGCGGCGGGCCAGCTCGTTCATCGGAACGACCCCGAGGCCGACCTCGTTGGTGACGACCAAGGACGGCGCGTCGCGTTTCGCGAGTGTGGTCGCGATCTCGCGAGCCTCGTCGACGATCTCGTCGTCGCCGAGACCGGCCTCGATCTCATTCGACACCCAGAGGGTGAGGCAGTCGAGCACGGCGAAGACCTCGGCTTCCAGCTCGCGAACCGCCCCGGTCACCGCGCGGGGGGCTTCGACGGTCTCCCAGGACGAGGGCCGCGACGCTCGGTGTCGACGGATCCGCTCCGTCATCTCCTCGTCGCGACCCTCTCCGGTGACGATCACCACGACCGGCCGTCCACTCGCCGACGCGAGCCGCGAGGAGAGCTCCGACTTCCCGCTGCGCGCCCCGCCGATGAAAACGGAGAGCCCCATCAGAACTCGATCCCGCGCATCGCGGCGACGCCCTGCTCGAACGGATGCTTCACGTTCGCCATCTCGGTCACGGTGTCCGCCACGGCGCAGAGCGATTCCGGCGCGTCGCGGCCCGTCGCGACGACGTTCACCTGGGGCGGGCGGCCGCCGATCACCTCGGCGACGTGCCGCCCGTCGATCCATCCCCAGTTGATCGGGTAGGTGACCTCGTCCAACACCACCAGCTCGTGCTCTCCGCGGAGGATCACGTCGCGAGCTGCGCGCCATGCCTCGCCGGCGATCGCCTCCGTCCGATCGATGTCGTCGGAGTCCCACGTGAACCCGTCGCCGATCGACCACCACTCGACGCCGAGCTTCCGTGCGGATGCCTCCTCGCCGGTCTTCCATCGGCCGTCCTTCACGAACTGCACCACGCACACGCGCCACCCGCGGGCGACCGCGCGCATCACGATGCCCATCGCCGCCGAGGTCTTCCCCTTGCCGTCGCCCGTGTGGACGAGCACGCGCGAAGGGAGCCGCTCGTCCGCCCGAGGCGGAGGCATGTCCGGCGGTCGCTCGGCAGGTGTCACGCCTCGCCCTTCTCGGAGACCGGGACGACGGCCCAGCCGATGTCCGCGTCGCCGATCACCCGGACGCTCGCCCCGAAGTGCTCGGCGATCACCGCCTCGTTGAGCACGTCGGTTCGGGAACCTGTCGAGACCAGTCGACCTTGGGACAGGAGGGCGAAACGCTCGGCGAAGCGTCCCGCGAGGGTGAGGTCGTGCATCGTGGAGAGCACGGTGAGGCCGTGCGCCCGGCGGAGCCCGTCCACGAGCTCGAGGACGCGGATCTGATGGCCGAGGTCAAGCCCCGTCGTCGGCTCGTCGAGGAGCAGGAGCGGCGCCTCTTGCGCGAGCGCACGGGCGAGCACGGCCCGCTGCAGCTCGCCGCCGGAGAGCGAGTCCAGACGTCGCGCCGCCGCCCATCCGAGCTCGAGCTGTTCGAGCGCGACGGCGACGGCGACGAGATCCGCTTTCCGCTCCGTTCCCAGGACGCCGAGGTGCGGCGTCCTTCCCAAAAGGACGTACTCCGTCACCCTGATCCCCTCTGGGATCACGGGCTTCTGCGGCACGATGGCGACGAGGCGCGCTCGCTCGCGACGAGGGTAGGTCCTCAGCTGGCGTCCCCACAGATCGACCCGGCCCTCGAAGGGGACAAGACCGGCCACGGCATGCACGAGAGTGGTCTTCCCGGCGCCGTTCGGGCCGATCGCGCACACCCACGAGCCCGCCGGAACGTCGAACACGACGTCACGGAGGATCTCCTGTCCGCCGAGACGAACCCTCAGACCGACGACTTCGAGCGCCGGCGCGTCGCGGTTCGGTCGCAGCGTCACGCCGACCTCCCCCCCGCCCGTCGGAGCGCGAGCACGAAGAACGGCGCGCCGACGAACGCCGTGATCACCCCGATCGGGATCTCCGCCGGCGCCACTGCGGTCCGGGCCAGCAGGTCGACCAGGATCAGGAAGGAGGCGCCGAACAAGACGGAGAGCGGCAGCACCTGCCGATACGAGGTGCCGGCGAGCAGCCGGACCGTGTGGGGGACGATGATCCCGACGAAGCCGATCAATCCCGCGACCGACACCGCCGCCGCCGTCGCGAGCGACGCGGCCACCACCACCACCAGGCGGAGCCGCCCCACGTTGAGCCCGAGGCTCTCGGCCTCGAGGTCCCCCACCTCGATCACGTCGAGGAGACGGCGGACGAGCCAGAGGGTCGACACCGCGACCACGACGGAAGGGAGGGCGATCCGTGCGTCGTCCCACCCGGTCGTGCCGAGGCGCCCCAGGATCCACGAATAGACCTGTCGGAGGGTCTCGGCGTTCTGCTGCTGGATGAACGTCTGGACCGCGGTGAGGAACGACGCCACCGCGATGCCCCCGAGGATCAGGCTCGTCGACGATCGGCCGCCCAGGCTGGATCGCCCGAGCCCGTACGCCATGCCGACCCCCGCGACCGCTCCGATGAAGGCCGCGAGCGGCACGGTGACGGCGAACGCGGTCGCGGGACCGAACACGACCGCGATGGTGGCTCCGAGCCCGGCGCCGGCGGCGGCTCCGAGGAGGTACGGATCGGCGAGTGGATTCCGGAACACGGCTTGGTAGGCCGCGCCCGAAGCCGAGAGCGATGCCCCCACCGATGCCGCGACGATCACGCGCGGGAGCCGCAGGTTGCCGAGGATCGCCGCCTGTTGCTCGGACATGCCGGGCGGCGGGTCGCCGAACGAGGCCAGCCATCGGAGCGCGGCGCCGGGAGCGATGTGGACCGGCCCGACGAGCAGGCCGGCCACCATCGAGACGAGCAGCAGCCCCGCCCCGAGCGCGAGCCAGCGGCCGCGACGGCTCACGCGGCCTGCGCCTCCGAGACGTCTGCGACCGCGGTCGCGATCCGGCGCAGGTAGTCGACCACCCGAGGTCCCCACCGCGAGGCGACGTCGTCGTCAAGCCGGATCACCCCATCGTGCACGACGGCATCGATCCGGGCCCAGCCGGGGCGCTCCGCCACGGTGCGCGGCGACTGGCCGCAGCACCTCGTGTCGGCGAGGAAGATGAGGTCTGGGTCCGTTGCGATGATGTACTCAGCCGAGAGTTGCGGATAGCCCCCACCGGCGCCCTTCGCCTCGTCCGCGATGTTCCGGAGTCCGGCGAGCGCATACAGCTGGCCGATGAAGGTCGAGGACGTGACGGAGTAATAGGTGTCGTCGAGCTCGTGGTAGAAGGTCAGCGGCGGTTCGGGCGGCTCGATCGAGTCGACGATCGCATCGATGTCCCCTCGCATCTCCTCAACGACGGCTGCCGCCTCCGACGTGTTGCCCGTCGCGAGTCCCAGCTGGTCGATCTGCTCGTAGACGTCGTCGAGGCTGGCCGCGGCGTCCTGCTGCAGCGCGGGGATGCCGACGCCTTCGAGGGACGCGCCGAGGTCGCCCGGCTCCGTCGCGTAGACGACCAGGTCGGGCTCGTAGGAGGCGATCGCCTCCACGTTCGGCTCGAACCCAGAGAGGTCGGTCACGGGCGCCTCTGCCGGATAGCTCGACTGGTCGTCGACGGCCTCGACCTGGTCGCCGGCGCCGATCGCGAACAACATCTCGGTCGCGGTCGGGGAGAGGGACACGATGCGCTCGGGACGGTGCTCGAGCGTTACGTCACCGTTCGCCGCGGCGATCGTGATGGGGAAGGCAGCGGCAGGCGAGGACGTCTCCGGTGAGGCCTGCGGCGTCGTGGACTCCCCGCAGGAAGCGAAAAGGAGGAACAGCACGGCGGCGATACCGCCGATGCGGCGATGGATCATGGCGCGTCTCCCTTCACGCGAAGGCGACGGTCCTCTCGCGCTCGGGCAGGTCTCCTGACTCCCGGATCCTCGCTCCCCGACCCTTCCCGGGCCATCCGCCCAGTGGTTCGTGTCGGGTTCGCTCCCCGGTCACAGTGGCGCGACCGTGCCGGATTCCCACCGGCTTCCCTCTTCGGGCTCGGACGGGATACGCCCGCCGAGCCGTCCGGCCGCCGAAGCGGCCACTCGGGCACGTGAACCTATGTGCCCGGAGTCTAGCCCGAGCCGGTCATCCGTCGTCCGGCGCGCACCACGTGGACCGCTCGACCCTCCATCCCGGGTTCTGCGGCGCCAGGGTCATGGTGACGACCACGCTGTCCGAGGTGCGGATCTCGACCTTCTCGGAACCATCGGAGCCCGCGGCGCTCGCGACCACCCCCGCCGCGATCTCCTCATCGGCCGCCCGCCTGTCGATGCTCTGCAGTTCCGCGCGGATCGCGTCCTCCCGCGTGTCCGCGGCCGTGCCGTCGCCGTACCCACCCGTCGCCTCCTGGCGCGTCGTCCCCTCCGGGCACGCCGAGGCGTCTCCGGCTCCGTCCGATCCGGAACAGGCGACGGCGCCGACGAGGACCACAGCCGACACCGCGCGACGGATCGCGCCCTCCATCCGAACACCTCCAGGTCTGTGGAGACCGTACCCGAGCGGGCTCTCGCTCTATGGGATGCTCTCCCGCATGCCGGCACCGAGCAACCGCACACAGGTCCACCGGCACCCCGAACGGGGCGACTACGACCGTTCCACGATCGATCAGATCCTCGATGAGGCACTTATCTGCCACGTCGCGTTCAACGACGGCGACGGCGGCCCACGCTGCCTTCCCACGATCCACGCCCGCGTCGGCGCCACGATCTACCTGCACGGCTCGACGGCCGCTCGCGCGTGGAAGGCGCTCCGCGCCGGCGCCGAGGTGTGCATCGTGGCCACGATCGTCGACGGCCTCGTGATGGCGCGGAGCGCCTTCAACCACTCGATGAACTACCGGTCCGTCATGGTCTTCGGGACGGCCCGCGAGGTCACCGACGAGGGCGAGCTCCACACGGCCGCCGCGGCGATCACCTCCCATGTCGCCCCCGGGCGCGAGGATGAGGTGCGGATGCCCACGGCTGCCGAGTACCGCCAGACCCTCCTCCTCGCGGTCCCGATCGAGGAGGCCTCGGCCAAGGTGCGCTCCGGGCCGCCGAAGGATGACGAGGCGGACCTGGAGCTGCCGATCTGGGCAGGCGTGTTGCCACTCGTCACGACCCCCGGGGCTCCCGAGCCCGCCCCGGACCTGGTCGGCGGCCTCGACGTCTCGCCCTCGGTCGCGGGGTACCACCGACCCGGTCGGCGGTGAGCTCACCCGTCGAGCGCGGACCACGGCTCCGCGACAGCTACCGCGCGATGCCGCGCACGGCATGGGTCCTCTTCGGCGGCACGTTCGTGGCTCGCCTCGCGAGCTTCGTGTTCCCGTTCCTCGCCCTCTACCTCACCGAGCGAGGTCTCTCCGTAGCGCAGGCCGGTCTCGCGATCACGGGCTACGGCGTGGGCGGCGTCCTCGCGCAGATCTCCGGAGGACTCCTCACCGATCGGATCGGTCGGCGCAACGCGATCGCGCTCTCGATGATCACCTCGGGCGGGCTGGTGCTCTTCCTCCTGCAGGCGCGCTCGCTCCCCGCCGTGCTGGCGATCGTGATCGTCTACTCGTTCTTCGCGGAGCTGCATCGACCCGCGTCCGGTGCGCTGATCGCCGACCTCGTGCCGACCGAGCACCGCGTCGCCGCGTACGCCTTCAATCGGCTGCTGTTCAACCTCGCGTTCGCCATCGGTCTCGCGCTCGGTGGGGTCGTGGCCGAGCGGTCCTCCTTCACGCTCCTGTTCGTGGCCGATGCGGTGACGTCGGTCTCGTTCGGCGTGATCTCGCTGCTCGCGCTCCCCCACGGCACCCGGACGCGGAAGCTGGACGAGCGGGGGGCTCGAAGCGCCCGGTCCGCGATCGTCGCCGACCGTGGGTTCCTCCTCGTCCTGGCCGCGATCTTCGCGGGCGCGCTCGTCTACGCGCAGGCGTACTCCACGTTCCCGCTCTGGGTGAGAGACCTCGGGTTCTCCGAGAAGGTCTACGGCTTCCTGCAGGGTGCCAACGGCATCCTCGTCGCGGTCTTCGAGCTCGGAGTGACGGCGGTCGCGATGCGCTATCCGCGGACGAGGATGGTCGCCCTCGGGGTCCTCCTCACGGGCCTCGGGTTCGGAGGCTTCGGCATCCTGCTCTCTGGGGTGGGGATGGCGCTCGCGGTCCTCGTCTGGACGTTCGGGGAGATGTTCGGATCTCCGAGCGCGGCGGCGTTCGTCGCCGACCGGGCACCCGCGCATCTCCGGGGGCGGTACCTGAGCGCTCTCGGCATCACCTACGGGCTGGCGTTCACGATCGGCCCGGTCGGGGGGACGGCGATCTACGAGTGGTGGCCGCGCGGCGTCTGGGTCGCGTGCGCGGCGCTCGGGTTGGTCGGAGCGCTCTCCGCCGTGGCCGCGGAGCGGCACCCGACACCCGAGCAGCCCTGACCGGATTGACGCCGGGCTCGGTCCGCGCTATATATATCGGAGCGATATACCGAGTCGATATATCGGCTCGCTACGACGAGGGGAACTCGAAGATGCTCGAACTCGCGGTCCTGGGCCTGCTCAAGGAGCGGCCCATGCACGGCTACCAGCTCTCCCGCGAGCTGGGTGACTCGCTCGGAGGCCTCTGGCGGGCCTCCTACGGCTCGCTCTATCCGACCCTGCGGCGCCTGGAGCGCGACGCCGCGATCGAATCCGAGGCGGGCGACGAACGCGGCGCCCGTCGCAAGAAGGTGTACCGGATCACCCCGAAGGGGGAGCAGATCTTCCTCGAGCTCCTCCAGGAGTCGCCGCACGACACCCAGACGGAGGACGCGCGGTTCCGGATGCGCCTGGCCTTCTTCCGGTACCTGCCGCCGGAGACCCGCATCCGGCTCCTGGAACGCCGCCGCCAGGCGCTCACGGACCGCCTGACGACGATCGCCGAGTCCCAGCGGACCGGTCGTCGCACCGACGACTACGGGCGGGCGCTGATCGAGCACAGCCGCAGCGTCACGGAGTCGGACATCTCGTGGCTCGACGGCCTGATCGCCGCCGAGCGCACCAAGGACGTGACCACCGGGGGGTTGAAGCGCCGCCGCGCGGCGCTTCGTGGAAAGGAGCGGATCTCGTGACCAAGGTACGCATCGCGATCGTGGGCGTCGGCAACTGCGCCTCCTCGCTCGTGCAGGGCCTGGAGTACTACAAGGATGCCGACGCGGCCGGAAAGGTCCCGGGCCTGATGCACGTCGAGCTCGGCGGGTACCACGTGGGCGACGTCGAGGTCGTGGCCGCGTTCGACGTCGACGCGAAGAAGGTCGGCACGGACGTCTCGGAGGCGATCTTCGCCGAGCCGAACAACACGATCCGGTTCTCCGAGGTGCCGCCGCTCGGGGTCACCGTGAGCCGCGGACGGACGCTCGACGGCCTGGGCGCCTTCTACCGCGAGGTGATCGAGGAGTCCGACGAGCCGGAGGCCGACGTCGTCCGGGTCCTGCAGGACGCGGACGTCGACGTCCTGGTCTCCTATCTGCCCGTCGGTTCGGAGGAGGCGGCCCGCTTCTACGCGGAGTGCGCGATCGACGCCGGCGTGGGCTTCGTCAACTGCCTCCCCGCCTTCATCGCGTCCGATCCCGTCTGGGCTCGGAAGTTCGGCGAGGCCGGCGTCGCCATCGTGGGCGACGACATCAAGTCGCAGGTCGGGGCCACGATCACGCACCGGATGCTCGCGAAGCTCTTCGAGGATCGCGGCGCGGAGCTCGACCGCACCTACCAGCTGAACTTCGGCGGCAACATGGACTTCATGAACATGCTCGAGCGCTCCCGGCTGACCTCGAAGAAGATCTCGAAGACGCAGTCGGTCCAGTCGCAGCTCGACGCGCCGCTCGACAAGGACTCGATCCACATCGGCCCCTCCGACCACGTGCCGTGGCTGGAGGACCGGAAGTGGGCGATGATCCGCCTCGAGGGCCGCAACTTCGGCGACGTCCCGATCTCCGTCGAGATGAAGCTCGAGGTCTGGGATTCGCCGAACTCCGCCGGCGTCGTGATCGACGCGGTCCGCTGCGCGAAGCTCGCGAAGGACCGGGGGGTCGGCGGGCCGCTGATCGGGCCGAGCGCCTACTTCATGAAGTCGCCGCCGGTCCAGTTCTCGGACACCGCCGCGCACGACATGGTCGAGACGTTCATCCTCGGCAACGGCCAGGCGGAGGATCAGGACTGGACCCGCTTCTTCGACGTCCAGTCCGCCGAGGCCTAGGCGCCCCGGCGGCTCGGTTAGCCTGACGGCTCGGTGGTGACCGGGCCGGGCACGCTCGAACGGATCCGCGAGGCTCTCGCGAGCCCCGACTTCCGCAGGCTGGTGGTGATCCGGCTCGTGAGCCAATCCTCCGACGGGCTCTTCCAGTCGGCCCTCGTGGCCTCGGTCGTGTTCCTGTCCCCGGAGCAGCAGGACACCGCCATCGGGTTCCTGAAGGCAACGCTGGTCATCGCGCTCCCTTACTCGATCCTCGGCCCGTTCACCGGCGTGTTCATCGACCGGTGGCCGCGCCGGCGGATCCTGCTGCTCGCGCCGTGGGCGAAGGTCGCGTCGGTCGGTCTCGTGCTCTTCGATCCGATCGACCAGGCGGTGCCCTTCTTCGCGGGCGCGCTCCTCGTCGTGTCGGTGAACCGGTTCTTCCTCTCGACCGCGGCCGCCGTCGTCCCGCGACTCGTGCCCCACGAGGATCTCCTCGTCGCGAACTCCCTGGCCACGGTCGGAGGCACCGTGGCGCTGCTCGCCGGCGTCTTCGTCGGAGGACAGGTCATCGACGTCGTCGGCGCACCCGCCCCGGCGGTCATCGCGGCGGGCATCGGCTGGCTCGCCGCGTCGTGGATCGCGTCGCGCATCGGGAGCTCCCTCAAGCCCCACACGAAACCCGAGGATCCCGAGCTCCTCCGGCACCAGCTGCGGCGCGTCGGCGTGGAGTTCTCCGACGGGGCACGCCGGCTCCTCCGGAGCCCGCGCGCGATCGGCCCGATCGCCTCGATCGCCCTCGACCAGATCGGCCAGGGCATCGTCCTCACGCTGTCGCTCGTGGTGTTCCGACACACGTTCGGTGAGGGCGTCGCATCGTTCTCCAACCTGATCGGGGCGGGCGGCATCGGCGTCCTGGTCGGCATCCTCACGGTGGGCGAGCTGGAGGAGCGGTTCCCGAAGCCGAGGATCGTCGCGGGAGCGTTCGTGGCCGGCGGCGTCGTCCTCGTGGCGGTCTCGTTCTTCCTCGGGGATTGGAGCATCCTGCTCGCGAGCTTCGCGGTCGGCCTGACCTTCGCGTGGAAGAAGATCTCGGTCGACACGATGGTCCAGGAGGCGATCCCCGACGGATATCGCGGACGCGTGTTCAGCGTCTACGACGTCGTCTACAACCTCGCGCGCGTGGCCGCCGCGGCGCTCGCGATCCCGATGATCCCCCGGCTCGGGGTCGAGGGTTCCCTCGCCGTCGTGGGGGCGGTCTTCCTCCTCTGGACGCCGATCGTCGGCCGCTGGTACGGGAGGGAGCCGGCGCTCGAGATCCGGTTCACCGCCGGCGGCCGCGCCGACGAGACCCCGCGCACGATCGTCTGGGGCGGCGCCGAGGAGCCCGTCGACCTCGTGCGCACGTGGCGGGAGGAACGCGACGGGGAGCGCTGCCTGGCGTTCCGCGTCGCCCTCGCCGACGGCACGGAGCTCGACGTGAGCCGCCGGGAGCCGGACGGGCCCTGGCGCCTCGACCGCGAATGGGACCGCGCCGGCGCTGCGGCGCCGGGGATCGTGGCCGACGATCCGACCGAGCGGGAGCCGTGATGGACGATCGGATACGACACCGCGTGCTGATCGTCGGGGCGGCCGTCCTGGCGCTGCTGTCGATCGGAGCCGGGGCGCTGATCGCGCTCTCCGATGACGACGAGCGCGCGGCAGACCGCGGGCCGACTCCGAGCCCGACGGCGACGTCGACCACCCCGTCGACCTCGTCGACGACCCGAACCCCCGTGCCGTCGGCGTCGGCGGCCAGCGCACCCCCTGCGTCCGAGTCTCCGATCCTGGAGGACGGCCGGCACTTCGTGTACGTGACCCGCGCCGCCCGGCTGGAGGACGGCTCGGCCACCGTGACGTTCGACCTCGCGTACTTCCTCGTCGGGGACGAGGCGGAGGAGGCCGCGGCTGCGCACGACGACGAGTTCGTGAACGACTTCTACATCGTGAACGACAATCAGCGGCTGCGAACCCTCCCGCTCGCCGACGAGGTCCGCGTGCGCTACTTCCCGATCGGTCAGTGCTGTGAGATGCAGCGGGGCGACATGGATGCCTGGCTGGAGTCGATCCGGGAGACGAGCCAGACCGACTACGAGGGCATGGACGTGCCCTGGTGGCTCACGATCGAGGACGGCACGGTCACGCGGATCGAGCAGCACTTCCTGCCG
The DNA here is from genome assembly GCA_050696355.1 of Actinomycetota bacterium. Classification (GTDB taxonomy): domain Bacteria; phylum Actinomycetota; class UBA4738; order UBA4738; family HRBIN12; genus JAJNBA01. The sequence goes on from JBOGVD010000002.1 coordinate 26,065, forward strand.
TAGGCGCGTCCGCGGTCACCGTCGAGGCCCCTCCTCGGCTCCGGAGGGCGATCAACCCGGCCGCGACGGCGACCGCCCCGCCGGCCACGATCGTGGCGGGGGCGCCGGAGGTCTCGGCGATCCATCCGGTGATCGGCCCGCCGATCGCCGTGCTCCCGAGGAAGATCGTCGTGTACAGCGCCATGACCCGTCCCCGCATGTCCGCGCGCGTGAACCGCTGCAGCGTGGAGTTCGCCGTGATCGCGAACAGCATCGACGCGTAGCCGACGGGCACCATCGAGACCAGCGCCAGCACGAACGTCGGGGCCAACCCCGCCACGGCGAGGAGCACGCCGAACGCGGCGGAGAAGGCGGCCAGGCGCCGCAGTGTGGGCTCGGTCTGTCGATTCGCCATCGCGATCGCGCCGAGGAACGCCCCGAGCCCGAGGGCGGCGTACAGGAGGCCGATCTCCTGCGCCGAGCCATCGTAGGTCCGGTAGGCGTGCAGCGGGATCACTACGCTGAAGTTGAAGGTGAACAGGTACACGAGCAGCATCACCAGGAGCGGGACGCGGAGCGCGCGGGAGCCCCAGACGTAGCGGAGCCCGGCACGGACGAGACCGGGTTCCCGCTCGGCCTTCCGCTGCACGTGCAGCTCGTCGATCCGCATCGCCAACAGGGCCACGATCACGCCGACGTAGGAGACCGTGTCCAGCAGGAACGGCGACCACAGGCCGAATTGGTCGATCATCGTCCCCGCGATCGCGCCCCCGAGCACGCGGGTGCCCGTGAACACCGCGCTGTTCAGGCTGATCGCGTTCGTGATGTGCTGCTCCCCAACCAGCTCCACGTAGAACGACTGGCGCGTCGGCGGCTCGATCGCGAGGATCAGTCCCGTCAGGAACGCGATCACGAACACCATCCAGATCTCCACCACGTCCGTGGCGACCAGCGCGAACTGCACGGCGGCCAGCAGACCGTAGCCCGCGTTGGACCAGACGAGGATGCGGCGCTTGTCGAACCGATCGGCGATCGAGCCCGCCCAGACCCCGAAGAACAGGACCGGGAGGAAGAGCAGGGCCGACTCGATGCCGAGGGCGATACCGCTATCGGTCAGGTGGAGGACCAGGACCGCCCCCGCGGTCCAGTTCACCCAGGTGCCAGTGACCGAGATGAGCTGTCCGACGAAGAAGAGCCGGAAGTTCCTCGACACGTGCATCGAGGCGAACGTCTTCCTCGTTTCGTCGGCGAGCCGGGACATGCCTCCAGGGTACGAGGCGCACCGATGAGCACCAGCGACGGCGGCGCGATGACCGGTTCGCCTAGATGAAGAGGCTGACCGCGGCGTCCCGCATCTCCGCGATCGCGGTCGCGGCGCCGATCGGCTCCTCGAGCCCGTCCAGCAGGTCCTCGTGCTCTAGGCCGAGCAGGTCCATCGTCATCTGGCAGGGGATCAGCCGGACCCCAAGGTCCTTCGCGGTCTCGATCAGCTCCTCCGGCTTGGCCACCTGATGGTCGTTCGCCAGCTTCTTGAACATCGCGGGGCCCGCACCGGCGAACTGGTAGCGGCTGAGCTTGGCCTTCTGGGCGGAACCCGGGTTCATCATCGACATCATCTTCTGCATCCAGTTCGAGCCGGTGATACGCACGTCCGGCTTCACGATCGCGAACAGGCCCCAGAACGTGAAGAAGACCGACGACTCCATCCCGGACGCGGCCGCGGTGGTCGCGAGGATCGTCGTCGGCCAGATCCGGTCCAGATCGCCGCCCCACGCGATGATCGTGAGCTTGTTCTTCTTCTCGATCCGCTTGCCGTCCGCCTCCTCGAGCGCCTCGACGCGACGGAGCAGGTCGGCGAGTTGGAGATCGGCGGACAGGTCGGTTTCGGTCGTCGCCATCCCGCTCACCGCTTCCGGACCACGAAGCGATAGGTGCCATCGGCCTCCGAGGCGTCCAGCAGGTCGTTGCCGCTGAGCTCGGCCCAGCTCGGCACGTCGCTCTTCGAGCCGGGATCGGTGGCGAGGAGCTCGAACAGGTCGCCGGACTTCGCTCCCTTCAGTGCCTTGGCGAGCGACACCAACGGACCCGGGCACGACTGTCCCTTGGCATCGACGGTGGCGGTGATGGTGTCCATGGCGGGACCTCCTGGGATCGCTGTGAGGGCGGTGCGGGTGCTGCGCGGAAGGTGGCTGCCGTCCCTGGTCAGGCCGGACAGCAGATGCGGTCGGGGATCATCGCCCCCACGGTGCCGGCTTCGCGCGTGCAAACCATTCGCAGGTGTCACAGCCTAGTCACGTCCCGGAGTTCCGGCAAGGGCTCCGCTGCAAGCGCTCCACGGAGCTTCAGGCGTCGATCGGATCGAGCACCCGGACGCAGCCCCCGGAGGCGCCGAGCTGGCGGAGCCCCTCCCGGTCACCCGGCCCCAGGTCGACCACGCCGCCGCCGGCAGGGTGCATGACCTCGCCCGGCGTCTTCACGTGTCCGAGCCCCATCAGATGGCCGAGCTCGTGGAGGATCACCGGGCCCTGCTCCCCGGGCAGGTCGAACCCGGGCAGGTTCGGGTCGTCCGCGTTGATCGCCACCCACCCGCTGACGTAGACGTCTTCGATGCGAGTGGGAGGGATCACGGGCACGGCCACCCCGGCGGCGACCCGATCGCCACGCTCGAACGGGATGTCCGAGGCGTCCGGATCCACCCACGCGATGAGGACCGGCGCCCAGCGAGGTCCGTACCGATCGGGTTGGAAGACCTCCCGAAACGCCGACGCTTCTTCGTTCGTGAGGCCCTCGTAGGCGAACACGATGCCCGTTGCCGCCGAGACCCTCCGGACGGCTTCGTGCACGTCGGCGATCGACCCCGGCGGCGCCAGGGACGGGTTCACGACGTAGCTGATCGGCTGGCACGGGTTCCAGCGCGTGGGCACACCCTGGTCCGTCCGGTCGAGGAAGAGGAACCCCGGCCCTACGGTCGCGTCCGCGCCTTGGAACAGCGGCGCCACGGCGACGGCTCCCACGCTGAGGGCGAGCAGCACGCAGACGGCGACCACCCACGCCGAGACGCGGCGCCGCGGCGGGGGTTCGATCCAGACGAGATCGGGCCGGAGCGGGACCGGCGGCGGGGGAAGGTGCTCGCGCTCCATCTCACCATCCTAGGTCGGGGTCTGTGAAAGCCATCGGCCTGCGAGGACCGTCCCTTCACCATCCGTCCATCGGATCGGGACCGATGGGTATCGTGAAGACATGCGGCGTCTCATCGTCTGGCTCTTCACGCTCGCCGCGGCGACGGTCACGACACCACCCGCGCTCGCGGCACCCTCCCTCACGGTGAACACCTACGAGGACACCTTCGACGGGAGCTGCGGAGACGGCGACTGCTCGGTCCGCGACGCGATCGCCGCGGTGGATCCCGGCGGCACGGTCGGGCTGCCGCCCGGCTTCTACGCGCTCTCCCTCACGGGGACAGGACCGGAGTCGGGCGACATCGACCTCGCCCGACCGGTGACGATCGTCGGGATCGGCGAGACGGGGAGCTTCCTCGACGCGTCTGCTCTGGGTGACCGGGTGTTCGACGTGTCGGCGGACGTGACGCTCCGTCACCTCACCCTGCTCGGCGGCAACCACGTCGCCAGGGGCGGGATCATCCGGGCAACGGCCGGATCACTCGCGGTGCGGGTGGCGACCCTCTTCGGCGGGCGTGCCGACGACGGCGGTGCCGTCGCCGTCGGTGGGAACGCCACGGCCTCGATCGACCGATCGTGGATCTCCGCAGGGCGTGCAGGGTTCCGAGGCGGAGCGCTGTTCGTGCGGGGCGCGACCGTCGTCTCGCGATCCACGATCTCCGAGAACCGCGCCGTGGGAGGCGGCGGCGCCTTCGTCGCTCCGTCCGCTTCCCTCTCGATCGACGACTCCACCGTCTCCCGGAACGTTGCCGAGCGGGGGGGAGGCATCCACGCGCTCGGCGACGTGGCCCTCTTCTCCTCCACGATCGCGCGGAACCGCGCGGACGTGGGCGGCGCCGTCCTCGCCTCGACGGCATCGGAGAGCACGGCGGGGAACGTCGTGTTCGCCGGCAACGACGCGGCGCGCGGTCCCCTCTGCGTGCGGCGCCTCTCCTCGCTCGGCGCCAACGTCGCCGACGTCGGAGGGTGCGGCCTCATCGGACCCGGCGACCGCGCCGGCGTCGATCCACGGGTCGGCATCCTCCGACAGAACGGCGGCCCCACACCGACCCACGCCCTGAAGACCGACAGCCCGGCGGTGGGACGCGCATCCGGCTGCAACCCGGTCGACCAGCGGGGAGCGCCACGGTCCGATTGCGACAGCGGCGCCTACGAGGTCGTCCTGTGCCTCGGCCGCCCGATCACGATCGTCGGCACCCCCGGGCCGGACGAGCTCTCCGGCGGCCCAGGGCGCGACGTGTTCCTCGGCCTCGGCGAGGACGACGAGTTCCAAGGGTCGCTGGACGCCGACCGAGCGTGTGGCGGCCCCGGCGACGACCGCCTGATCGGCGGCCCGGGCAACGATCGGCTCGCGGGGAACCGAGGGCGAGACCTGTTGGAAGGAGAGGGCGGCGTGGACCGCCTCATCGGCGGCCGGGGGGCGGACGTGTGCCGGGGCGGCACCGGTCCGGACATCACCTGGCACTGCGAGACCGTGTCCTGAGGCGCCTCAGTCCAGCCGGCCCCGCCGTTCCTTGGGCCAGTAGACGAGCAGGACCTTCGCCTTCACCTGTTCCCGGCGGACCGGACCGAAGTGCCGGCTGTCGGTCGAGGCATCCTCGCGGTCACCCTCCACCCAGAGCTCGTCGGCGCCGAGGACCCGGTCGCCGACCCGGTCGCCGGGCCCCGCCGTGATCCGCTTCACCATCTCGTAGCCGGGACGCCCCGGATGCTCGACGACCACCACGCTGCCGCGACGGAACCGGTGGCGCGCGACGGCCAGCGCCCAGTCGCCGGGCATCAGGGTCGGCACCATGCTCGCGCCCTGGATCTCGATCCGGGACGGTCGCCAGCGGAACAACGCCGCCCCGATCGCGGCGACCGTGGCGACCGCGCTCAGCGCCGCAAGCGGTCTCGAGGACCGATGGTAGGGTTCCTTCTCACCCCACGTCGGAGGAGGCGGATCCATGTTCGAAGCATTCCTCAAACCGCGGCGGACCGTCCACGCCCACTGCGACCTGCCGTGCGGCATCTACGACCCGGCGCAAGCCCGCATCGAGGCGGAGTCCGTGAAGGGCTGCCAGGAGAAGTACCAGGGCTCCGACGACGCGATCTTCAAGGATCGCGCGGTCGCCATCAAGGAACAGCGGGCCAACCTGGTCAAGGAGCACCTCTGGGTCCTGTGGACCGACTACTTCAAGCCCGAGCACCTCGAGAGCTACCCGCAGTTGCACGACCTCTTCTGGAGGGCCACCAAGGAGGCGGGCAACGCCAAGCGATCCGAGGACCCCGCGCAGGGCCAGAAGCTGCTCGATGCCATCGACGAGCTGTCGAAGATCTTCTGGGAGACCAAGTCGGCGTAACGCCGGACGCGCTGCCGGAACGCGCGTGAGGGCCGGGCCGCCGTCGCGGCCCGGCCTCATCGTTCCCACCTCCGCCACAGGAGAGGCCGACGGGCGGGGCCGTCGGAAACACCCGCCCGCCGGCGACGCGCACCCGCGAGGGCGCACGCGCAGGCCTCCGATCCTTCACGCCCCTCACGGGCGAGAAGAAACCGGCGGCACCGAGGCGGGTCTGGCGGCGCCTCGGCACCAACCGGTCTCGTTGCGCAGCATCGGTCAGTCGACCCACTGCCGCCTAGTGGCCGAAGGTCGAAAGTTGGCCGACTTCCGGCTGATACGTTGGCCGACCTATGCGCGACATCGGGCTCGTCGGCGTGCCGATCTCCGGCAAGTCCACCCTGTTCGCCGCACTCACGCGCGCCGGCTCGCACGGCGGGCAGGCCAACGTGGCGGTCGTCCCGGTCCCCGACCCGCGGCTCGCCGTCCTCACGGAGATGGAGCGTTCGAAGAAGACGGTGCCCGCGCAGGTCCGGTTCGTCGACGTCCCGGGCGGCACCTCGAGCGCCCAGGGTCTGGCGAAGCTGCGCGAGTCCGACGCGCTCGCGGTCGTCCTCCGGTGCTTCGGCGCCGACCGGGCACCGGCCCAAGAGCTCGCCGACGTGCGGAGCGAGCTCCTGCTGGCCGATCTCGCCGTCGTGGAGAGCGCCCTCGAGAAGGGCGTGAAGCGGGCGAAGGGACGGCCGGGGCCCGAGGTCCACGCGCTGCAGCGCGCCAAGGACGCACTCGACGCGGAGCATCCGCTCCGTGCCGCCGGCCTGGACGCGCAGGAGCTCGCGCATCTCAAGGGCATCGCCGCCCTGACGCTGAAGCCAGAGGTGGTGATCGCCAACCTCGAAGAAGGGGGCGAGCCGCCGGCGGGCCTGGAGGACGCCGTCGGCGTGTACGCCTCGATCGAGGCCGAGACCACCGAGATGGAGCCCGAGGAGGCTCGGGCGCTGCTCGAGGAGTTCGGCGTGTCGGAGCCCGGTCTCGAGCGCGTGATCGCGGCCGGCTACGGCGCGCTCGACCTGATCACGTTCCTCACGACCGGCGAGGACGAGACGCGCGCCTGGGAGGTGCGGCGGGGCGCGAAGGCCCCGGAGGCGGCCGGCGCGATCCACACCGACCTGGAGCGCGGGTTCATCCGGGCAGAGGTGATCACCTACGACGAGCTCGTCGCGGTGGGCTCGATGGACGCGGCGAAGGCAGCCGGAAAGCTCCGCGTAGAAGGGAAGGATTACGTCGTGCAGGAAGGCGACATCCTGCACGTCCGCTTCGCCGTGTGACGGGGCTCAATCGGCTCCGTTCTCCCCGAGCAGGAACCGGGCCGGCGTCGGCCCCTTGCCCTTGAGGTTCACCACGTGCGCCCCGGAGAACCGGAACCGATCTCGGAGATGCTCGTGCACGCGCTCCGAGACCTGGATCTCGCCAGGCGTGCCGTTAGACTCCAGCCTGGCCGCCGTGTTCACGGCATCGCCCCACAGATCGTAGGCGAACTTGCGCGTCCCGATCACCCCCGCGACCGCCGGACCGGTCGCCATCCCGATCCGGACGCTCATCGGATCACCGCTCGGCCAACGCAGCCCGCGGATCTCGTCCTTCATCGCGAGCGCCATCTGCGCGGCGAGCTCGACATCGTCGGCACGCGACTCGGGCACGCCGGCGACCGCCATGTACGCGTCACCGATCGTCTTGATCTTCTCGAGGCCATACCGTTCGGCGAGTCGGTCGAACCGCGAGAACACCTCGTCCAGCACCGCGACGATCTGCGGTGGCTGCGACCGTGCCGACTGCTGCGTGAAGTCCACGAGGTCGGCGAACACGACCGTCACCTCGTCGAAGGCCTCCGCGATATGCCCGTGCTCGGTCGCGGGGTCGCGCTGCTTCAGTCGGTCCGCGATCTTCTCCGGGAGGATGTTCCGCAGGAGCCCTTCGGAGCGCCCTCGCTCCCGGTCGAGTTCCCGCTCGCGCAGGAACAACAGGCGTTGCGATCGCTCGAGCACATACGCGCCGACCGTGCCGATGAACGCCGTGACGAGGAGGAAGTAGTCGCCGAAGACGATGTCGATCGTCGTGTCCTTCGTGAACAACAACGCCCCCACGTTGTGCATCACGATCAGACCGAGTCCGACCAGCGCCGAGTAGCGGAACTGCAGCCGGCTGAGGATGTACGCGAAGATCAGGATCAGCATGTTCCCGGCGTAGCCCCAGTCCGATCGCGCATCCACGACGAGCGCCCGATGGATCACCCATACGAGGCCGCTGAACAGGATCGCCGCCGAGATCAAGGGTTGCCAGATCCGCCGGTAGCCGGGCAGGTAGGTGAGCGCGAGGCTCACCAGGCCCGACGGCACCCCGAGCCCGTAGCGGATCACGAGCTCTCGGGTGATCCCTTCCTCTTCGACGACGAGCTGCGCGAGCGGGCCGAACGCCGCCCACGTGACCGCCCCCAGGAACGTCGCGATCCGGATGTACTGGAGGTTCTCGTCGAAGTACGTGTCCTGGAACCTGCGCTCGAGCCACTCGTCTTTGAACTTCAGGGACCAGGGGCGGAGCTCGGGCGCCTGGTCGAGGAAGCTGCGGACGGCGCGGAGCACGACTCAGCGACCTCGCGAGGTCGAGCAGGACGTCCGCGGCGCCGAGACCAGCATGGCCGCGCATCGTGCCACACCGGGAGCTTCAGCGGCTACCTTCAGCATCCAGCTCACTCCTCGCCAGGTATCCCTGGCGATGGCGGGGGATGCCCCTATAAACTCGTCGGATGGACGACTACCGGATCGGACAGGCGGCCGAGGCCATCGGCGTACGCGTCGAGACGCTCCGGCGTTGGGAGCGCGACGGGAAGCTGACCACCGTCCGTACCTCGGGCGGTCAGCGGCGGGTGTCGTCAGCCGGCGGAACGCCTTCCCCGGCGTCGTCACGAAGGTGACGCGCGACACGGTCTCCGCGCTCGTGGAGATCCAGGCGGGGCCGCACCGGGTCGTGTCGTTGATCACGCGCGAGGCGGCGGACGAGCTGGCCCTCGAGCCGGGCATGGAAGCCGTCGCCACCGTGAAGGCGACGAGCGTCATGGTCGAGATCCCACCATGAAGGTGCGGGCGCTGCTCCTCGCCCTCGCGATCGCGGGGAGCTCGTGTGGAGGCGACGCGGCGGCGGGCACGTCGGTCACGGTGTTCGCGGCCGCCTCGTTGACGGAAGCCTTCACGCGGATCGCCGACGACTACGAAGCGGAGCACGGCATCGAGGTTCGACTGAGCTTCGGGCCGTCCGACGGGCTCGCGACGCAGATCGAGGAAGGAGCGCCCGCGGACGTCTTCGCCTCGGCGAGCCCGCGGTGGATGGACGAGGTGGCCGGCGATCCGGGTGTCACGGATCGAGCCGACTTCGCCCGTAACGTCCTGGTCGTGATCGTTCCGGCCGGAGATCCAGCCGACGTGGCGTCGATCGAGGACCTCGCCGTCCCGGGCATCAAGCTGGTCCTGGCGGCCGAGGGCGTCCCGGCCGGCGACTACGCTCGGGAGCTCCTCGCGAACGCCCGGATCGCGGACGAGGCGCTGGCGAACGTCGTGTCCAACGAAGATGACGTCAAGGGCGTCGTGCAGAAGGTCGCTCTCGGAGAAGCCGATGCCGGCATCGTCTACCGGACCGACGTGACCGGCACGGTGGCTGAAGACCTCGAGGTCGTTGCGGTTCCCGATGAGATCAACGTCGTCGCCGTGTATCCGATCGCCGCCGTCGTCGGAGCGTCGCGAACCTCCTCGGCGCGTTCGTTCGTCGCCTACGTGCTCGGATCGGGACAGGACAGGCTCCGGGCGGCGGGCTTCCTCCCGCCGTGAGGCGCCGCATCCCGGTCGGCATCATCGCGATCGCGACCCTCGGCGTCGCGTTCGTGCTCCTACCCGTCGCCGGACTCCTCCAACGAGCGCCGTGGGACCGGACGGGTACGCTGCTCCGCTCGGAGATCGCGACCGAGGGCTTGCGCGTATCGCTGGTCGTATCGCTGGGCGCTGCCGGCGTCTCGCTGTTCCTGGGGGTCCCGCTCGGTCTGCTCCTCGGTCGTGCCACCTTCCCGGGCATCGCGATCGTGCGTGCCCTGGCCCTGCTCCCGCTCGTGCTCCCGCCGGTCGTCGCCGGGATCGGGTTGCTGACCGCGTTCGGACGACGTGGCCTCCTCGGCGGCCTGGGTCGGGCGATCGGCGTCGAGCTCCCGTTCACGACGGCAGGCGCCGCGCTCGCAGCCGCGTTCGTCTCGTTCCCGTTCGTCGTGCTCGCGGTGGAATCGGGGCTCCGATCATCGGACACCGGTCTGGAGGACGCTGCCGCGTCCCTCGGCGGATCCCGCTGGTACGTCCTGCGACGCGTGACCCTCCCGCTCCTCGGTCCCCAGATCGTGGCGGGGACGGTGCTCGCCTGGGCACGGGCGCTCGGCGAGTTCGGCGCCACGATCACGTTCGCCGGGAACTTCCGCGGCCAGACGCAGACGATGCCGCTCGCGGTGTTCGAAGCGCTCCAATCCGACCCCGCGGGGGCGACCGTTCTGTCTCTCGTGCTCGTGGCATCGTCTCTGGCCGTCCTCGTCGCACTCCGTGGCCGATTCCTGGGAGCGTCGCGTTGAGCCTGCGAGTCGACATCTCGGTGAGACGCGGCACGTTCGAGGTGGGTGCGGCGTTCACGGCAGCCGACGGCGAGACGCTCGCCCTCCTCGGCCCCAACGGCTCCGGGAAGTCGACGCTCGTCCTCGCGCTCGCGGGCCTGATCGAGAACGCCGGGACGGTCGAGCTCGCCGGCGCGCGGATCGAGCGCCTCCCTCCGGATCGACGGCCGCTCGGGGTCGCGTTCCAGGGAGGAGCCCTCTTCCCGCACATGAGCGCCCTCGCGAACGTGGCGTTCCCCTTGCGGGCGCGGGGCATCGCCCGGCGGGCGGCTCACCGGGAAGCCGGCGCCACGCTCTCCCTCCTCGCGCCAGACGTGCGGCCCGACGCCTCGCCCCCGACCCTCTCGGGGGGCGAGCGGCAGCGCGTCGCGCTCGCCCGGGCCGTGGTTCACGAGCCCGAGCTGCTGCTCCTCGACGAGCCCTCGTCAGGCCTCGACGTCCGGGGGCGCGCCGAGCTCCGCCCGATCCTCGTCGAGATGCTGGCCGGTTTCCCCGGCATCCGCGTGCTCGTGACCCACGATCCCGTCGAAGCGATGACGTTGGCGGATCGGGTCGTGATCCTCGAGCGGGGTCGCGTCACGCAAGCGGGCACGTTCGGCGACCTCCGCCGAGCGCCACGCACGAGATACGCCGCTGAGCTCGCGGGGGTGAACCTGTTCGCAGGCGTCCTCGAACCCCTCGAGAGCGGGACGGGGAAGCTCGTCGCAGAGGGCGGCGCGGTCATCGTGGGCTGGCCGGACCACATCCCGCGGAGAAGGATCGAGGACGCCATCGGGACCCTGCGGCCGTCCAGCGTCGTCGTCCACATCTCGGAGCCGTCACCGAGCTCGGCGCGCAACGTCCTGCGTGGCGTGATCGAGGACGTCGCCATCCACGGCGATCGTCCTCGGATCCGGATCGCGTCACGACCCCCCCTCGTGGCCGAGGTGACGGCGGCCTCCGTCCTGGACATGGGCCTCGTCCGAGGAGCAGCGGTATGGATCTCCTTCAAGGCGGTCGAGGTGGAGATCATCGTGGGCGATCAAGGACGACCGGGCGCCGGTACCCTGGGGATGTGAGAACCGACGAGCGCCCCGTCCGCGAAGAGGGCGCCGGCGAGGAGCCAACCCGACCGAAGAGGAAGCGCCACCCGGCGCTCACGTTCCTGGGGGAGCTGCCGGGCCTGATCCTGATGGCGTTCGCGCTCGCCCTCCTCATCAAGAGCACCCTGCTCCAGGCGTTCTGGATCCCGACCGGGTCGATGGAGCCCACGCTGGTCCCGGGCGACCGCGTGATCGTCGCGAAGGTCCCGTACTACTTCCACGACCCGGAGCGGGGCGACATCATCGTGTTCGAAGAGCCCGATCCGGCGAAGGAGCCCGACCGTGGCGTCTGGGGCGCCATCACGCACTGGCTCGGGCAAGGACTCGGGTTCACGCCTCCGGACCATCCCGACTACATCAAGCGCGTGATCGGCGAACCGGGAGACGTGGTCTCCGCGAGGGGTGGCCGCGTCTACGTGAACGGGGTGCGGATCTCCGAGTCCTACCTGGAGCAGCGGACGGCGCGGTTCCCCGAGACGAAGGTCCCGGAGGGCAAGCTGTTCGTGATGGGTGACAACCGGTCCAACTCGCTGGACTCCCGATTCGGCCTCGGCTTCGTGCCGATCGACCGCGTGATCGGGAAAGCCGTGTGGATCATCTGGCCGGTCGAGAACCTCGGCGGGTTCTAGCGCGATCCGCTCGTGCGCGAGATCCTGATCGCCGGCCTCGTCCTGATCGCCCTCTGGGTCCTCGCGGCGCTCATGCTCTTCCGGCTCGGGCGGAAGACCATCGCCCGGGAGCTGCTGTCGTTCCTTCCGAATCTCGCTCGCCTCTTCGGCAGCCTGCTCCGAGACGAACGGGTGCCTCGGTCCTCGAAGGCGCTGTTGTTGTTCGGGGCAGCCTGGCTCGCATCACCGATCGACCTGATCCCAGAGTTCCTGCCGGGCATCGGGGTCCTCGACGACGCCGTCGTCGCCGGGATCGTGCTCCGGCAGCTGGTCAGGCGCGCCGGTCCCGACGTCGTCCGTGATCACTGGCGAGGCGATCCTCGCTCGCTCGCGTTGCTCCTCCGGGTCGCGGGCGCCCGGCAGGCCTAGCCGATCCCGCGCTCCTTCGCCCACGCTTCCAGCAGCGCGGAGGCCTCCTCCTCGGCGATCTCGCCGCGCTCCATCCGAACGTCCATCAGGAACGCAAGCGCCTCTCCCACGATGGGTCCGGGCTCCAGGCCGAGCCGCTCCATCACCTGACGTCCGTCCAGCGTCGGACGGATCCTCTCGAGGTTCTCCTGCTCCGCGAGCCGCGTGATCCGCTCCTCCAGCTCGTCCTGGAGCCGAGCGAACCGCTCGGCGCGCTTCGGGTCGCGGGTGGTGCAGTCCGCTCGGGTGAGCTGGTTCAGGTCGTCGAGGAGCGGGCCGGCGTCGCGCACGAAGCGACGGACGGCGGCATCCGTCCAGCCGTCGCCGTACCCGTGGAACCGGAGGTGCAGCTCGACGAGCGTCCGGACCTCGTCCACGACACCGTTCGGGTACCGCAGCTCCCGGAGACGCTGCTCCGCCATCCGAGCACCGACCACCTCGTGATGATGGAAGGAGACCCCGTCGGGCGTGATCGCTCGGGTGGAGGGCTTCCCGATGTCGTGCAGCAGACCCGCGAGCCGCAGGACCGGGCGGGGCTCCAACCGCTCCACGACCGCGAACGTGTGCCGGAGCACGTCCTTGTGGCGATGCACGGGGTCCTGCTCGAGCTGGAGCGCCGTGAGCTCCGGAAGGAACTCGTCCGCCAAGCCCGAGTCCACGATCAACGCCAGCCCGGCGCCCGGCGCCTCCCCGACGAGCAGCTTGTCGAGCTCGTCGCGGATGCGCTCTCCCGAGACGATGCGGAGGCGCTCCCGCATCCGAGTGATCGCCTCCACCACGCGCGGCGCCGGCGTCACGCCGAGCTGGGAGACGAAGCGCGCCGCCCGCAGCATCCGCAACGGATCGTCCGTGAACGCCACGTCGGGATCGAGGGGGGTGTCGAGCCGCTTCCCGGCGAGATCCTTGACGCCCTCGAACGGATCCACGAACTCCCCGTCGGGGAGCCGGATCGCCATCGCGTTGATCGTGAAGTCACGACGGGAGAGGTCCGTCCCGATGTCCTTGGCGAAGGTGACCGCGGGCCGGCGCTGGTCCTCGGGGTAGTGCTCTTCCCGGAACGTCGTGATCTCCAGCAGGCGACCGTGCCGCCGGGCCCCCACGGTTCCGAACCGAACGCCCACCAGGTACAGCGCCTCCGCCCAGCCCCGCAGGAGCCGGGAGGTCTCCGCCGGCGTGGCGTCGGTCGCGAAGTCCGTATCCGTCTCCGTCTCGAGGCGGCCCATCATGAGGTCGCGCACGACACCGCCCACGAGGTACAGCTCGTGCCCCGCAGCCTGGAAACGGTCGCCGAGCTCCTTCGCGAGCGGTTCGATCTCGAGGGTAGTCACGAGGTTCCAACCTTACCCCCGGCACCTGCGCCGACCGTCGCGGTACGGTGCAGCCGTGGCCATGTGGCTCGGGTTCGTATGGACGTTGCCGAACACGCTGATCGGCTTGGTGCTGGGCGCCCTGACGTTCCAGCGCCCGCGCGTGCGTCACGGTCTGGTCGTCTTCGATCGCGTCCCGCGGGGGCTCACGTCCATGATGCCGCGACTCGGCCGGTCGGCGATGACCGTCGGGTTCGTGGTCCTCTCGGCGACGCCCCTGGAGGGTCGACTGCTCGCCCACGAACGCCATCACGTCCGCCAGTACATGGCGTGGGGGCCCCTGTTCATCCCGGCGTACCTCGCCCTCGCGATCCCCTACGGCTACCGGCGTCATCCGATGGAGCGAGCGGCGGTGCGCGCGGCGGAGCGAGCGGCCGGCTAGTACGGCAGGCCGTCGCCGACCGCGGCCGCTTCGTCGAAGGACGCGCGGCGTTCGAGGGTGCCGAGCAGGGCGAGGTCGAAGTCGTGCGGGTTGGTCGCCGTCCGGCGCGCCTCGTGCGGAGAGACGAGGCCCTCCTTCACGAGCTTCACGAGGGCCTGGTCGAAGGTCTGCATCCCGTAGAACTCGCCGCCGGCGATCACCTCGAGGATGCCCGACGTCTGCTCGGGGTCCACGATCCGGTCGAACACCCGTCCGGTGTTCACGAGGACCTCCACCACCGGAACCCGGCCCTTGCCGTCAACCCGGTTCACGAGGCGCTGCGAGACGATCCCACGGAGCGCGCCGGCGAACGACGAGCGGATCTCGCGCTGCTGCTCGGGAGGGAACAGGTCGAGCACGCGGTTGATGGTCTCCACCGCGTCGATCGTGTGCAGGGTCGAGATCACGAGGTGCCCGGTCTCGGCCGCCTGGATCGCGGCGAGCGCGGAATCCGAGTCGCGGATCTCGCCGATGAAGATCACGTCGGGGTCCTGGCGGATCACGTGGCGGAGCGCAGCCGTGTACGACTCGGTGTCGATGCCGATCTCGCGCTGTTGCACGATCGAGAGGTGGTCGTCATGCACTACCTCGATGGGGTCTTCGACCGTCACGATGTGCGTGCGCCGTGTGCGATTGATGTGGCCGATCATGGCCGCGATCGTCGTGGTCTTCCCCGTCCCGGTCGGGCCGGTGATCAGGATGAGCCCGCGCGGCGAGCTCGACAGCGTCGTCATCACCGGTGGGAGCCGCAGCTCCTCGAAGGACGGCACCTCGGCACGGACGCGACGGATCGCCAGCCCGATCACCCCGCGCTGACGGAAGACGTTCACCCGGAACCGGCCGACGCCGGAGAGGGTGTAGCCCAGGTCGGCCTCGTTCGTCTGCTCGAACTCGCGCCGCTTGTGCTCGCTCATGAGCGTCTCGGCGAAGCGATCCGTGTCGGCAGCGGAAAGGTAGCCCAGCTCGGCCGGGGACAGCTCGCCGTCCACGCGCACGAAGGGCACGTTCCCCGCCTTCAGGTGGAGATCGCTCGCCCCTCGTTCGACCGTGTAGCGCAGCAGTTCGTCGATGTCCATGCCGAGACCGAGGTCCCCTTTCCGTCTTCGTCACGCCCACTCGGGCCGCACGGTCATCCATCGGCGCGGGAGTCCGGAGACCTGAGGATCCGAACCTAGAATCAGCACGGATGGGCGAAGCGGACGGAGCACCGAAGGGCGACGGCGACGGGTCGGTGCCCGGCGGACGGAAGCGCCGCCGGCGTCGGCGCCCCAAGCGAGGATCCGCGCAGGCTTCCCGAGCGATGCCGAACCCCCCCTCGACGAAGGAGGCGGTGAAGGGGGGCGCCGGCGCCCGGACCGCGAAGAAGCGAGGCTCGGTCGCGAAGCGTCGCGCGTCGAAGAAGAAGACCACGAAGAGCCGGACCCGGGCGGCCGCCGCCGCCACGAAACGCGAGATCTCGTCCGGCGGTGTCGTCTATCGCCGAGCTGGCGGCGGGATCGAGGTCGTGCTGGCGTCGCGTCGCACGCGTCGCGGGGAGCTCGCCTGGGGCCTGGCCAAAGGCGGCGTGGAGCAGGACGAGTCGCTGGAGGACGCCGCCGTCCGGGAGGTCCGGGAGGAGACCGGGCTGCTCGCCGAGATCGAAGCGTCCCTCGGGGAGACCCGGTACTTCTACGTGTGGGAGGACGTCCGGATCCGCAAGACCGTCCACTTCTTCCTGATGCGCCACCTGGGCGGCGACATCGACGATCGGGACGACGAGATGGAAGAGATCCGTTGGTTCCCGCTCGAGCGTGCCCTCAAGCGCGCCGCCTACCGCGGTGAGCGCGACGTCCTCGGCCGCGCCGCCGAGTTGCTCCAGTGAGCCCGGCTGAGGTCGGGATCGGCGTCGCGATCGGTCTCGTCGCCGGCGTCCTGTCGGGCCTGTTCGGCGTGGGCGGCGGCATCCTGATGACGCCCGGCATCCAGGTGCTGCTCGGCGCGCCTCCGATCGTGGCGCTCGCCACCCCCTTGCCGGTGATCTTCCCCACCGCGCTCGCCGGGGCGCTCGCGTACCGGCGCGGCGGCGAGCTCGACGCTCGCGCGGCGGTGTGGCTCGTGGGACCCGGCCTCGCGGGCGCGGCGCTCGGCGCCTGGCTCACGGAGCTCGTCGACACCAGGCTCTTGCTGCTCGTCACCGCCGTCCTGCTCGGCTCCCAGTCGGTCGCGATCCTCTTGGAGCGACACCGACATCGGACGGCTCGGCCGACGACGGGTCCGATCCTCGGAGGGATCGGGGCCGTCGCGGGCTTCGTCTCCGGCCTCCTCGGGATCGGCGGCGGCCTCGTGATGGTCCCGCTGCTCGCCGGCTGGCTCGGGATGCCGCTGAAGCGTGCCTTGGGGACCTCCCTGTTGGCGATCATCGCGCTCGTGGTTCCGGGAACCATCGTGCACGCGGCGCTCGGCCACATCGATCTCGGGATCTGCCTGGCCGTCATGGTCGGAGCGGTGCCGGGGGCGCGTCTCGGCGCCGCCCTCGCCCTCCGAGCCAAGGACCGGACGCTCCGACTCGTCGTCGGCGGGGGGCTCCTCGTCATCTCGATCGCCTATGCGCTCGAACAGGTGACCACCATGCTGGCCGGCTGAGCGCGGGGGCTACGATTGGCGATCGGCATGCGCAGCTCCCGCGGACCACGCCTCGTCCTGAGCCTCCTCGCGATCGCCTGTATCGCGTCGCCCGCCCGCGCCCAGGTGGAGGAGTCGCCGACGGCGACGATCCGCCTGATCGCCCAGACCCCCTGGACGACGCCCGAGGATCCCCTGGTCCGGATCACCGTGCGCATCGACAACGAGGGTGCGGGGACGATCGCGAACCCGGTGGTCGGGTGGCGGCTCGGCCCGAGGGTGACGTCACGCGAACGGTACGAAACCGCCCTCGAGGAGGGTCCTGCCTTCGCCGCCGTTGCCGACACGGTCTTCCGCGGTTCGGGACTGGCGCCGGGCGACGCGATCGAGGTCCCGATCACGATCGACACCGCCGAGACCCAGGCGATCGAAGACGACTCCGCCGTCTATCCGCTGCAGATCGAGCTCCGGAGCGATGACGAGCTCGTCGCCTCGATGACGACCGCGGTGATCCACATCTTCCAGGACCCGCCCTTGGCGCCGGTCCACTTCTCGTGGTGGACGGAGGTCGCCTCGCCGGTGGCGTTCGGACCCGACGGCACGCTGATCGATCCCGGCTTCGAGGCCGCCCTGGGATCGGGCGGTGGGATCGTGGCCCAGGTGGAAGCGATCGCCCACCTGCTCACGGCGCCCGACCAGGAGGCGGCCGTCGATCTGATCGTCGCGCCGATCGCCCTCGACCAGCTCCGGCGGGCGAGCGACGGCTACGAACGGAGGGACGGGAGCACCGCGAAGGCAGGCGATCCCGCGCCCGTCGCCGCCGCGGAGACGCTGGATCGGCTCCGGGAGATCGCCCGCTCCCCGCAGGCGCGGCTCCACGCGATGCCGTTCGCGGCGCCCCGACTTCCCGCCTTGCTGTCCTCGGGACTCGGGACGCACCTCGAGGCCCAGTGGCGGCTGGGCGACGAGACGTTCGAAGAGCTCGTGGGCGAGCGGCCCGATCCAGCGGTCGCGCGCCCGCCCGGACTCGTCTTCGATCAGGCATCCGTGGACGCGCTGGCCGCGCGCGGAGCGACCACGATCCTCGGCGCCCCGGACTCCGTCCAGCGGCCCCCGCAGGACAACGCCTTCGCTCCGCCGCCGGCGGCGATGCTGTCCACGACGCCCGGGGGGGAGGTCGCGCTGCTCCTCCCCGACCCCGGCGCGCAGGCGCTGCTGAGCGACCCCGCCCTCCGGGAGGATCCGGTCCTCGCGTCGCAAGTCCTCCTCGGCGAGCTCGCCACGATCTGGAAGGAGGAGCCCGTGCCGGTGCCACCCGTGGAACGTGGCCTGGCGCTGGACCTGTCCTTCGACCTGCCGGCCGCCTTCTGGCGCTCCGCCCTGCGACGGCTCACCGAGGCGCCCTTCCTCCAGCCGGAGCACGCGGAGGATCTCCCCGGCGAGATCAACCCCGGACCCCAGCCCGCCGCCCTCGATCCCTCGACTCCCGACGGCTTCTCGTCCCTCTACGTGCAGGAGCTCTCGTCGACCGCGCGCCGGCTGAGCACGTTCGGAGCCGTCGTCGAGGAGCCGGCCGGGGAGGTCGACCGGCTCCGCCGGGCGGTGCGCTACGCGGAGGCCTCGCAGTACGTCGGCAACGAATCCTCCGGTCTGGCGTGGCTCGACACCGTGAACGGCGTCATCGATCGGACGTTCTCGCTCCTGGTCCCGGACACGTCGCGCGTGCTCCGGTTCACCTCGCGCTCGGGCGACATCCACCTACGGATGGATGATCCGGGCGATCGCGTCCTCAACTTCCGCGTCGAGCTCGCGTCCGGCCGCGTCGACTTCCTGAACGGCGCTGAACAGGTCGTTCGGCTGGACGAAGCGAACGAGGTGATCACGTTCCAGGCCGAGGTGAAGGCAGCCGGTCGGAGCCGCATCGACGTGCTCGTTTCCTCACCCGACGGCGTGATCCTCGCGCGCGAGGTGTTGGTCGTGAGCTCCACCGCGATCAATCCGATCGCCCTCGTGATCACGCTCGCGGCCGGCGTGGTGCTGATCGGCCTCTGGTCGAGGCGCTTGTTCCGCCGGCGGAACCTGTGAGCTCGGACGGGCGCTCCGCGCCGGACACGCGCGGATCCCTCATGCGGCACGCCGCCGTCATGACGGTGGGAACCGCGCTCTCGAGGCTCACCGGCTTCCTCCGTCTCACCGCGATGACGGCGACCCTCGGTGTCACCGTGAGCTCGCTCGGCTCGATCTACACCGTCGCCAACCTCACGCCGAACATCGTCTACGAGCTGATCCTCGGAGGGATCCTCACGTCGGTCTTCGTCCCGGTCTTCGTGGAGCGCCTCGAGACGCACGGAGCCGCCGACGCCCGCGACGTGGCCAACCGCATCATCACGCTCGTTCTCGTGATCTTGGTGATCGTGGCCGCGCTGGGAGCGCTGTTCGCCGAACAGATCATCCGCCTGTACCTCGTCTCCTCGGACGACGTCGATCGCGACGCGCAGATCCAGCTCGGCGTCTTCTTCCTCCGTTGGTTCATGCCGCAGGTCGTCTTCTACGGGGTCGGGGCGGTCGCGACCGGGCTCCTGCAGGCGCACCGACGCTTCGCGGCGCCGATGTTCGCGCCCGTGCTGAACAACCTGGTGGTGATCGGGACCTTCATCGCCTACGCGATCGTCCGCGGGAGCCGGTCGCCGACGGTGGAAGGGATCACCGATGCCGAGCGCACCATCCTCGCGATCGGTACGACCCTCGGCGTGGTCACGATGACCGTGGCGCTCTGGCCGTCGCTCCGGTCGATCGGCTACCGGATCTGGCTCCGCACCGGGTGGCGCCACGAGGCGGTCCGGCAGCTCGTTCGGCTCGCGGCCTGGGTGGCGGTCTACGTCGCGGCGAACCAGCTCTCATACATCGTCGTGATCGTGCTGAACAACCGCTTCGACGCCGGCCCGCAAATCTACACGACCGCGTTCATCGTGTTCCAGCTGCCGCACGCGATCTTCGCGGTCTCGATCTTCACGGCCCTCCTGCCCGGCATGAGCGAACGATGGGCCACCGGCCGACCGGAGGGAGTACGGGAGCTCGTGTCCCGAGGGCTGCGCGACACCGCCGTCGTGACGATCCCGGCAGCCCTCGGTCTCTTCGCGTTGGCGGAGCCGGTGGCCCGGGTCCTCTTCGAGCACGGCGCCGCCGTCGACGCGGACGCCGTCGCGATCGGCCGGACCCTGCAGGGCTTCGCCGCCGGGCTCCTGTTCTTCTCGTCCTTCCAGCTCCTCACCCGGACGTTCTACGCGATGCAGGACACGCGAACCCCGGCCCTCGTGAACGTGCTGATCGGGTGCGTGAACGTCGGGGCGGCCGTGCTCTACACCGTCCCCATGGGGCTGGGGCTCCGCGGGATGGCCTTCGCCCACGCGACGTCCTATCTGGTGGGTGCCACCGTGCTGCTGATCCTGCTCCGTCGCCGGCTCGGTCCGATCGACGGCGCGCGGATCGCCATGACGATCGGGCGTACGACCCTCGCGGCCATCGCCTCCGCGGCAGCGGCTCTCGGCGTGATCGCGCTCTTGGGGCCGCCCGAGGAGGAAGGGGTGCTCCAGCAGGTCGCCGTCGTCGGAAGCGCGGTCGCGGCGGGGATGCTGGTGTTCGTGATCTCTGCGCTTATCCTGCGGGTCGGAGAGGTCGATGATCTGAGGAAGGCGCTCGTCAGGAGGATCCGCGGGTGAACGTGCGACGTGACGAAGCGGGGCTCGTCGGCAAGGTGATCATCGTCTGGCTGCTCTTCCTCGCCGTGATCGCCGTCGCGGCGATCGATGCGGCGTCGATCGCGTTCACCACCTACCGGCTCTCCGACGTGAGCACGACCGCGGCGAGCGAAGGAGCGATCGTCTACAAGCGGGACCGCAGCGTCCGTGAGACCTGTGAGCGGGTCGCGCAGGTCCTGGCCGACGAGGATCCCACCGCCAGGCTGACGCGAGGCGGCTGCAGCGTCGAGCGCCCGACCGGCGCCGTCACGGTGAGGGTCAGGAAGAGGGCGAGCACCCTGCTCGCGCACCGCATCCCGTGGACGGAGCAGTTCGCCTCCGTCGTCGTGACGGAATCCATCGGACCGCCCTCGCTGTAGCGTTCGCACCGTGGACGCCCCCGAGACCGACACGCAGCTCGTCCGGCGTTTCCAGGAAGGGAGCGCCGAGGCCTTCGAGGTGCTCGTGCACCGACACGGTGCGCGCATCTACAACCTGTGCCTCCGGATCCTCGGTGACGCGGACGAGGCGGCCGATGCCTCGCAGGACACCTTCCTGTCCGCACTTCGGAAGCTGAGCACGTTCCGCGGGGACGCCGCCTTCACCACCTGGATCCATCGGGTTGCGGTCAACGCGTGCTACGACTCTCTGCGGCGCAAGCGCCGTCGCCCGCTCCTCCGGATGGTCACGGACGAGACCGAGGAGCGTCGGGAGCTCTCCCTTCCGGCTCCTGACCACGCCGAGGGGGTCGTGCTCTCCGTCGACGTCGCGAACGCGCTGCTCCAGGTCCCGGAGGAGTTCCGCGTCGTCCTGGTGCTCGCGGACGTGCAGGATCTCCCCTACGACGAGATCGCAACGGTGCTGGCGATCCCGGTGGGGACGGTGAAATCCCGGGTCTTCCGTGGAAGGGCGGCGCTCGGGCGGGCGATGGGCCTCGTGAAGGGGGAACCCTCGCGAGCGTCGCGGTCGTCAGAGGAAGAGTCATGAAGCATCCGTACGAGCTGCTCGCCGATCTCGTGGACGGCACCCTGGACGAGGGCGACCTCGCCGGGGTGCGGGCGCATCTGGACGCCTGCCTCTCGTGTCGTCGGGATCTTGCCGACGCGACGGCGGGCGCCGGAGCGGCCCGATCGCTCCCCGTTGAGCGCGCGCCCGCCGATCTTCATCGGCGCGTCCTCAGCCGCAACGGTGGCCGCGGCACCCCCACGTGGTACAGGTGGGCCGGGGTGGCGGCCGCCGCCGCGACGATCGTGGCGGTCGCGATCGCCCTTCCCAACGTCGGAGACGACAAGTCCGACCAGGTCACACGCGCGGAGAACACGACCGGAGGTCAGGCCGCGGGATCGTCCTCGGAGGCGGCGCCGTTCGCGGACGAGGTGCTCCTCACGGTCGAGGACCGGGACTACGACGCGGGTGACCTTCGGGAGTTGGCCCGGTCCGCCGACGACGCCGCCCCCGATCAGGTCTCCTCGGCGGATGCCGCTCGGGAGGATCCCGCCGCCGCCGTTCGATGCGTATCCCAGGCCTTCAAGAGCCAGCAGCTCGGCCGCGTGACCCGGTTGATCCGAGCACGGTTCGAGGGACGCGACGCCTACATCGCGGTCGCGCTGGAAGGCCCCGGGGCCGGTGAGCCGCCGGATACCGGGGCCGTCTTCGCGGCCTCCTCGGACGACTGCTCGGTCCTCTCGTTCGCCTCCGCCCGGATCTGATCCACCGACGTCCGCATCCCCGTGGGAAGGAACCGGCGCAAGGGCGGCGTTCTGGTCGTGTGGGAGGATGACCGACGCATGACCAGCCAGAGCCTGAACGACGTCCGGAACCTGATCGTGATCGGTTCGGGCCCGGCCGGATTCACCGCGGCGCTGTACGCGGCCCGCGCCAACCTCGAGCCCCTGGTCCTGAAGGGCGTGGAGGCCGGCGGCCAGCTGATGCTCACCACGGACGTCGAGAACTATCCGGGCTTCGTCGATGGCATCCTGGGCCCGGAGCTCATGGACCAGATGGAGAAGCAGGCCGCGCGGTTCGGGGCCGAGATCCTCTCCGTCCACGTCACGAAGGTCGACTTCTCCTCGCGCCCGTTCCGGGTGTGGGCCGGCGACCAGGAGTGGCGAGCGCGGACGGTCGTGATCGCGACGGGCGCGACCGCGAAGTGGCTGGACGTGCCCGGAGAGTCGAAGCTCCGAGGCCGCGGCGTCTCCGCCTGCGCGACGTGTGACGGATTCTTCTTCCGCGATCGCGAGCTGGTGGTGGTCGGCGGAGGTGACTCCGCGATGGAGGAGGCCACGTTCCTCACGAAGTTCGCATCCAAGGTAACGATCGTGCATCGGCGGGACGAGTTCCGCGCCTCGAAGATCATGCAGGAGCGAGCCCTGTCGAACCCCAAGATCGACGTCGTCTGGAAAACGGAGGTGGCCGAGATCCTCGGCGAGGACGCCGTGACCGGGGTCCTGCTCCGCGACACCTCCACCGGGGAGACGCGGGAGCTCCGCACCGACGGCGTGTTCATGGCGATCGGGCACACCCCCAACACGGAGCTCTTCGTCGACCGGTTGGACCTCGACCCCGACGGGTACGTCCTGATCCAGGAGCCGCAGACCCAGACGTCGGTCGAAGGCGTGTTCGCCGCCGGCGATGTCACCGACCGGGTCTACCGTCAGGCGGTCACGGCCGCCGGACAGGGGTGCAAGGCGGCCATGGATGCGGAGCGTCTGCTCGAAGCCGAGGCGCACGCCACGGGCTGAGGGAATCGCGGCGCCGTCGCGCGCGTTGCAGGCACGACCCGCCGGGCGAGACGCCGGGCGGACCGAGAGGAGAAGAGATGGCCAACATCGGAGACGTGAACGACACCCAGTTCCAGGCGAACGTGCTCGATTCCGAGACCCCGGTCCTCGTGGACTTCTGGGCCGAGTGGTGCGTGCCGTGCCACATGGTCTCGCCGGTCGTCGAGGAGATCGGCCAGGAGAAGGGTCAGGACCTGAAAGTCGCCAAGCTGAACATCGACGAGAACCCCGACGCCACCCGCACGTACGGCGTGATGTCGATACCGTCGCTCATCCTCTTCAAGGCCGGCAAGGAGGTCGCACGCGTGACGGGGGCGCGGCCCAAGGACGCGATCCTGCGCGACCTCGACCCGCATCTGTCGTAGGAGCCCGCGTCCCAGCGTCGCCGCTCGCGACGGTTGCCGTCGCCCGGCGGCCCCACGCAGACTCGGACCCGATGCGTATCTTCGGTGCGGGGGACAGCGGTCCTGAGATCACGGACATCCAGTCGAGGCTGCAGGCGCTGGGCGCCGTCATCGACGACGCCGAGCGTGGTGGCCCGTTCGGGCCCTCCATGGAGGCTGCCGTTCGCTCGTTCCAGCGCGAACGTCATCTCCGGGTCGACGGTCTCGTGGGGCCGGACACCTGGGAACAGCTCGTGGAGGCCGGGTGGCAGCTCGGCGACCGGACGCTGTACCACCGGGCGCCGATGTTCCGAGGCGACGACGTCCGCGAGCTCCAGCGGAAGCTCAACGCGCTGGGCTTCGACAGCGGCAAGGAGGACGGCTTCTACGGACCGCGGACCGACGCGGCGCTCCGGGTGTTCCAGCGCAACGTCGGGGACGAGCCCGACGGGATCGTCGGCCCGCACACCCTTTCCGTCCTGCGGCGAATGCGCCCGCTCGATGCGGTTCCGTCACGCGCCCTGGTGCGCGAGCGAGAGGAGCTCCAGGCCTCTCGCGGACCGATCGAGGGCCGGGTGATCGCCGTTGACGTCGGTGAGGGCCCCCGCTCGGGGGACGACGTCCACCGGCGCGCCGCGGAGGCGCTCGTCGACGAGCTCCGGGCGGTCGGCGCGGATGCGCGGCTCTTGGCCGGCGAGGATGCGGCCGCGCCGTCTGATCGAGCCCGCCTGGCGAACGACGCCGGCGCGTCCGCATCGATCACCGTGGAGCTGAGCGCCCGGGAGCCCGAAGGTAGTGCGGGGCCGATCTGTTGCTACTTCGGCAGCCGCACCACCCACTCCCCCTCCGGACTCGTTCTGGCGCAATTGATCTTGGAGGAGCTCGAAGCCGCGCTCGGGATGCCGGGCGTCCTGGAGCCGCTCACGATCGCCCCGCTGCGGGAGACACGGATGCCGGCGGTCCAGGTCGAACCCTTGACGGGAGCCGGCGAGGTGGACGAGGCCGTGTCGCGGGATCCCGACCTGCCGAGACGCATCGCCCGCGCCGTAGCGGTGGGGGTAGGCCGGTACTTCTCCGGCTAGGGACGCCGGCGCGCCAGCATCACCAACACGAGACCGAGAGCGGCGCCCAGCAGCGAGGCCGTCACCGCCCGCTCCTCCTCCGTCGGCTCCCGCCGCTCGCGTGCCATAGGGCCAGGCTACCGAACCTCGTCGAACGGCCGGACGTTCCTGCCGCGCGCGTTCCGGGTGACGCGCCCTTCACGGGGGAGATCCCCGGCCGCGGCCGGGGTCACTGGGATAGGCGCTCCTGCTCGGTCGATCTCAGCGAGCGAGGAGGTGGTTGCTCCTTCGTATGACGGTATCGCTCAGTCCGGGGCGAGCCCCGGTCCTGACCCGATGATCTCCGAGACGATCCTCTCGAGGTCGTCGGCGGAACCGAACTCGATCAGCACCTGACCGCGCTTCCGGCCCATGCGGATCGCGACCCGGGTGGCGAGCTGCTCGGAGAGGATCTCCTCGACCTCCGCCAGGTTCGGGTCCCCAGGCTCCCCCGGCGCGGCTTCCTTCTTGGGTCGCGGTTCCGCCGGACCCTCGATGAATCGTCGAACGACCTCTTCCGTCTCGCGGACCGAGAGGTCTTCTGCTGCAACCCGTAGCGATAGCGAGGAGATCGCTTCCGCGTCACCGAGCGCGAGGAGTGCCCGTGCATGGCCCGCCGAGATCTTCTCGTCGGTCAGGAGCTGTTGCACCTCAAGCGGCAGAGCGAGGAGCCGGATCGTGTTCGCGATGTGGGACCTGGAGACCCCGACCCGGTCGGCGAGCTCTTCCTGCTTGAGGCCGAGCTCGTCCAGCAGCTGCCGGAATGCCTCGCCCAGCTCGATCGGGTTGAGATCCTCCCGATGGATATTCTCGATGAGCGCTTCTCTGAGCAGGTCCGCGTCTTCGGAGTCGCGCAGGACGACGGGCACCGTGGCGAGACCCGCCAGCTTCGCCGCTCGAAGTCGTCGCTCCCCCGTGACGACCTCGTAGCCCTGCCCGGCCCTGCGGACGACGATCGGCTGGAGGATCCCGACCTCGCGGATCGAGGCTGCGAGCTCACGCAGGGTCTCGTCGTCGAACCGGCTCCTGGGCTGCTTCGGGTTCGGCGCGATCGCACCAGCAGGGACCTCCAGGAGTCCCGTGCTCTGCTCTCCGGCCTCCGGTGCGCCGGGGATCAGCGCTGAGAGCCCACGCCCCAGCCCCCCTCGTTTGGACATCAATCGCCTCCCTTGCGGAACATCCGCCACCGCCGCTTCCGGCCCTTCTCCTCGTCCAACGTCGCACCGATACCGGCCATCCCTTCTCGCGGCTCGCTCGTGGACGTCGGAGGGTCTTCCTGACCGGCATCGATATCCGAGTTCTCGTCGATGACCACCACCCGCCGCCGAGGCAGCTCACCCGGAGGGAGAGGTCTCGACGGAGGCTTGACCCGAGGCTCGTGCTGCGATGGAGGCTCCTCCCAGACATCGTCGGCACCCGTGTCCCGCCGGCTCGCCTCCTGCCCGGACGGGTGGGAAGGCGGGACGGAGGCGGCCTCCTCGTGAAGCTCGGACTCAGCCGATACCTCGGGGGGCTCCGGGGCGGGCTCCGGTTCGGGCTCCGGTTCGGGCTCCGGTTGGGGTTCAGGTTCGCGTTGCGGCGGCTCGGCCTCTGGCATCGGCTCAGCCTCTGGCACAAGCTCGGCCTCGCGTTGCGATGTAGTGGCCGATCCATGCTCGGCACCCGGCAGAGGCTCGGGCTCCGGCTCTGCCAGGACCGTCGCGCTCTCCGCCACAGGGACCTCGGCTGCGGAGCCGTTCGACCTTTCGGGGCTCCCGTCCACCGAGGGGGCATCCACCGAGTCGCGCTCCATCGGAGCCATCACCACGATCGGCATCTCGTCGAACGCCGGCATCGGGGCGTCCGGGGGCGGCCGGAGGGCGACCTCCCGGGCGAGCTGACGGTAGGCTTCGGCCCCCTTCGATCGCGGGTCGTAGACCGTGATCGGCTGCCCGAAGCCCGGCGCTTCGGAGAGACGGACGGTCCGGGGGATGATGACGCCGTAGACGAGGTCGCCGAAGTAGCGCTGGACCTCTTGGACGACCTGCTCGGACAGCTTGGTCCGCGGGTCGTACATCGTCATCACGATCCCCGAGAGTCGCAACCCCGAGTTGATGTTCTGCTGCACCAGCGAGACGTTGCGGAGCAGCTGCCCGAGGCCCTCCAGGGCGTAGTACTCACACTGGATCGGCACGATCAGCTCCTCGGCGGCCGTGAGGGCGTTGATCGTCAAGAGGCCGAGCGAGGGAGGGCAGTCGAGGAAGATGAAGTCATACACGCCGTGGACGACGGGCTTCATCGCTTTCTTCAGCCGGGTCTCCCGCGAGAACTGGGATACGAGCTCGATCTCGGCCCCGGCGAGATCGATGGTCGCGGGGACGGCGTGGAGTCGCTCGACGGGTGTGGGGACGATCGCGTGCTCGATCTCCGCCTCAGCGACCACGACGTCATACACGGTGACGTCTCGAGCGTCATGCCGGATGCCCATCCCGGTGGAGGCATTGCCCTGTGGATCGAGGTCCGCGACCAACACGCGATAGCCGATATCGGCCAGGGCGGCTCCGAGGCTGACTGCGGTCGTGCTCTTCCCGACACCGCCCTTCTGGTTCGCGATGGCGATGATCCGGGCCTTGCCCGGCACCTCGGGGACGACCGGATCCTTCTGTCGCGACCGCTTGGGCTTGGGTGGCGATGTACGGGCGGAAGCCGCGGGCGCGACGGGCCGAGCTGTGCGGGCGGAAGCCTTGCTCACTGTCGGGTCATGATAACGATGGGTCCGCGGCTTTCAAGGGCAGGCTCATCTGCCGTGCGGAGGAGGGCACCTGCCGGTACGTCGCTCGGCCGAAACGTTCTTCCTGCCCAGTAGATGAGCATCCCTTCCGGCACAAGTACGGACGCGGCGATGCTCCAGCTCCTCGAGACGTCCCCGAGGCCTCTGGCCAGAGCGGCGGCGTAGTGAGGCGAGAGCCCCTGGGCTGGTCCGGCGAACACCCGAACGTTGGGGAGGACGAGCTGCTCCACGACCAACTCGAGGAAGGCCGCTCGCGCCTGCCTCGGCTCGACCAGGGTGAGGCTCAGATCGGGCCGCGCGACGGCGACCGGGACACCCGGGAGTCCGGCCCCGGAACCGAGGTCCACGACCGGCCCGATGTCTCGGTCGATGTAGGGGACCGCCCGGAGGCTGTCGAGGACATGCCGGTCGTGGAGATGGTCCGAATCGGCGAAAGCGACCATCCCGCGGGGGACCGCTCGCTCGAGGAGAAGCTGCTCGTACCTGTCGAGTGTCTCGACCTGCACGGGCGAGAGGCTCGAGGTCCAACCCTCATGTTTCACGTGAAACACGGATCTCCCTAGCGTGGGGCCTCTCAGAGAGGCCGGACAACCACGAATCGGTCGGGATCGGCCCCCTCGGAGACGCTTTCCAACCCGTCGAACTCCGCCACGGCATCGTGCACGAGCTTCCTCTGGTAGGCGTTCATGGGGTCGAGCTGCTCAGAATCACCGGTCCGGAGCACTCGTTCGGCGACTTCACGGGCGTTCTCGACCAAGCGCTCCTCCTGCTGCTTCCGATAGTCGCCGACGTCGACGAGCACACGGATCCGGTCGTCCAGCCGCCGCCCGACCGCCGTCCGCGCGAGCTCCTGGATGGCGTCCAAGGTCTGCCCTTGGCGCCCGATCAACAGGCTCATGTCTTCTTCTGGCCCGTCGACGATGTCCACGTAGACATGCCCCCGATGCGTGGCGGGCTCGGCGATGGCGTCGATCCCCATACGCTCGAGGAGCTCCTCGACGAAGTCTGCGATGGCATCAGCCTGCTCCTCGAGGTCCGCACCTTCGGCGTCAACGACGCTTCCGTGGTCGGCTTCCATCGATCCAGCGTCTCCCTCCATGGCTACCTCCCCGACCGCTTCGGGCGATCAGGTCCAGACCCCTTGGGTCGTGCCTGACCGTCCTGACCACCTTTGGTCCCCTTGCCCGAACCGCCCTTGCCCGAACCGCCCTTGCCCGGCGTGCGGGGCGGTGGCTTGCGGAGGGTGCTCGGCTCGCCCTGCCGGCGCTTTCGCTCCTGGTCGGCCCGCTCCATCATCTGGCCGAAGAAGCCCGTCCTGGCCTTGTCGGGTCGGTCCGCGGACTTCGTCTTCGCCTGGGCGAGCCGGCGATCCATCGCGTCGGGACCGATGTGGCCGAGCCGCAGCATCACGGCTTGCTGGCCGATCTGGAACAGGTTGGACATGGTCCAGTACAGGACCAGGCCGGCGGGGAACGCGAACCCGAAGATCCCGAACATCACGGGCATGACCTTGGTGATGATCTGCGTCTGCGGGTTCTGTGCCGACGAGGGTGTCGCCTTCTGGGTCTGCCGGGTGGAGTAGAACGTGGTCCCGATCATCAGCAGGAGGATCGCGTAGTAGGGGATCCGGTCTGGGATCGAGTCTCCGCAATCGGTCGTGGCGCCGCTCGGCTCGCCCTGCGTGTTGAGCACGGCGACGGTCCTGCCCGCGTTCTGCGGGGAGCATTGCAGGTTCATGAGCAGGAAGTGCTGGCCCTCGTCGTTCTGCTCGGTGACGTCGATGAAGAGCTTCGAGTCCTCCGGGAGATGGTTGTCCTTGAACTCGACGCCCGGCGGCCTGGAAGGGTCCTCCGGCGCGTAGGGGACCGGTGCGCGGATGACCGAGTACATCGCGATGAGGATCGGGAACTGGAGCAGCAGTGGGAGGCAGCCGCCGAGGGGGTTCACCCCGTACTCCTGGTAGAGCTTCATCGTCTGTTCTTGGATCTTCTGCTTGTTCCCCTTGTACTTCTTCTGGATCTCCTTGATCCTCGGCTGAAGCGCCTGCATCGACTGCATCGACTTGATCTGCTTGATACCCAGGGGGAGCAGGACGACCCGGAAGACCACGGTCAGGATGATGATCGCGAAGCCGAAGTTCCCGGTCAGGTCGTACAGCCACGCGAGCACCGCGCCGATCGCGTCGAGCAGCGCCTGGAACGGCCCGATCTCAGCCAGCACGGCGAGGCTCCCTCATCGAGGGGAAGTGTGTGGCAGCGTCATACACGTGACGCGAGGGGACCGGGTCCAGACCTCCACGCCCGAATGGGTTGCAGCGCAGCACCCTGTATCCGGCGAGCAGCACACCTCGCACCGCACCGTGGGATCGGATCGCTTCCTCCGCGTAGCGGGAGCAGGTGGGGGAGAAGCGGCACTGCCCTCCCATCCAGCCGGACAGCATCACCCGGTACAGGGCGATCGCCCCGAGCAGGGCCAGGCGCACGGGAGCCCCCGCGCCCCAGAGGAAGCGCCGGACGAACCTCATGGACGCACCTCTCCACGCCCCAGCAACTCGCTCATCTCTTCGATCAGATCCTGGGTTCGGGCGTCCCGGATGGCCTCGCGAGCCACCAGAACGATGTCTTGTCCCTCCACGCCCCGCGGCGCGACCTCACGGAGTGCCGCCCGAAGGACCCGCCGGGCCCGGTTCCGCTGCACCGCGCCGCCGATCTTCTTCCCGGCGACCAGCGCGAACTCCCCCGAGCCGGGGCCGACAAACAGTACCACCCGCCTCCCGTGTACCGGATGGCCGTGTTGGAAGACCCTGCGGATCCCCGGCGTTCGCACCGACGCGCTCAGCCGGAGACGCTGAGTCGGCTGCGGCCCTTGCGTCGACGCGCGGCGATGATCGCTCGACCGGCTCGTGTCCGCATCCGCAGACGGAAGCCGTGGGTCTTCGCCCGACGGCGGGTGTTCGGCTGGTACGTGCGCTTCCCCTTGGCCATCCTCGGAACCTCCGCGAAAAGGACGGCCGGCTGCTCGCCGGCCGAGCGGGAAGTATACGGAAACATCCCTGGGTGAAGGGGTTGACAAGTGAAAGAGCGTCAAGACGCCACCGGCCGGTCGCATCGTGGAAAAACCCGGTGCTATAGTCCGCCCCGCACTTCCCCGGGGTGATGGGCCCCCGGCGATCCGACCCCACCACCTCGTCGGATGCGGGTTATCCACCGATGTGGAAAGGTTCTGTGGAATCTCAGATGGCCGTGGCGCTACCCGATCAGGAGGCTCGACGGACCTGGTCGGTCGTCCTCGACCGAGCCAGGGCCGAGCTGCCGGAGACCACGTTCCTCATGTGGTTCACCGATGTCCGCCCGATCGCCGTCCGCGACGAGGTCCTCGCGCTGGCGGTCCCGAGCCAGTTCGTCCGTGAGCGATTGCAGCACAACCATCTTGGGCTCATCTCCGATGCGGCCGCGGACGCCTTCGGCCGACCGCTGAAGATCGAGATGGAGGTCGACGAAGCGATCCGGCATGAGGAGGATCCGCTCGTCGATCTGACCTCGACCCCGCCGGCGTCGTACGCGACCATCGGGGCGCCGGCCCCACCCGCGACGCCGAGCTCGAGCCGACAGCGCGGCGCACCCGGCCTCCCGTTCCCCAACTACACCTTCGACGCATTCGTCCCCGGCCCGTCCAGCCGGTTCGCCCACGCGGCGGCCATGGCGGTCGCCGAGGCGCCGCTGTCGACGGCGTACAACCCGTTGTTCGTCTACGGTGGCACCGGTCTCGGCAAGACGCACCTCCTCGTCGCGATCGGCCACCACATCTGGCAGCTGCTGCCCGACGCGCGGATCAAGTACGTGACGTCCGAGCAGTTCGTGACGGAGTTCATCAAGGCCGTGAGGGAGCGGCAGGGCGACGCGTTCCGGCACAAGTACCGCGAGGTCGACATCCTGCTCGTCGACGACATCCAGTTCCTCGCCAAGCGGGAGGAGACGCAGACCGAGTTCTTCCACACGTTCAACCACCTCCACGGCGCCGGGCGGCAGATCGTGATCGCGTCCGACCGGCCGCCGCACGAGCTGTCCGGCCTCGAGGAGCGGCTCGTGAGCCGCTTCCGCTGGGGCCTGTGCGTCGACGTCCAGCCGCCCGACCTGGAGACCCGGATCGCGATCCTCCAGCTCAAGGCGGAGCGGGAGAACATCCCGGCGGTCGTGCCCGAGGTGATCGAGTTCGTCGCGTCGAAGTTCGACCAGTCGGTCCGCGAGCTCGAGGGTGCCCTGGTACGGGTCGTCGCCTGGTCCGAGCTCACCCGACAGCCGATCGACATCGAGCTGGCGGAGCGGGCGCTCCAGGACCTGATCCCGCAGACGGAGCACGAGATCCCGCCTCCCCTGATCCTCGAGGAGACAGCCACCTACTTCCAGTTCTCGACCGGTGACCTCGTCTCGAAGTCGCGGTCGCGACCCCTGACGCAGGCCAGGCACATCTCGATGTACCTGATGCGCGAATGCACGGGCCTGTCGCTCGTCAAGATCGGCGAGATCTTCGGCGGCCGCGATCACACCACGGCCCTGCACGGCATCAAGAAGGTCGAGGACGAGATGCGGTCCCGCGACGACACGTTCCGCCACGTCCAGGATCTCACGCGCATCATCCGCAGCCGTGTTCGGGGGATCGTGTGATGGCTGTGGATATCCTGGCGACGGCGGGCGCGCGGAGCCCCTCCACCGGGGACGGCGGAAAGACCGCCAAAGGACTTCCACCGACGATCCACATGTCGGAGCTACCCGCTACGCTGCGCAGACGGGCCCTCGCTCCACATTTCCACCGCCCCTACTACCGCTCTCTTTGAAAGAAGAACTGAAGAGCAGCAGGAGGTTCGAGATGAAGTTCCGATGCGACCGCGACGATCTGTCCGATGCCCTGCAGACCGTGCAACGGGGCGTCTCCTCTCGCCCGGGGATCCCGGCGCTCACCGGCGTGTTGCTCGAGGCCTCCGACGACGGCGCCCTCACCCTCACGACCACCGACCTCGAGGTCTCGGCGCGGCTCGCGATCAGCGTGCAGGTGCAGGAGGCAGGCACGGCGCTGGTGCCGGCTCGGCTGCTGGCCGACACGGTGAAGTCGCTCTCGGAAGCGCCGGTGGACTTCGAAACGGATCAATCTCAGGCCCATATCCGATGCGCCGCTTATGAAGGCGCCCTTCGTCTCCTGCCTGCCGACGACTTCCCAGGGCTGCAGGAGCCGGCCGGCACGGCGATCTCCGCGGAGCCCGGCGCGTTCGCCGAAGCGGTCGGCCAGGTGGCGAGGGCCGCGTCGCGCGACGAGGCCCGCCCGGTGCTGACCGGCGTCTTGCTCGAGATCAGCCGGGAGGGTGTGGTCCTCGTGGCCACGGACTCATACCGGCTCGCGGTCCGAGACCTGGTCGCCACGGCCGACGGCGAGGCGAAGGCGATCGTGCCGGAGCGCGCCTTGACCGAGGCCGGCCGCGCGGCCGCAGATCAGAAGGCCGACGTCGATGCCTTCACCGACGGGTCGCAGATCGCGTTCCGGGTCGGGGCCCTGACGCTGACGTCGCGCCTGATCGAGGGGGAGTTCCCGAACTACCGGCAGCTCCTGCCCGAGACGGTCGAGAGCCGGCTCACGATCTCGCGGCAGCAGCTGCTGGAAGCCGTCCGACGGGTCGGGCTCCTCGCGCGCGACACCACCCCGGTGCGGCTGGAGTTCAACGCGCTCGGAGTGAAGCTCTCGTCGTCGAGCCCCGATCTCGGTCAGGCCGTCGAGACGGTCGAGGCTCGCTATGAGGGAGACGATCTCATCGCGGCGTTCAACCCGCAGTACCTGGTTGACGGCCTGACCGCGGCCACCGGCGAGAGCGTGCGGCTCGATGTCCGCGACGGGCTGAAGCCCGGCGTCATCCGTGGCGATGGCGACGAGCTGACCTACCTGGTCATGCCGGTCCGGCTCCCCGCCGCGGTCAGCTGACCGTCGGCGGTCGCGGCCCGGATGCACCTGCAGTGGCTGGAGCTTCGGGACTTCCGCAACCACTCGTGGACGTCCCTCGATGATCTCGTGGAGGGCTTGACCGTCGTCGTCGGTCCGAACGGAGAAGGCAAGACCAACCTGCTCGAGGGCATGCACTTCCTGTACGCGCTCCGGTCGCCGAGGGTCTCGGCCAACCCCCCGCTCGTCCGCGAGGGTGCGGACGTGGCGTATGCGCGAGGCGAGTTCGCGGGCAACGAGGGCAAGACGCTGGTGGAGGTGGAGATCCCGCGGAAGGGTGCGAGCCGCGTGAAGCTCGACAAGAGCCCGCTCCGGCGCAAGCGCGAGCTCCGGCGGCGGGTGCGCTCGGTGCTCTTCGGTCCGTTCGACCTGCCCGTGGTGATCGGCGATCCCTCCAAGCGCCGCGACCTGATGGACGAAGCCGTCGTCGCCCTCTGGCCCTTGAAGGACGGTCTCTCCTTGGCCTATGAGCGCGCGCTCCGTCAGCGGAACCGGCTCCTCAAGGAATGGGAGGGCGGCCGCGGCACCCCCCCCGGCATGGATGCCTGGGACGAGGAGCTGATCCGCAGTGGGGTGCCCGTGATCGAGGCGCGCGCCGATGCCGTCGCTCGGATCGCCACCGGCGCCTCTCACGAGTTCGAAGCGCTCTCCGGCTACGGCCTCCTCGTCGCGTACGCCCCCAGGGTCAGCGGAGCCGGATCGGTGGGGGAGGCGTTCCGCGAGCAGTTGTCGGCGCGGCGGCACGACGAGCTCGTGCGCCGGACGTCGCTGGTTGGGCCGCATCGCGACGATCTCACGTTGGCCGTGCGCGACCTGGGCGCCCGAGCGTTCGGCTCGCACGGTGAAACGTGGGCGGCGGCGCTCTGTCTCCGGCTCGGCCTGGCGGCCGCGATCGCCGGGGAAGCCGGTGAGCCGCCGTTGCTCCTCGTCGACGATCCCTTCAGCGCGCTCGACCCGAGCCGCCGCGATCGGATCGCAGGGCGTCTCGCGGACCGCGGCGATCAGGTCGTGGTCAGCGTCGCCGACGAGGCCGACGTTCCGTCCGCCGCGTCGGCGATCTGGGACGTGCGGGCCGGCGCCGTGACGGTCAGGGGCTGAGGTGCCGCGCCCGAAGGGGTTCCCGAAGCGCCCCGAGGGACCGAGCACGGAGCCGATCGCGATCGGCGAGGTGATCGACACCCTCCTGTCCGACCAGGTCTTCGCGCGCGGCATGCCCGTGGCCCAGCTGGCCGCCGCGTGGGCCTCCGTGGTGGGGGAGCGCCTCGCGTCGGAGACCGCCCCGGCGGCCCTCGAGGCCGGCGTCCTGACGGTCACGGCCACCTCCGGCCCGTGGGGCGCGCAGGCTCGGTTCCTCCACGAGGAGATCCGCCGGCGGGCCGACGAGGCGCTCGGCGGCAACCGCATCACCTCGGTGAGGATCGTGGTCCGAAACCGCAGGTGAACGGGCGATTTCCGCGGCCGCTTCCGCCGTGCGCGTCACCGCGGATTGGTAGAATGACAAGGCTCGTGCGAAGCCCCGCGCACGCCCCCGGAACCGCGACGCGTGGGGCGGCCTGCGCGGGGCACGAACAGGAGGACGCTTGGCCACCGCGAAGGCGAAGAGAGACACCTACGACGCGCATAGCATCCAGGTCCTCGAGGGCGTCGAGCACGTCCGGCTCCGCCCCGGGATGTACATCGGCACCACTAGCTCCCGCGGTCTGCACCACCTCGTCTCCGAGGTCGTGGACAACGCCGTGGACGAAGCGATGGCCGGACGGGCGTCGAGGATCGTGGTCACCCTGCACGGGGACGAGAGCGTCTCGGTGCAGGACGACGGCGCGGGGATCCCCGTCAAGCCGATCCCCAAGGCGAAGGATCGGCGGCCTGCGGTCGAGGTCGCGCTCACCACGCTGAACGCGGGCGGCAAGTTCGGCGGCGGCGGCTACGCGATCTCGGGAGGCCTGCACGGTGTCGGCGTCTCCGTCGTGAACGCCCTCTCCTCGAAGATGACCGCCGAGATCCAGCGGGACGGCTTCTCGTGGTCGCAGACGTACGCCCGGGGCCGCTCCACGGCCAAGCTCGCGAAGGGCAAGGCGAGCAGGAAGACGGGCACCACCATCCGCTTCTGGCCCGATCCCGAGATCTTCACCGAGGACATCGACTTCAAGCGCACGGAGCTCATCGAGCGCTTGCGGGAGTTGGCGTTCCTGAACGCCGGGCTCGAGATCCATCTCGTCGACGATCGGGAAACCCCGCCGCACAAGGACGTGTTCCGTTACAACGGCGGCCTCGTCGACTTCGTGAAGCATCTCGCCACCGGCAAGGACGCGATCACGCGTGTCATCGCGATCGGCGAGAAGGCGGAGGACTCGGAGGTAGAGCTCGCCCTGCAATGGACTGCCGGCTACTCCGAATCCGTCTACTCCTTCGCGAACACGATCAACACGCACGAAGGCGGCATGCACGAGGAGGGCCTCAAGAAGTCGCTCACCAACGTGCTGAACCGCTACGCGCGATCCAAGGGTCTGCTGAAGGAGAAGGACGAGAACCTGATCGGCGAGGATGTCCGCGAGGGCCTCGTCGCGATCCTGTCGGTGAAGCTCCGCCAGCCGCAGTTCGAGGGCCAGACCAAGACGAAGCTCGGGAACGCCCCGATGCGCTCGTTCGTGGAGACCACGGTTAACGCGCAGCTGGCCGAATGGCTCGAGGAGCACCCCACCGAGGCGCGGCGGATCATCCAGAAGAGCCAGCAGGCGGCCAAGGCCCGCATGGCGGCCAAGCAGGCGCGCGATCTGACTCGCCGGAAGTCGTTCCTCGAGGGGGGGTCGCTCCCTGGCAAGCTCGCGGACTGTCAGCTGAGCGACCCCGCGGCGTGCGAGCTCTACATCGTGGAGGGCGACTCCGCCGGGGGGAGCGCCAAGCAGGCGCGGGACCCCGCCACCCAGGCGATCCTGCCGATCCGTGGGAAGATCCTGAACGTCGAGAAGGCGCGCCTGCACAAGATCCTCGAGAACGTCGAGATCCAGGCGCTGATCACCGCGATCGGGACCGGGATCGGCGACGAGTTCGAGCTCGAGAAGGCGCGGTACCACCGGATCGTGTTGATGGCCGACGCCGACGTGGACGGCGCCCACATCCGGACCCTGCTCCTCACGTACTTCTTCCGGCACATGCCGCAGCTGATCGACGCGGGTTACGTCTACCTCGCGCAGCCGCCCCTGTACCTGCTGAAGGAGGGCAAGGCCGAGCAGTATTTCTACACGGAGCGCGACTGGGACTCGTTCCGGAAGAAGAACGGCAACGGCAGCAAGAAGCTCGACCCCCAGCGGTTCAAGGGCCTCGGTGAGATGGACGCGCACCAGCTGTGGGACACCACGATGGATCCCGAACGACGCACGCTGCTGCAGGTGACGCTCGACGACGCCGCCACAGCCGATCGGCTGTTCACCGTGCTGATGGGCGAGGACGTTCCCTCCCGCAAGGAGTTCATCGAGACGAACGCGCAGTACGTCCAGAACCTGGACGTGTAGGGGAGCGAGGGATGGCGCAGGAGGGATTGTTCGCCGGGCGGGTCGAGCCCGTCCAGCTCGAGGACGAGATCCAGCGGTCGTACCTCGACTACGCGATGTCCGTCATCGTGGGGAGGGCGCTGCCGGAGATCCGCGACGGCCTGAAGCCCGTCCATCGCCGGATCCTCTGGTCGATGCTCGAGTCCGGGCTGCGGCCCGACCGCCCGCACCGCAAGAGCGTGGCCGCGGTCGGTGAGGTGATGAAGAAGTACCACCCCCATGGCGACGCGCCGATCTACGACGCTTTGGTGCGGATGGCGCAGGACTTCTCGCTCCGGCACCCGCTCGTCGATCCGCACGGGAACTTCGGCTCGGTCGACGGCGACCCGCCCGCCTCCATGCGGTACACGGAGGCGCGCTTGGCGCCGATCGCCATGGAGCTGCTCCGCGACATCGACTCCGACACCGTGGACTTCGTCCCGAACTTCGACGGGTACGAGCAGCAGCCCGTCGTGCTCCCGGCTCGGTTCCCGAACCTGCTCGTCAACGGTTCCGGCGGCATCGCGGTCGGCATGGCGACGAACATCCCGCCCCACAACCTCGGCGAGGTGATCGACGCGGTCGTCCACCACCTGGAGCACCCCGAGGCCACGCCGAAGGACCTGATGAAGTTCATCAAGGGGCCCGACTTCCCGACCGGCGCCATCGTGATGGGCCGCGACGGGATCCGGGACGCCTACGAGACCGGCCGCGGGTCCATCAAGATCCGCGCGGTGTGCTCCGTCGAGGAGGGCTCGGGCGGTCGACCCCGCGTCGTCGTGACGGAGCTGCCGTATCAGGTGAACAAGGCTCGCCTGGCGGAGAAGATCGCAGACCTGGTCCGGACCGGCAAGGTGAGGGACATCGCCGACCTGAAGGACCACTCGTCGGGGCGGGCTGGGATGCGCCTGGTCATCGACCTGAAGCGCGGCGCGAACCCCCAGGTCGTCCTGAACCAGCTGTACAAGCACACGCAGCTCCAGGAGTCCTTCGGCGTGATCATGCTCGCCCTGGTCGACGGCATCCCGCGTACGCTGAACCTCGCGGAGGTGATCGGCTTCTACGTCGATCACCAGGTCGACGTCGTCACCCGCCGGGCCCGGTTCGACCTCCGGAAGGCCGAGGATCGCGACCACATCGTCCAGGGGTTGCTGATCGCCCTCGATCACCTGGATGAGGTCATCAAGATCATCCGGGCGTCGCAGGACGCCGAGCGCGCGCGCACCAAGCTGATGAGCACGTTCAAGCTCTCGGAGATCCAGGCGAACCACATCCTGGACATGCCGCTGCGTCGGCTGACCAAGCTCGCCCGCACGGAGCTCGAGCAGGAGCACGAGGAGCTGCTCGCGAGGATCAAGTACCTGAAGGCCCTCCTGAAGGATCCCAAGAAGATCCGCGCCGTGATCCGAGAGGAGCTCCTCGAGGTCAAGAAGAAGCACGCCGACCCTCGACGCACGCAGATCCGGGCGGACGAAGGGTCGTTCGACATCGAGGACCTGATCGCCGAAGAAGACGTGGTCATCACGGTCAGCAGGGCCGGGTACGTGAAGCGCGTGCCGATCGACACGTTCCGCCGGCAGGGACGCGGCGGCAAGGGCGTGCGCGGCGCCACCCTGAAGGAAGAAGACGTCGTGATCAACGTCTTCACCACGACCACGCACCATTGGCTGCTGGTCTTCACGACGAAGGGCAAGGTCTACCGCGTGAAGGTGCACGAGGTTCCCGACTCCTCGCGCACCGCGCGCGGCCTCTACGCGGCGAACCTGCCGGGGGTCGCGATCGCCGGCGAGGAGCGCGTGAGCGCCGTGCTCGACATGAAGCAGTACGAGGAGGGTCGTTTCCTCCTGTTCGCCACCAAGAAGGGGATGGTCAAGAAGACGTCGCTCCCGGAGTACGACTCCACACGGACGGGGCTGGCCGCGATCAACCTGAAGCCCGGCGACGAGCTGTTCGACGTGAAGCTCACGGACGGCAAGGACGAGGTCTTCCTGGTCTCGCGCTCGGGGCAGGCGATCCGCTTCCGGGAGCAGAACGTGCGCTCGATGGGGCGGTCGGCGGCCGGGGTGATCGGGATGCGGCTGGCCGAGGATGACGAGGTGATCTCGCTCAGCCTGGCCTCCGACGGCGAGGAGATGATCAGCGTCTCCCAGCAGGGCTACGGGAAGCGTTCGCCGCTGAAGGACTACCCAGTGAAGGGACGCGGCGGCAAGGGGGTGATCGGCCACCAGCTCACGAAGAAGACCGGGCTGCTCGCCGGGGCTTTCGTCGGCTCCAAGGAGCAGGACATGTTCGTGATCTCCTCGAGCGGGATCGTGATCCGGGTGCCGGCCGGAGAGATCCGCCGCGTCGGCCGTTCGAGCCAGGGGGTTCGGACGATGCGCGTCGAGGAGGGCGCCCACGTGGTGGCCCTCGCTCCGGTGATCATGCAGATGGAGGAGTAGGGCTCGAGGGAACCCGCCGTCGCGGCAGCGATGCTGCGATGATGTCTGGACTCCCATGAACATCGGACTCGGCTTGCTCGTGGAGGTCGTCGCGTTCGGGGCGGCCGCCTACGTCGTGATCGAGCTGCGGCCTCGCGTCGCGCAGCAGACGACCGATCTCCTGCTCGGTGCGATCGGGTGCGTGATGGGGGTGGGCGCCCTGCTGTTCCAGCAGGACGTGAGCGTCGCGGGGGGCGTGCTCGCACCGCCGGTCGCCGCGGTGCTCCTCGTCGCCCACGTCCGCGCGCTTGACGCGGCAGGGGTCAGCCTTCCCGCGTGGGTACAAATCCCCGCGCTCGGCCGTCGACGGGCGTACGCTATCGACCGAGCCCAGTCCCAGACGATCGAGGAGCCTGTGCAGCAACCGCGATCCGCGACCGACCCGGAGCCGGGATCCGGGTTCGATCCCGAACCCCTCCCCGGCCCACAGCCCTTCCAGGGTGGTGCGGAGCCCTTCCCGGGAGACGAGGAGCTCGTCCCGCCGCTCGGGCCGGTCGCTCCGGAGCCGGCGTGGCCGTCGACCGTCGTCCGCCCGCCCGCCGAGACGCGGCTCCCGCGGCGAGGGGTCCGCCGGACCCGGGTCGAGGTCAGGAGGATCGGGCCGCTTTCCGTCCTCAAGTTCTCGCTGATCTTCTACTTCTGCGTGTTCCTGGTTATCTACCTGGCGCTCGCGATCATCTGGGGCATCCTGTCCGCGAGCGGGGTGATCGGCTCCCTCGAGCAGCTCCTCGGCGACATCTTCCCGTCCGAGGGTGCACTGTCGCCGACGGGCGAGCTCAGCACCGGCGGCGCACCGCCGGTGGAGATCGTCACGGGTCAGCTCTTCACGTGGCTCTTCGTCGTCGGATGCGTGAGCGTCGCGATCTGGTCGTGCATCAACGTGTTCGCCGCGGTCATGTACAACCTGATCAGCGACATCGTCGGGGGGATCGAGGTCACGCTGGCCGACCGGCGCGACTGACCGGCCACCTCGATTGACAGGGTTTCCGGAGCCTGACTACCCTGCGCCAAGGGGCTCGGGGCCCTCGGGCCTGTAGCTCAGCTCGGTTAGAGCGCTTCCCTGATAAGGAAGAGGTCGATGGTTCAAGTCCATCCAGGCCCACCACCGTGGCCAGGCGCACTGCCCTGGTCAGGCCCATACACCCGATAGGAGGCTGTTCGCATGGGAGACGACATCGAAGGCACCGAGAAGAAGGGCGGCTTCTTCCGGAAGCTCCTCAAGCTCGCCTTCATCGGGGCGATCGTGGCCGGCATCGTCCAGTTCATGAAGCGCCGCCGCGGCGAGGACCTCGACGACGTGGAATGGCAGGAGCTCCCACCGCCGGCCGGGGGTTGATCGCACCGAGGTTCCGACGTACGGGAGGCCGGCTGGTAGGCGGGCCTTCCGCGTTCGCGGCCGCATCCAGGACCGAGAGGCCGGCGGATTAGACTCGCCCCCGTGGACGAGCCCGGAACGCCCTGGGACCTCGCCCGCGAGGCGGGCGAAGCCGCCGCGGTGCAGCTCCGCCCGCTCGACTCCCTCGACCAGTTCGACGACGTGATCGCGATCATGATCGCCACCTGGGGTGCGTACCAGTTGCCCCCGCGAGAGGTCCTGACCGCCCTCGCGCACAGCGGCAACGTGCCGCTCGGGGCCCACGACGGTGATCGGCTCGTCGGGTTCGTCCTCGGCTGGGCGGGCGTGGACGAAGGAGGGCTCCACGTGCACTCGCACATGCTGGCTGCGCTGCCCGAGCGGCGCCACCGTGGCATCGGCTACGCGTTGAAGCTCGGCCAACGCGCACAAGCGCTCGATCAGGACATCCACGTCGCGCGATGGACGTTCGATCCCCTCGTGGCGCGCAACGCGTGGTTCAACCTCGGGAAGCTCGGCGCGGTGGCCGACGGGTTCGGGCGCGCGTTCTACGGCGAGATGACGGACGAGATCAACCGCGGGGATCGAACCGACCGACTGGTCGTCCGATGGGAGCTCGATCCCGAGCCCGGGCCGCGCTCCTGGCCGGAGGGGCTCCCCACGGTCCTCGGTGCCGCGGACGGCGACGACCATCTCCTCCCGGTTCCGGGATCCCCGCCCGCCGCCGACGGCGGCATCGTGCACGTGCCGCGGGACCATCAGGCGATCCGCCGTCGCGACCCCCCCTTCGGTGCGCGCTGGCGAGACGCCTCGGCGGAGGCGTTCGAGGCGTGCATCGGCGCCGGCCTGATCGCCAGCGCCTTCGACCGGGATCGTTCCGCGTACGCGCTCGTGCCCGAGGTGCGGACGTGAGCCGGGTCCGCGCCGTCGAGCTGCTCCTCGTCGAGCTGCCGCTGGTCCGCCCGTTCCGCACCAGCTTCGGCGAGGTGGCGGAGAAGCGGTGCGTCCTCGTGCGTGTCGAGACCGAGGGCGCCGAAGGCTGGGGCGAATGCGTCGCGGACGCACGGCCCGACTTCAGCGGCGAGTTCAACGAGGGCGCGTGGATCGCGTTGCGGGAGTTCCTCGCGCCGGCGCTGTTCCGGGCCGGAGACGTCGACGCCTCGGGCGCGGAGGCGTCGTTCGCGAAGGTCCGCGGCAATCCGATGGCGAAGGCCGCGCTGCTCGACGCGTTCGTCGACGCGGAGCTCCGCTCCGTCGAGACGTCGCTCGCCTCCTGGCTCGGCGCCGAGCGGGAGCGGGTGGAGTGCGGCGTGAGCATCGGGATCGCGACCACTACCGACGCGCTGCTCGACCAGGTCGACGGCTACCTCGCGGACGGCTACCGGCGGATCAAGCTCAAGATCCAGCCGGGCACCGACGTCGAGCGCGTCCGCGCGGTCCGCGCCGCTCATCCGGACGTCCCGCTCTCCGTCGACGCGAACGCCGCGTACACGCTCGCCGAGGCCGAGGTCTTCCATTCGATGGAGGACCTCCGGCTCCTGATGATCGAGCAGCCCCTCCACCACGAGGACCTGCTGCGACACGCCGAGCTGCAGGCCATGCTCGGGACCGACCTCTGCCTCGACGAGTCGATCCGCTCGGTCGGCGACGCGGCGGCCGCTCTGGACCTCGGCGCCTGCCGGATCGTGAACGTCAAGCAGGGACGGGTCGGAGGTGTCCTGGAGGCCAGGCGGATCCACGATCACTGCCGCGAGCGCGACATCCCCGTCTGGTGCGGAGGGATGCTGGAGACGGGCGTCGGGCGTGCCCTGAACCTCGCCCTCGCGGCGCTGCCCGGCTTCCGCCTCCCCGGCGACACGAGCGCGTCCGCGCGGTACTTCGAAGAGGACCTTACCGAACCGTTCGAGCTGGCGCCCGACGGCACGATGACGGTGCCCACGGGGCCCGGGATCGGCGTCACCCCCCGGCGGGAGCGCCTCGCGGCGTGCGTGATACGGCGGGAGCTCCTCCGCGCTGCGGACAAAGAGTGACAAAACCGGAACCTCGGCTTGACGGAGTGAGAGGCCGGGCCGTATGGTTCGTAGTGAGAAACCGCTGGAGCCTTCGGGTTCCGGCGGTTTCTCACGTTCCGGGGCATCCGCCCCTCCCTCCGCTCTCGAGCTCCCGTTCTGGGCTTGCTTGTGTCGTGCCGTTCCTCGGGCGACGATAGGGCGACGCCGACCGCCCCACCCGTTCGACCCCGATGAAGAAGCGTGTCGTCAGAGCCGAGGAGTTCGAGGTCCTGGATGCTGCGGGCCGTGTTCGACTACGGATCGGGCTGTCGAACGACGATGCGCCGTTCTTCTCGATGCTGGACCCCGGCGGGCAGGTCCGCGCTCGATTCGGGCTCTCGGCCGACGGGTCCGCCGGGCTCGCGATCGGCGACGACAACGGCAAGGTCCGGGCGACGCTCGGCTTGTCCTCGGACGGCTCGGCGAGCCTCGCCTTCGGTGACCGCAACGGGAAGATCCGCGCGAAGTTCGGGTTGGCCTCGGACGCCTCGCCCACCCTGGGGGCACATGTGGATGGCGACGAGGTGAGCCACCGGTACACGCTGGCGGATCAGGGATCGCCCACGCTCGGTCTGTACGATCGGACTGGACGGGTACGGATACGGCTGGGGCTCGCGGCCGAGGGATTCCCCATCCTCCGCCTCCTGGACGCCAACGGTGAGCTCCGAGCCCTGGTGGGATTGGCGGACGATGGGAGCCCTTTGATCCAGTTCATGGACGAGCGGAAGCAGCCGACCTGGACGATGCGATGAGCGAGTGGTGGACGGCGGCCTTCGTCGCTCAATGGGTCTTGCTGGTCGTGCTCTGCGTCGTCGTCGTCGCGCTGGCGC
Organism: Actinomycetota bacterium; assembly: GCA_050696355.1. Taxonomy (GTDB): domain Bacteria; phylum Actinomycetota; class UBA4738; order UBA4738; family HRBIN12; genus JAJNBA01. The sequence goes on from JBOGVD010000002.1 coordinate 69,784, forward strand.
GCCAGGTCGGCACCCTGCATCTCCGCCTGGGTCCGAGAGGCGCGCTGGAGATCGACACGGAGGGGCCGGGGCTCGGGGAGCCGCTGCCGCCCGTGGAGGCGACGGGAGCCGACGGAGCACCGGTCGTGATCGGAGGCCCCGGTGCCCGGCGGCTGGTGCTGTTCTCGTCGCCGACCTGCACCGTCTGCCGGGAGGTGGCGCCCGCCCTGCCGGCGGCCGCGCGGGCCGCCGCGCTGCTCCCGCAGGTGGTGCACGACCCCGACGCCGAGCGGACGTTCGAGGTCCCCGGGACGCCGTTCCTGCTCGTCCTCGACGAGACGGGGACCGTCCGGGCGAAGGGGACCGTCAACACCCTCGAACAGGTCGAAGGGCTGGTCGACACCGCGGACCGCCGGATGCGCGAGGAGGACGAGCGTTGGGCCAGCTGACCGGACTCGAGCGCGCCCAGCGCGCGCTCGCGCAGCGCACGAGCCGGCGAGGCTTCCTCGGGCGGGTGGGCCGTGGCGTCGTCGCGCTCGCGGGCGGGTCGCTCGTGGCGACGGCCCTCGCTCCCGACCGAGCCGAGGCCCTGCACATCTGCGGTCACACGTTCACGACGGGCTCGTGCCCCCACCCCTTCGCCCCGTCGTCGCGGACCGATCGCTACGGCCTCCCGGTCCACCCGACGTACGGGTATCCCGTCGACGATCGTGGGCGGATCTATCGGAACGTCGCGACCCAGACGCGATCCAAGACGTGCGAGGAGCGGGTCCCCCAGATCTATCGCTTCGTGAACGATCCGCGTTACGGCGGGGGGTGGACCCGGTGCTGCTTCGGGCGGTTGCGCCACATCCAGGATTGCTGCTCGCGGTCACGCATCCGGATCAACGGCGACTACGCCGTGCGCGGCTACTGCCCCGCCGGTTTGAAGGTGTTCTGCATCACGTATCGCGAGCTCGCGAAGACGTGTTGATAGACGGCATGCCCCTCGCGCTGGCCGCCGCGGCCGCGATCGCCGGGTGGTCCGCGCTGTGGGGACCCTGAGGCCTGTCGATGGTGGAGACCATCAGCCCCGTCGTGTACGGGACGCGGACGAGGTGGGCCGGGGCGCTCGTCCTGCATGCGGCGGGCGCGACGGCGACGGCGGCCGCCTTCGGCGCGGCGCTGGCCGCGGTGGGAGCCTCGCTCGGCGCTCCTTGGGGACGGGCCGGTGCCACGCTCGTGGTCGGCGTCGCGCTCGTCTCGGCGACGCGAGATGCATTCGGCCTCCGGATCCCCGTCCCGCAGCTCCGTCGTCAGGTCCCGGACTGGTGGCGAACCTACTTCGGGCAGCCGCTGGCGGCGTTCCTGTACGGCGCGGGGCTCGGCGTGGGCTTCCTGACGTTCCTGGGCCACGGCACGCTCGTGGCCGTGGCCGTCGGGGTCGCCGCGACCGGGGAGCCGC
>JBOGVD010000003.1:0-22378 GCA_050696355.1 Actinomycetota bacterium
GCGCGGCAGATGTTCTTTCGATCGCAGGCGCTCGAAGAGGCCCACAAGGAACTGCAAGAGCGCGAGCAGGTTCTCCGGACGCTGTCGAACGCGATGGCGGAGGAACGGGCGGACGAACGACTCCAGATCGCCGGATATCTCCATGACGATCTCGCGCAGGTGCTCTTCCGGCTCTCCATCCAGGTGGACGTCGCGCGGAAGCTTCTCGAGAAGGGTCAAGCCGACGACGTCGGTGCCCAGCTCGACAAGATCCGTCAATCGAAGCAGGAGACCTCGGATCGGATCCGCGCGCTGATCCGCGACCTGCATCGGTCGCCGTTGGGAGCGAAGGGTCTGGCCGAGGCGCTGGAGTCCTTCACCGAAGAGGTCGGCAAGGATTCGTCGATCCGTTTCCATCGCGATGTGGAGGACATCCGGCTCCCGGCGCCGATCGCCTTGCTCGTGTATCACATCGCTCGCGAGGGTGTGATGAACGCGTTGAAGCACGCCCAGCCGAGGGACGTGTGGATCGCGGTCCGCGAGGAGGACGAGGACATCGTGCTCATCCTCAAGGACAACGGGGTCGGCTTCGATACGGAGGCGCCCGGCCCGGAGGGTCACTTCGGCATGGCGATGATGCGGGAACGCGCGCAGGTCGGCGGTGGTCGCTTCGAGGTCGACAGCGAGCCTGGTGAGGGAACCGCGATCACGGTCCGCTTCCCCACATCTCTTCTGCAGGAGGAGGCTCCCGTCGAGATGCCTGACGAGAGAAGCGCTGCTCCGGAGGTAGGTGCTTCCCCCGATATCCCGGGAACAACCGAGCAGGCGGCCGGCGATTCTCGCCGGATCGTCCGAGCATGACGACCACGACCACGACCGCCACGCCCGCGTAGAGCAGCACGTCTCCGATCGAGATCACGGCGCCGACGGGCGGCGGGATCCCGATCACGTCCGCCAACGGTGTCAAGGTATCGCCCGGACCCATCAGGTGGTGCTTGAGGGTACCCCCGTTCGCGAGACCCTCCGCCGAGGTGCGGGCCGTATCGAGCGCGCCGGCGCTCACGGGCATCCCTCCGTTCACGCCGATGACCACGAGGTTCAACGCGAGTCCCGTGAGGACCAGCCACACCGCCGGGAGCCGCCGATTCACCCACGCGAACGCGCCGAGGAGCACATACGAACCCACGAGCACCGCCGTTCCCACCGGGCGGCTGACGCCGCTGGTGACCGGGACCCCTTGGAGCGCGAGTCCCACGAGGGCGACGCCCCACCAGTGCACCGTGAATCGCTCGAAGGGGCGGAAGCTGCCACCGGCGACGAACCCGATGCAGACGGCCGAACCGATCACGATGAGGATCAACAGCACGTGGGGAAGTCTCCGACTCGGTCGGCGGATCCGACCAGCATCGTTCCACGGCCCTCGGGGGGAGTCCAGCCACATGACCGCGCTACCCTTGTCGCATGGGAGGCGACGAGGGGTACTTCGGTCCGACGAGCGCGTCCTGGCAGGTCCATCGCGAGGTCACGGTCCTGTTCGGCGGGGCGAGGGCCATGCTCATGCAGGCGGCCCATCCGCTGGTGATCGCGGGGGCGAACCAAACCGGGATGTACGAGCGCAACCCGTGGAGGCGCCTGCAACGGACGCTCGTCCTGCAGTACGCGCTCACCTTCGGGACGAAGGCCGAAGCGCACGCGGCCGCCGATCGCATCAACGACATCCACGAACGCATCAAGGGGATCGATCGCGTCACGGGACGGCCGTACGACGCCCTGGATCCGGAGCTCCTGCTGTGGGTGCACGCCTGTCTGATCGAGAGCGCGCTCCTGTTCGAACGGCTCACGGTTGGCAGACTCGACGACCGGGGCCGGCAACGCTTCCACGAGGAACAGATGCTCGCTGCTGAGCTGGTTCGGCTGCCTCGCGAGCGGATCCCGCGAACCGTGCCCGACCTCGAGGCCTACGTCCGGGACACCGTTCGGTCGGGGGAGCTCGTCGTCACGGATTCTGCTCGCGCCGTGGCCGGGCTGTTCCTCGATCCGCCTCGCGATGCCCAGTGGCGGCCGGTGCTGCGATCGGTCGCCCGACTCGCGTTCAGGACGCTGCCCGCCGACCTGCGCGCGGGCTACGGGTTCCCGGCGCGGTCAGGGGAACGCGCGCTGCGGAGCGTCACGTTCGGCGCCCTCCGAGCCGCTCGACCGGTGTTCCCGCCGAAGCTCCGCTACATCGCCCCGTATCAAGGGTGGCGCCGGCGGCATCGCGGCTTGGTGGACGATGCCGGCGTCGACCTCGTGCGCCGCTCGCTCGGCATCCGCCTGTGATGGCACACTCCTGAGTCGTGGCGATCGAGGGGCTGCTGCTCGACATCGACGGCGTCCTCGCCGTGTCCTGGGAGGCGTTGCCGGGGGCCGTCGACGCGTTGCGCCGCCTTCGCGTCGACGGGGTCCCTTTCCGCCTGATGACGAACACCACGACGAAGACCTGCGCGGACCTCGGCGCCACCCTCCGACAGGCAGGGTTCGACGTGGCCGACGACGAGATCGTGACGGCCGTCGTCGCGACGGCGGAGTACCTGCGAACGGCGCACCCGGGAGCGAAGGTGTTCGTCTTGTCCGACGGCGACGCGACGGCGGATCTCGCCGGTGCCGAGCTCGTGGACGTCGAGGACGCGGACGTGATCGTGATCGGTGGCGCCTGCGAGGACTTCACCTACGGGACCGTGAACCGGGTCTTCCGCCGGATGATGCAGGGGGCATCCCTCGTCGGGATGCATCGCAACCTCTTCTGGAAGACCGTGGACGGCTGGCAGCTCGACAGCGGAGCCTACATCGTCGGGCTGGAGGAAGCCACGGGCGCAGGCGCCACGATCTGCGGGAAGCCGGAGCGGACGTACTTCGACGCGGCTCTCACGAGGCTCGGCGTGTCTCCCGCTCGAGCGGCGATGGTCGGCGACGACATCGTCAACGACATCCTCGGCGCCCAGGCGGCCGGCATGACCGGGATCCTGGTTCGGACCGGCAAATACCGACCCGGCGACGAGCAGCATCGCGACGGGCGTGCCGATCACGTCCTGGAGTCGTTCGCGGACGTGCCCCGATTCGTCGAGGCGGCGTCCTCGCGATGAACGTCGACCGCACGCGCTTCGCGCGACGGCTCTTCGCCGGGATCGCGCCCCAGTACGAGCGCATGGGCGCGCTGCTGTCGTTCGGACAGGACGAACGTTGGCGGCGGTTCCTCGTATCCAAGACGAACGCGATGCCTGGATCGTTGGTCCTTGACGTCGCGGCCGGCACGCAGCTGGTCTCGCGCGCGCTCGCGGCGCGCCGGAACGTTCGCGTCGTCGCGCTCGACCAGAGCGAGCCCATGCTCCGAGCGGGGAGCGAGCCGAATGGCCTCGCGGGTCTGGAGGAGCAGATCGCGCTCGTCCTCGGTCAGGCGGAGCGGCTCCCGTTCGGAGACGGGACGTTCGACGCCGTGACCGTCACGTACCTGCTGCGCTACGTGGAGGATCCCGCGGCGATCGTGCGGGAGCTGGCTCGCATGATCCGACCCGGCGGTTCGATCGCGATGCTCGAGTTCCACGTTCCTGCGGCGCCGCTCGCCCGCGCGGGTTGGTGGCTCCACACCCGCCTGGTGATGCGGCTGCTCGGCGCCGCCGAATCGCCCGCGTGGGCGAGCACCGCCGCGTTCCTGGGTCCGAACATCTCGAAGTTCGTCTCCCACCATCCGCTCGAGGAGTGGGTCGGCTGGTTCCAGGGGGCCGGGATCCGGCACGTTCGCTCCCGGAGCTTCCTGTTCGGATCGGCGGTCGTCCTCTGGGGCGTGAAGGACACGTGAGCCAGGAACGGCCGGCGTTCTACGCCCTCGCTCCGGGTGGCTGGCGGGACTGGTGGACGCTCCTGCACCCGCCGTACACGCTGTGGCACCTCTCCTACGTGGCCCTGGGAGCGGCGACCGCGTCGCACGTGGATCTCTATCGTCTCGGGATGAGCCTGCTGGGGTTCTTCCTCGGTGTCGGTCTCGCGGCGCACGCGCTGGACGAGATCCGCGGGCGCCCGCTCGGGACGGCGATCCCAGACCGCGTGCTCGTGGGGCTGGCGATCGTCTCGCTCGCCGGTGCGGCGGTCGTGGGGGCCATCGGCGTCGTGCAGTTCTCGGCGTGGTTGGCGGTGTTCGTCGCGGCGGGCACCTTCCTGGTCGTCGCGTACAACCTCGAGCTGGTCGGGGGCGCCTTCCACTCCGACGTCTGGTTCGCGCTCGCGTGGGGCGGGTTCCCGGCGCTCACGGGAGCGTTCGCCCAGGAGGGGAGGCTGGAGATCGCCGCCGTCCTCGTCGCGGCCGGGTGCGTCGCGATCAGCGCGGCCCAGCGAGCGCTGTCCACCCCGGTTCGCCGGCTCCGGCGTCGCGTCGCCGCCGTCGAAGGGACGATCACGCTCAAGGACGGCGTCACGGAGCCGATCGGTGTCGACGCGATCCGCGCCGCACCGGAGACGGCATTGAAGCTGCTGGCGTTCGCCATGCCGCTGCTGGCGACGGCGTTCGTGATCGCGAGGCGCTGGTAGCCGGTGGGTCCGTAGTATCCGCGCCGTGTCGGCCCTGCACCGCGTCATCGGCTTCGCGGTCGTCGTCGTCTTCGCGCTCGGGTGGATCTGGGGGCTGGGGGCGAGGATCGCCCGCCGCGACCCCGGGGAGGCGTACTGGACGTGGCTCACGGCGGCGCAGGTGGTCGCCGGCCTCCAGGCGCTCCTCGGCACCGTCCTGCTCCTGTTCGGCCGTCGTCTCGAGGCGGGCGGCGCCCTGGGAGGGATGCTCCACTACGTCTACGGCTATCTGCCGCTGCTGCTGTTCGTGTTCGCGCACGTGGTGGCGCGTGCCGGCGACGCGCGCGCGATCGGCTTGGACCGTCCCGTCCGGCCGTGGGTGCCGTTCGCCTGGGCGTCCTTCATCAGCTTCGGGCTGACGCTCCGAGCGCTGATGACGGGTCTCGGCCTCTAGCGCTCGGCGAACGCTGACCCTGAGAGATGATGGCGTCGTGCGCGGGTGGGCGAAGGTGTTGCTGTGGGCGGTGATCCTGCTCGCATGTGCGGGCGCGGGAGCGTTCATCGCCTACCTGTTCCCACCGGATCCCTTCCCGCCCGAGGTCGGCGACCCGGGAGCGCGGCCGAGCCTCACCCCCGGCCCATCGCCGGAGGAGGTCACGGTGCGGCTCCTCTCGATGTCGAGCCGCTCGAGCCACACCTATCGGGTGGGGGGCTCGTGCACGAGCGACTGGAGGCTGGGAGCGCGGATCGAGCTGACGGCGTCCGGGCGCGTGAGCGGCCGCGGGGTCGCGCGGCTCGTGCGCGCTCGATGCGACTTCCCCTCCGCGCAGGTCCAGGCGCGCCGGGTCGTCCTGCGGATCGTCGGTCGACGCGACGACGGCGGGCTCGACCTGCGGTTCCGGGACACGATGCTGCTGCCGGTAGGATCGCGGGACCTCGGCGGGTTCGTGAAGACGATGGAGACGCTCCGATTCACGATCGCGGAGCGAGCGGGCGCCAAGACCAGCGAGCGCAGGCGGATCGAGGAGCCCGAGGACGAGATCTACGCGTCCGTCACGACGCTGCGATTACGGGACTAGGGTCGAACCAGATCGTCGCGAGCGGTTGGGTGGGCGAGCCCGCTCTCCAGAGCCCGTCGCGTTCGACGAGCCGGGTGCCGAGCGCCTCGGCGATCTCCTCGTCACGGGAGGCCGGGAGGCAGAGCCGCCGCCGCACGAGCGCCACGGCGTCGGCTCGCCGTCCGAACCCGCCGGCCTGTGGGGGCGTCGTCCAGCGCTCGATCTGCGGATCGAGGCCGAGCTCGGCGAGCGCGGAGAGCGCGTCCGTCGAGGACGGGCCGCCTGGCCGCTCGACGCCGTGGAAGCGGCGCCAGAGGTCGTGCATCCAGTGCAGGGGATGCCGCTCCGTCGCCTCCACGACGACGCGGCGCCGCGCAGCAGCCGCGAGGCCGCCTGCGAACGGCGCGAGGTCCGAGACGTTGTAAAGGACGTGCCCCGCGACCGCGACGTCCACCGACGCGATCGTCCCGGCGACGTCGGGCCAGCGCCCGTGCACGGCTTCAGCCTCCGTACCGGCCGCGCGGGCGTTCGCGAGGAACCCTTCCAGCATGTCCTCCTGCGCGTCGACGCCGATCACGGCGCCCGCGCGGCCGGCGATCGGGAGCGAGGTGGCGCCACCCCCGCACCCGACGTCGAGCACCCGTCCGCCTCGGGGAAGGCGCTCCAGCGCGCGCTCCGTCGTCGGCGTGGGTTCCTTCCCTTCCGCCCCCCGCGATCCTCGCGTCCGGAAGACATCGGCCGAGAAGCCGTACGGGGACTCGGGCGCGACCGCCAGGATCTCGGGTGGGATCGCCCAGCGTTCCAGCTCCTGCTTCCAGTGCTCGATCGCCGTCACGTCTCGCGCAGCACCTCGTCGGTGTGCTCGCCGAGAACCGGGGGAGGCATCCGCGCACCGAGCACCCTGCCATCGAACCGGATCGGGTTCCGCACGAGCCGGAGCGTCGTACCGCGTCGCGGGTCCTTCACCGCCTCGACGAGAGCGGCTCCCTCCGGCGATGCGAAGACCTCGTCCATCGACCGGATCGGCGCGCAGGGCACGGACGCCGCCTCGAGCGCCTCGAGCCATCCCTCCGCCGGCCTCGTGGCGAAGGACCCGGCGAGGAGCTCGACGAGCTCGTCCCGGTGCCGGACACGCTCCTCGTTCGTGACGAAGCGGGGATCGTCTGCCCACTCGGCGTGGCCGACGACCTCACACGTCCTCCGGAAGAGCCGGTCGTTCCCGGCGGCGACGATGAGCGGCCGGTCGGAGGCGTGGAAGGCCTGGTAGGGGCAGATGTTCGGGTGGGCCGTGCCCATCGGTCCGGCCACCACGCCGCCGAGCAGATGGTTCGCCGCCTGGTTCACCATGGCGGCCACCGCGGCATCGAACAAGGAGACACCGACGTGCTGCCCTCTGCCGGTGCGGGCGCGCTCGTGGAGCGCGGCGAGGATGCCGATCGCCGCTTGCAGCCCCGCGATGACGTCGAGCAGCGCGACGCCGGCCTTGACCGGCTCTCCACCCGGTTCGCCCGTCACGCTCATCAGACCCGAGAGGGCCTGGACGATGATGTCGTAGCCGGGTCGCCGCGCCGATTCGGGGACCTCCTCGTCGAACGCCGTCAGGGAGCACGTGATCAGCCCGGGGGAGCGCTCCCGGAGATCGTCCAGCGAGAGCCCGAGCTCCGTCATGTGCCCCGACCGGAAGTTCTCGATCACGACGTCGGAGTCTCCCGCGAGGCGGACGATCGCGTCCACGCCCTGGGGGGACTTGAGGTCCACCGTGACCGAGCGCTTGTTCCGGTTCAGCGAGAGGTAATAGGCGGCGTCTGTGCCGACGAACGGCGGCCCCCACGCACGGGTGTCGTCGCCGGCGCCGGGCCGTTCGATCTTCACCACGTCCGCACCGAGGTCCCCGAGGATCTGCGTCGCCAGCGGGCCGGCGAGGACGCGCGAGAGGTCGAGGACCCGACAGCCGTCGAGCGGGAGTGCTTCCACGGAGCGGAGACTACCGGCCCGGTTGGGTGTGCTTCGGAACAACTGGCGCACTGCATCCACAATCAGGGAGAATCCCCACACTGTGAACGAGCAGAGCCTCGAACGCGTCAATGCTTTCCTCGCAGCCGTCGCCAACCGAACCCCTACAGGCGAACTGCTGGAAGCGACGCCTGCGGAGCTTGGGAGGGAACTGGGGTTCCCGGACCCATTGTCGATCGCGCGCGCGGTGAGGGCGCTCGTCGCACGTCGACGCCTCGAGCCGGTGGGCGGTTCGTACCGCCTCCTCGACGGGACGTCGGTGGCCGCGGACGAGCGGGAGACGATCGAACGCACGGGCAGACGGGCGCGCAAGCGACGGGAGGAGACCGACGGGCGTCGGCAACGCGGTGATCTTGCCTACTCGGACATCGGCAGGGCGACGGTGGATCGCCTGGTGGAGCTGGGCCAGGAGGTTTCGCAGCTCCGCGCGCAGCTGAAGACGTCCCGGGAGGAAGCCCGCGAGAGCCGCGAGATGCGGGTGGAGGCCGAGCAGCGCGCGCGGACGCTCGCGGAGCGGGCGCGGGAGCTCGAGCATCGCGTCGAGATGGCCGAATCGAACCTCCGGACGCTGCTCGCGTCCGCACGCGCTACCGGGATGCAGCCGGACCAGCGGCTTCCCGATTCCGAGATGGAGGCGATCCTCGGCGTCCTCAAAGGCAACGGCGACCAGCCGGCGGAGGACGAAGCCGCGGACGTTCGGCCCTCGGAGGATCCCCCTAACGGGGATCGGGCTCCGGCGGAGTCGACCTCGCCGGCCCCCGGGGATGAGACGTAGCGTCGCCGCGTTCGAGCGAGGCCTCGTAGCAGGCCGCGAGGTGGCTGGGAGCGAGCTCGTCCAGCCCCAGGTCTTCACCTTTGCACCGCGCTTCGATCCCGAGCCGGGCCGCCCGACCCGACGCGACCACCGGGCAGCGTGGATGGAACCGGCACCCGGGCGGCACGCGCGTCGGGTCCGGCGGCTCGCCGAGGAGGATCGGGCGGTCGATCCCTCCCGCCTCGGGCACGACGTCGAGCAGGGCCTTCGTGTACGGGTGCCGGGGGCGGAGCAGGACCTCCTCGGCCGGCCCGATCTCCACGATCCTGCCGAGGTACATGACGGCGACGCGATCGGCCACGGTCCAGGCAAGCCCGAGGTCGTGCGTGACGATCAGGATCGAGAGCCGGAGCTCATCGCGGAGCCCCATCAGGAGGCGGAGGATCTCCCCGCGCACCGACGCGTCGAGGTTCGACACCGGTTCGTCGGCGACGATCACCTTGGGGTCGAGGACCAGCGCGCCCGCGATCACGACCCGCTGTCGCTGGCCGCCCGAGAGCTCGTGCGGATACAGCAGGTAGAATCGTTCCGGCGGGCGCATGCCAGCGCGGGACAACGCTTGGGCGACCAGCTGCTCCTCGTTCTCGCCGTTCGGGCCGGCGTCGATGCGGTGGATCCGCAGGCCCTCGGCGACGCTCTCGTAGATGGTCTGGCGTGGGTTCAACGAAGCCGTCGGATCCTGGAACACCATCTGCACCTCGCGCCGATACGAGCGCAGCTTGCGACCGAGCGGGGTGCCCCGGAAGGCGATCAGACCGGCGTGGGGCCGGATCAGGCCCATGATCGCGCGTGCCGTCGTGGTCTTGCCGCACCCGGACTCGCCCGCCAAGGCGAGCACTTCGCCCTCGTGGAGGGTGAGGTCCACGCCGTCGACGGCCTTGGCGACCGCAGCACGTGTCCCGCCGAGCCCCCGGATCAGTGACTGTCGAGCGGCGAAGCTGACCTCGAGCCCGCGTACCTCGATCACGGGCTCGCCGATGACCGGTGCTACGGGCTCGGTCAGCGTGTCGCTCATGACCCTGCCTCCTCGAGCGACGGCGCCCCCGCAACGTGGATGCACGCGGCCCGCCGACCTCGGCCGGCCTCCCAGAGTTCGACGTCGAGGGTCGGGCAGGCCGATACCGCCACGGGACACCTCGGATGGAAAGGGCAGCCCGGAGGTGTGTGCTGCGGGTCCGGAGGGTCGCCGCCCAGGCCGGAAGGGTTCCGCCGGAAGCGGCTATCCCCGATCTCGGGGAAGGCGGCCGAGAGCGCTCCCGTGTAGGGGTGGGCGGGCGAATGGAAGACCTCCTCCGCCGGACCCTCCTCCACGATGAGCCCGGCGTACATGATCGCGATCCGCTCGGCGACCTCGACCAGGACCGACAGGTCGTGGGTGATGAACAGCATCGCGAGACCGAGCTCTCGCTGGAGGCTCTTGAGGAGCTTGAGCACTTGCGCCTGAACCATCACGTCGAGCGCCGTGGTGGGCTCGTCGGCGATCACGAGCGAGGGATTGCAGGCGAGCGCCATCGCGATCATCACGCGTTGCTTCTGACCCCCCGAGAGCTCGTGCGGATAGTCGTCGATGCGCCTGCCGGGGAGACCTACCTGCTCGAGGAGCTCTGCCGTTCGCACACGTGCTTCCCGATCGCCGGCGAGCCTGTGCACCGTGATCGCTTCCGCGACCTGGTCCCCGATCCTGCGGACGGGATTCATCGCGTGCAGGGCTCCCTGGAAGATGATCGATGCCCCCGTCCACCTCACGGCCCGAAGCCGGCCCGGGCGGAGAGACAGCACGTCATCTCCGTCCAGGACGATGTCGCCCTCGATCTTGGTCTTCGCCGAGTGGAGGCGCAGGATCGCGCCGGCGATCGTCGACTTGCCGCAGCCGGATTCGCCGGCGAGGCCGAGCACCTGGCCCCGGTCGATTTCGAGATCGACCCCGCGGACCGCCGGGATGTCGCCTCCCTTGGTCCGGTAGGTCACGTGGAGGTCGCGGACGGACAGCACGCTCATCGTCTCAGCGCTCCCTGATCCGGGGATTCAGGACTTCGTCGAGCGCATAGCCGCACATCGTGAACGCCAGCGTGACGAGGCAGATGCACACCCCGGGAGGGATCAGCCACCACCAGAAGCCCGCGGAGAGGGCCCCGTTGTCGAATGCGTCGAAGATCACGGTTCCCCACGAGACGCTGAGCGGGTCGCCGAGCCCGAGCAAGGCGAGGGTGGTCTCCGCGAGGATCGACAGCGCCACGGTCAGCACGGTGTTCGCGAAGATGACGGGCATCACGTTCGGCAGGATGTGTCGCGTGACGAGGTGCCAGTTGCTGGCCCCCAGGGCGCGTGCGCGTTCGACGTACGGCCGCTCCTTCACCGAGAGCGTGTCGGCTCGAACGAGGCGGGCGGTGCCCGCCCACGACGTCAACCCGATCACGAGGACCGTGTTGAAGAGCGATCGCCCGAGGATCGACGCCAGGACGATCGCCAGCGGGATCCAAGGGATCACGAGGAACCAGTTGGTCAAGGCGTTCAGCGCGCCATCCGTGCGGCCGCCGTAGTACCCGCCGGCGATGCCGATACCCGCGCCCACGACCATGGTCATCACGGTCGCCGCGAACCCGACCAGTAGGGAGATCCTTGAACCGTAGATCACGAGGTCCAGCACCGACCTCCCGAAGTCGTCGGTCCCGAGGAGAAACTGGGCCGAGGGAGGTTGGAACGGGATCCCCGGGGCGGTTGCCGGCTTCAGGTCTTCCGGCGAGACCAGGAGCGGAGCCGCGAGGGCTACGAGCACGAAGAACCCGAGCAGGACGAGTCCAACCATCCCCATCCTGTTCTTGCGGTAGACGCGCCAGAAGCCCCTCATCGCTCGTCGCCGGCGGGCCCACTTGATCTTGCGAGGGTCTCGGGGCGGAACCGGCGGGGCGACCTCCTCGGCCACCACGGCCCCCGAGGGTTGGCGCGGTCTCTCGATCACGTCACGCGTCCTTCACCCTCGGGTCGAGGTAGCCGTACAGGATGTCGGCGAGCAGGTTGAACAGGATCACGGTCGTGCTCGACAGGAGGAACACGGCCTGGATGACCGGGTAGTCGTTCCGGTCGATCGCTTGGTACGTGAGCTGGCCGAGACCCGGATACGAGAACACCTGCTCGATCAAGACGGCTCCCCCGAGGATGAAGCCCACGCTGTAGAAGGCCAGCGTGAACGTCGGGAGGAGGGCGTTCGGAACCGCATGCTTCCGGCGGATGTCCTTGTCGCGCACCCCCTTCGCCCGAGCGGTCTGCACGAAGTCCTCGCCCATCACCTCGAGGAGAGAGGACCTCATGATGATCGCGAACTCCCCGATGTAGCCGAGCGTGAGGGTGAGACAGGGCAGCACCAGGTGCTTCGCCAGGTCGAGGATGTGCGCGAATCCCGTGAGCTGGTCGCTCGACTCGATCCCTCCCGCGGGGAACCAGCCCAGCGTGCCGGCGAACGTGATCAGCAGGATCATCCCGAGCCAACCCTCCGGCATCGAGTAGAGCGTGAGCGAGCCGAGGAGCGAGGTCGTGTCGAAGGCGCTCCCTCGGCTCCAGGCGCCCTTGATGCCGATCATGATCCCCACCAGTGTCGAGAGGATCGTGGCCGTTCCGACGAGGAGGACGGTGGGCCAGACCTTCTCCGCGATCGACTCGATCACCGGCCGCCCGGAGATGAACGAGTAGCCGAACTCCCCTCGCAGGGAGTCGCCGAGGTAGTTCACGAACTGCTGCGGAAGCGGATCGTCGATCCCGAATTCCTCGCGGAGCAGCTCCTGTTCCTGCGGATCGAGGCGCAGGCTGCTCCTGACCAGGAGCTTGACGGGGTCGCCGACCGCACGGAAGAGGACGAAGTTGAACGCCAAGACGAAGGCCAGGGTCGCAACCGCATGCAGCACCTTGCGCAACAGGTACCGACGCGACCGCAACCCCTACCTCCGACCGTCTCGATCCGTCGGGCCGGCCTACGCCTCGTCTTCCTCGCTCCGCCGGCGACCCATCATCACGAAGGCGGCCACGGCGATCACGACGATCGCTCCGATCGCCACGAGCAGACCGGTCGAGATCCCTCCCGCGTCCGCCACCGGCCCGCCGGCGGGACCTTCGGCGGTGACCGGCTTCAGGTTCATGTAGGAGTCCGTCCGCCAAGCGAAAAGGAGCCCCCCGCCCTCCGTTGGCGTCGGGATGTACCCCTCCCATTCATCGGTCCGGTACGCCGAGATCGTCTGCGGGTAGACGAGGACGACCTCCGGGATCTCCTCGTAGTGGATCCGCTGGAACTCTTGGACGATCCCTTGCCGCGCTTCCCGATCGAACGTCTGCCGCTGCTCGTCGTAGAGCTGGTCCAGCTCCGGGTTCGAGTAGCAGCCATCGCTCCACCCGAGACATTGGGAGCTGATGTAGACGGACATGTTGAAGTCGGGATCGGGGTCGCCGCCCCAGCCCCAGACATAGGCGTCGAAGGTCCCGTTCTCCCACTCCTCGTACGCCTTGCTCTCGCTCACGACGCGCACGTCGAACCGGATGCCGATCTCCTCCATCCATCCGGCCATCAACTCGGCGGAGCGGGCGGACCCGACCGAGTTGTTGATCGCGACGATGTCGAGCACGAGGGGTTCACCGTTTTCCGGATCGATCCGGACACCGTCCGCCGTCCGTTCGGTGTACCCGGCCTCCTCCAGGATCCGGTTCGCCTCGTCCAGATCGAAGGAATACTCCTCCTCCTGGGGGATATCGAGGTGCCAGAACACCTTGTCCGGTGAGATGAAGGTGTCGCCGGGCTCCGCGAACCCCTGGAACACGGTGTCCACGAGCGCTTGCTTGTCGATCGCGTGCGCGATCGCGAGCCGAACGTCGCGATCGTGCAGGGCGGGGTGGTTCGTCTCATCGGTTGCCGGGGGCGTTCCATAGATCTCGGGATGAGCCTCCGCCTGCCCGCCGAAGTTGAAGGCCAGGTTCGTGTGGTAGTTCGCCGCCTGGACGTTGACCTCGATGTCGTCATCGCCCTCGAGGCTCCGTGCCAGCGTCGGCGGGAGGTCGTAGGCGAAGTCGATCTCTCCCGAGTTCAGCGCCTGGACCATCGCCTCGTGGTTGCCGTAGACGTGGAAGACGACCTCGTCGATCGTGGGCGTCCCGAAGAAGTGGTCATCGACAGCTTCCATCCGCCAGAACTCGCCCGACTCCCACTCGGTGAGCTGGAAGGGCCCGGACCCGACGAGAGGGATCTGCTCGAACGCCCGGATCTCCTTCGCAGGCTTCCCGTCCAGCGCGGACCAGATGTGCTCGGGCAGGATCGGGATGTAAGGGGGGACCGTCGGGGCGAGCGTCGGCTCTTCTGAGTGCCAGATCAGCGTCGTGGCGTCGGGAGTCTCGAATGTCGGGTTGTACGGAAGGTAGTCCGAGAACGTGGTGAGCTCGTTGTCGAGGATGAACCGGTACGTGAAGGCGATGTCCTCCGATGTCAGCGGCTCACCGTCGTGCCAGGTGACGTCGTCCCGGATCGGGCACGTCCAGGTCATCGAGTCGGAGCTCGCTTCGCAGCCGGGCGTGAGCTCCTCGACCGGCGACAGATCGTCGGCGGAGAACCCGTACAGCATGTTGTAGTTGAGGAGCATCATCTCGTAGTCGGCGCTGCAGCACGCCTTGAACACGTTCACGGAGACGATGTCGTCGACCGCTCCGACGTGGAGCGTGAGCTGCTCCTCATCCGCACTGTCGGCCTGCCCGAACGCAGCACCGGCGACCCCCGTCACCACGGCGGCCGCCAATCCGAGCGCGAGCATCGCGCGTCGCGTTCCCCTCATCCCCCTGCTCCCTTCCACGCGTCCCGATCCTCTCGAGCCGCAACGGTTCAGACTCGAAAGGCGCTCCAGCCCGCGGGACGTCCGGATCGCGGTCCGCCCGCCTGACCCAGTTCTTGAACCTCCGGTCAGTCGAGGTCTGTATAGCACCGAGGGCTCCGAAGCGCTAGGCAGGGTGGCAGACCTCCCCGAGCGCCCGCTCGCCCGTACGCCGGCCGCCCGCGTTCCGCTGCAGGTCCTCCCGCTTGTTCCTCCTCCGCCGGTTCTGCTTAGCTCCAGGGATGCGGGTTCTCCTCGCCGACGCGATCGACCCCCCGACCGTCGCCGCGCTGAACGAGCGCGGGCACGAGTGCGTCTCCGAGCCGAAGCTCTCCTCGGATGACCTTCCCCGGCGGATCGGGGGGTTCCAGGCCCTCGTCGTGCGGAGCACCGAGGTGTCCGCCTCTACGGTGGAAGCGGCCGACGCCCTCGAGCTGATCGTGCGAGCCGGGGCGGGCACGAACACGATCGACGTCGAAGCTGCATCGGAGGTCGGGATCTACGTCACCAACGTCCCGGGCCGCAACGCGATCGCGGTCGCCGAGCTCACCCTCGGGCTGCTCCTGGCGATCGACCGGCGGATCGCCGACAACGTCGCCGATCTCCGGGCCGGGACGTGGGACAAGGCCACGTACGGGAAGGCCGACGGCCTGTTCGGGAAGGTGATCGGCATCGTCGGGCTCGGCGAGATCGGCCTCGCCGTCGCCGAGCGGGCGGCGGCCTTCGGGCTGTCGATCCGTGCGATCCGCAAGGAGCGGGACGAGGCCACCGAGGAACGGATCAAGGCGCTCGGGATCGAGCTGGTCGACTCGCTCGACGAGCTCGTGGCCGCCTCCGACATCGTCTCCATCCACGTGCCGGCTTCTCCCGGGACCGCGTCGATGTTCGATGCTCGCGTGCTCGGTCGGATGAAGGAAGGCGCGATCCTGTTGAACACCTCGCGCGGGGATGTCGTGGACGAGGCGGCGCTCCTGGACGCGCTCGAGGCCCGGGGGCTCCGCGTGGGCCTCGACGTGTACCCGGACGAGCCCGGTGCCGCGTCGACCGACTGGTCGTCCCCGCTCGCGCAGCATCCCAACGTCGTGGGGACGCATCACATCGGGGCGTCGACCGAACAGGCGCAGAAGGCCGTGGCCGACGGCGTGGTGGAGATCTTCGACGCGTTCGTCCGCGGCGAGGTCGTCAACTGCGTGAACCTGGCGCCGACCCGGCTCGGGACCCACACCCTCCACGTCCGCCACCTCGACCGCGTGGGCGTGCTGGCGAGCGTGTTCGACGTGCTGCGGCGCCGCGATCTGAACGTGGAGCAGATGGAGAACCGGGTCTTCGAGGGCAGGAACGCGGCCGTCGCGACGATCGACGTGGTCGGCGACGTCGGGCAGGATCTGATCGCTGCGTTGGAGGCGATCGAGAACGTGATCCACGTCTCGGCGATCCCGACGGAGCGCCAGCCGTCATGAGGGTGCACAACTTCTGCGCCGGTCCGTGCACCCTCCCGGTCTCGGTGCTGGAGGAGGTGCGTTCCGAGCTGCTGGATCTCGAGGGTTCCGGGATGTCCGTGATCGAGATGAGCCACCGCAGCCCGAAGTACGAGGCCCTCCACGACGAGGCGCTCACGCTCTTCCGCGAGAACTTCTCCGTGCCCGGGGACTTCTCGATCCTCTTCCTCCAGGGAGGCGCGACCCTGCAGTTCGCGCTCGTGCCGATGAACCTCCTCGGCGACGGCGACCGCGCGGGATACGTGCGCTCGGGCACCTGGGGCAAGGGCGCCCTGAAGGATGCGACCACCTGCGGCGATGCCTACGCCGCGTGGGACGGCGAGCCCGTCTCGTACACGCGCATGCCCTCGGACGACGAGCTCGAGATCCGGCCAGGGACGCGATACCTCCACGTCACGTCCAACGAGACGATCGAGGGCATCCGGATGGCCGCCTTCCCCGGAGTGGAGGTGCCCCTCGTCGGGGACATGTCGTCGGACTACCTCAGCCGGCCGATCCCGTGGGAGCGGTTCGACCTGGTCTACGGCGGAGCCCAGAAGAACCTGGGCCCCGCCGGCCTGGCCGTCGTGGTGGTGCGGACCTCCGTGCTCGAGCAGACGAACCGAGAGCTGCCCAGCTACCTGCGGCTGGACGCGCACGCCGGCAAGAACAGCCTGATGAACACGCCCCCGATGTTCGCGATCTACGTGACCGGGAAGGTCCTGCGTTGGATGCGGGACCTGGGCGGGGTCGACGCGATGGCCGATCGCGCCGCCCGGCGCTCCGGCGCCGTCTACCGGGCGATCGAGGAGAGCGACGGGTTCTATCGGTCGCCCGTCGAGCGCGCCCACCGCTCCCACATGAACGTCGTATTCCGCACGCCGTCGGAGGAGCTCGACGCCGCGTTCCTCGCGGGCGCCACGGACGAGCGGCTCGTGAACCTCAAGGGACACCGGAGCGTCGGAGGGATCCGGGCGAGCATCTACAACGCGATGACCGATGAAGGGGTCGATGCCCTCGTCGGGTTCATGTCGACGTTCCGCAACGCCAACGGATGAGCACCCTCGTTCCGTTCCCCGCGCGGATCGTTCGTGCCGAATGGGCGGAGCACGTCGTCTCTCCGATGCACGATGCCCTCTCTCGGGACGAGCGCGCGGCGATCCTGGCCGAGCGCCCGTACACGTGGCTGCACGTGTCGCGGACACCCGACGATGCACCGGAAGGGCAGGAGGTCGATCCGGCCGCGCTCGATGAGGCGAACGTCGCGGCCCTGCGGAGGCTGCTCGCCGCCGACCTCTTCGAGGGATTCCCGGAGCCCGCCCTGTACGTCTATCGCCTGCGGTCGGCGGATCACGTCCAGACCGGGATCGTGGGAGAGGTGCCCCCGCAGGCGTTCGTCGACGGCCGGATCCTCGGGCACGAGGGCGTGCAGCCCGACCGGGTCGACGCGCTCGGGCTGCATCTCGCCCGGCTCGGCGCCCGGTCGACGTTGGTCGCGCTGATGTTCCGGGCGGACGACGAGATCCGGGTCATCGTCGAAGCGACGACCCAGACGCCCGCCCTCCGCGGGTTCGAATCGGGGGGGCTGGAGCAGACGGTCTGGCGGGTCGACGACGCGCGGGTGATGCAACGGATCCGCGATCGACTCGAGCATCACGCGCTGTACATCACCGACGGACACCATCGGGCCATGGCCTCCGTGGAGCTCTGGGAGCGGGCTGGCCGCCCCGATGGCGCCGGTGTGCCGGTGGTCCTGTTCCCCGAGGACGAGCTGCGGATGCTGGGGTTCCACCGACGTGTGGTCGGCCCGCTCCCGATGAGCGTGGATGACCTCCTCGAGCGGCTCGGTGCGCTCGTGCGCGTCGAGGCGACGGAGGGGCAGCCGGCGGATCGGGGCGTCTTCGGTCTCTACGTCGAGGGGCGTTGGTACCGGCTCGTGCCCGAGCCGGACGCGTCGTCCGCCGGTGTGGAGTCGCTCGACGTCTCGCGGCTCCACCACCTGGTCCTGGATCCGGTCTTCGGCTTCGGACAGGCGGGGGATCCCGGACTCGAGTTCGTCTCGGATGCCGTTCCGGTCGAGGAGCTCACGGAACGCGTGGACGAGGACGGCGGGGCGGCGTTCACGCTGATGCCTCCCACCTTCGATCAGTTCGTCGACGTCGCCGATCGGAGCGAACAGATGCCGGCGAAAGCGACGTACTTCGACCCGAAGCCGCAATCCGGTCTCTTCCTGCAGATGAGCGGCGACGACGAAGAAGGCTGAAAGGGAATGGATCGATCCGTCAATCGGCGGCTGCGCGCGCTTCGACCTCGCGGATGAATCCTGACTTGGCGTCGGCGTACGAGTATGTGTCGCGCGGGTGACCATCCGCGAGGTCCCGCTTCAGTCGTTCGTAGGCGGCGGCGTCTTCCGGGTTGTGCCGTAGCCAGTCGCGAAACATGAGATGGCGGCGCTCCCACTCGGTCTCGGCGGCGCAGACGTGCACGTGGAAAGCCCGCTCGCCGTCCTCGTCTCGACTGAAGAACTCATGCTCGTCGGTCCATGGGTCGATGCCCCACCGGTAGCCGAGCCGAACCAGAGGGTCCAGGTAGGTGTTCCTCGGCACCATCGATCTAACGGAGACCTGGATGTCGACGACTGGCTTGGCTGAGAGACCGGGTACAGAGGTCGAGCCCACGTGCTCGATCCGGACCACCTGATCACCGAGGCCCGCGAGGATCCTGGAGGATTCGGCTTCATAGCGAGCGGGCCAAGCGGGGTCGTACGGGTGGATCGCATACGACCTGGTGCGTCCCTCGGTTTGACCGGGCTTCGCGCGTGCTCCGTGGAGCCTCGCCAGCTGCGCGAGCCCTTCGAAGAGTGACTGTTGGGCGGGGTCCGTCGCGGCGGTCTCTTCCGGGTGCCACTGCACGCCGACGATCCAGGCTGCGCTCATGTCGTCCGGGTCGGGCACGATCCGTTCGATCGCTTCGATCAAGCCGTCGGGGCTCCTCCCGGTGACGGCCAGCCCTTCGCCGAGTCGGTCGATGCCCTGGTGGTGGTGCGACGCGCTCGCAAGGGGACCCGACTTCGTCACCGCGGCGAGGCGGCTCCCGGGTTCCGGTGTCACGTCGTGGAGTGTCTGCCTCCCCTCGAGCGGCACACCGTGCTCGATCAAGCCGGGAACATCGGGCAGGTGCTGCTGGAGCGAGCCGCCGAACGCGACGTTCATCACCTGCATCCCCCGGCAGACGCCGAGGGTCGGCACGGCGAGCCGGTCCGCCGCGCGGAGCAACGCGATCTCGAGCTCGTCCCGGTCGGGCTCGACTCCGTACAGGTGCGCCGAAGGTGCCTCGCCGTACCGAGCGGGGTCGACGTCTCCGCCACCGACCAGAAGCAGAGCGTCGAACGGCTCTAGGATCTCGTCGGCCGTCCCGTCTTCGCCGGGTGCGATGATCGCCGTCCGCGCACCCGCCCGCCGGAGCGCTTCCAGGTACGGCGTCGGGACGCCGTAGCCGCCTTCGGGCCAGCGGGCGACGCGATCGTCGGCCAGGTGGTACGCGACGACGGCGACCAGTGGTCGGTACCGGTCCTCAGCCACGCGATCGAGTGTAGCGACGGGGCCGGCCGCCTAGGTTCCGCTGGCGAGGAGCGTGAAGCGCGTGAAGATCTCGCGTCCCCGTTCCTCGTGGGCCCGCACGTGACGATCTCGTTGATCCAGGATGTGCTGCCGGCTCTTGCCCCACTCGGACTCCAGGTCCCCGTGGCGTCCGAACTCCTCGAGCCAGGAGGCGATCTCCGTTCCGTCCACCTCGAAATGGAACTGGGTTCCCCACGCCAGGTCGCCGTACCGGAACGCCTGGTTGGTCACCCGGTCACCGGTCAGGAGCAGCGTGGCGCCGTCCGGCACTGCGAACGTGTCCATGTGCCATTCGAACTCGAGGTCGCCGTCGACCAGGTGAGAGAACAGGGGGTCGTGGATGGCGTCATCCGTGGGATGGACCTGCTCGAAGCCCAGCTCCCGAACCGGGCCTTTCCCGACCTCGGCGTCCAGCGTCCAGGCGAGGAGCTGACCTCCGAAACAGACCCCCAGCACGGGGATCCTGCGCGCCATCGCCTCGCGCATCAGCTCCGAGGCGTCCTTCATGAACGGCTGCTCGTCCGCGTGCTCCACGTTGAGGGTCGAGCCGAAGACCACCACACCGTCGACATCCTCGAGCGAGGGCCGGGACTCGGCCGGATCGATCGCGTGCCAGATGCGGACCGTCGCTCCCGCGGCCTCCACGGCCGAGGGGGCCACGCCGAAGGTGTCTGCCTCGTCGCAGCGGGCGAACAGGATCGTCGTCACCGATCCGAGTCTAGCCCAGGGTCCCCCGGCGGCCGCCCGGACGGTTCCGGGTCGCACCGGCGGTCTGCCTCTGGCACACTGCGCACGCGCGGACCGGCGGCGATCGGAGGGAGCAGGCATGACGGGGAAGGCGATGCGACTCAAACGCGTGATCGATCCGGCGGGAGTGTCGGTGATCTGCGCGCTCGATCACGGGATGACGTCCCCGACGTTCCTGGAACCCCTCGCCGACATCACGGTTCGCGCGGCGGAGACCGTGGCGGGCGGCGCCAACGTGATCATGATGAGCAAGGGGATGATCAAGGTCGCCGAGCCGGCCTTCGCCCCGACGACTTCCCTCGCGCTGCTGCTCTCGGCGTCCGCGAGCCCGGCAGGCGAACGACCCGAGGTCGTGCAGATCGCCGAGGTGGAAGAGGCCCTGATCCTCGGCGCCGACGCCGTCGTCCTATTCACCGCGCTCAGCGGCGACACCGAAGCTTCCATGATCGAGACCCTGGCCGGCGTGGGGCGTGAGTCCGCGGCGCTGGGCATGCCCTTCATCGCCGAGGCCGAGTTCCCCACCACGTACGCGAGCGTCGAGGAGCTCAAAGATCTCTACGGCTTCGAGTACCTGCGGCGGAACGTCCGTCTGTGCGCCGAGCTCGGCGCCGACATCGTCAAGACGAACTGGCCGGGCGACGCGGACGCCTTCGCGAAGCTCGTCGAGGCGGCGAACGGGATCCCGGTGGTGCTCGCCGGCGGCTCCCGCCTTGAGGACGCCGAGCTTCTCATCCGGATGGAACAGGCCGTGGCCGCCGGGGCGATCGGGTGTTCCGTCGGACGGAACATCTTCATGCACCGGTCCCCGGAGGCGATCACACGGGCCCTCTCGCGCGTGATCCGCGAGCGATGGAACGCGGACAAGGCGGGGCAGGCGCTGCAGGAGGAGTTGAGCGCCTGATGCGTGCGGCCTTCATGACCGGGGTCAACGAGATCGAGGTTCGCGAGGACGCGGAGGAGCCGACCCTCGATCCTCGAGGCGCCGTGCTGCGCGTCGAGGCGTGCGGCATCTGCGGCACCGATGCGAGGACCTTCTTCAACGGTGACCCCACGGCACCGGTGCCCTGGCAGCTCGGGCATGAGCCCGTGGGCGTGCTCGAGGAGGTGGGAGCCGAGGCCGACCTCCCACCCGGCGTCGCGGCGGGCGACCGCGTCTTCCTCGGCTCGATCCTCACCTGCGGGGAGTGCCGATGGTGCCTCGAAGGCTTCCAGAACCTGTGCGAGGACCATCTGCTGTACGGCTACGATCCGTTCCCCGGCGCGTACGCGGAGCGGGCGGGCGTCCCCCCGATCGCGGCCAAGAACCTGATCCCGCTGCCGCCGGAGTTGCCGAGCGACCTCGCGACGGTGGCCGATCCGTTCGCGTGCGCCCTGAACGGGATCGAGCAGCTCGACGTCCGTCTCGGAGACACCGTCGTGATCCTCGGGACCGGTCCGATCGGTTGCTGGCAGGCCGTGATGGCTCGTGACCGCGGCGCCTCGAAGGTCTACCTGTCCGACGTGAGCGCCGAGCGGCTGGAGATCGCGCTCGACGCGATCGGACAGGCGGTCGACGACGCGTGGGTCGCCGGTGAGGACAACGGCGTCGAGGAGGTCCTCTCCCGCACGGGGGGTACGGGCGCCGAGCGCATCAGCGTCGCCGCGCCGGCCAAGCCCGCGCAGCAGGCGGCGCTCGAGATGGCCGCGAAGCGAGCGACGGTCGTGTACTTCGCGGGCCTGCCGAAGCACGATCCGGTGAGTCCCCTCGACATGAACGAGCTCCACTACAAGGAGCTGTCCGTACGAGGTGCCTACGGAGCCACGCACCGGCAATACCGGATCACGATGGACTACCTGGCCCGCAAGCAGGACGAGCTCGCGAAGGTCGTGACGCATCGGTGGCCGCTCGAGAAGATCGCGGAGGCGTTCGAGACGATCCGGGGCGGCACCGGCTTGAAGATGGTGATCGTCCCGTGAGCGACCCGTACGTGATCGGGTGCGACGTCGGCAGCCAGGGGACGAACGCCGCGCTCTATGGTGTCGACGGCGAGCTTGTCGCTTCCGCATACGAGGCCTACGACCTGGCCTTCCCGCACCCCGGCTGGGCGGAGCAGGACCCCGATCTGTGGACGGCCGCGATCGAACGGACGTGCCGGAGGCTCGTGACCGAATGCCCCGGCGGAGCGGCCGCGATCCGCGGGCTCTCGTTCGGGTCCCAGCTCGACGGCATGGTGGTGTGCGACGCCGAGGGCCGCCGCCTGCGGCCCGCCCTGATCTGGATGGATCGCCGGGCGGAGGCGCAGGCGGCGGC
>JBOGVD010000004.1:0-7900 GCA_050696355.1 Actinomycetota bacterium
CTCCTCGACCGTCACGAGGTGTCCGGTCCGTTCGACCGAGTCCGCGATCGCGCGGACGTCCAGCGGGACCAACGACCGCACGTCGATCACGTCGGCCGCGACGCCGTCGCCTGCGAGCCGTCCCGCCGCCTCGAGCGCTTTGGGGACCATGGCACCGAGCGCACAGATCGTGACGTCCCCGCCCTCCCGCACGGTGCGTGCCACGCCGAGCCGGTCGACGATCTCACCGTCGGGCACCTCGCCCTTCGCCGCGTACAGCACCTTCGGCTCGATCACGATCACCGGGTCCGGGTCGCGCACGGCGGCGGCGAACAGTCCGATCATGTCGAGCGGCGTCGACGGGACGACGACCTTCAGCCCCGGGATCGCCATCATCCACGTCTCCACGCTCTGCGAGTGCTGGGCGCCGAAGCGAGCGCCGCCGCCGTTCGCCGTGCGGATCACGATCGGCAGCTCCACCTGTCCGTTCGTCATGTAACGGGTCTTCGCGATCTGATTCGCGACGAGGTCCCAGCAGACGGCGAAGAAGTCGCTGAACATGAGCTCGGCGATCGGCCGGAGCCCGTTCATCGCCGCCCCCATCGCGGCGCCGATGATCGCCTGCTCGCTGATCGGCGTGTCTCGGACCCGCTCGGGCCCGAACCGCTCGAACAGTCCTTCCGTCGTCTTGAAGACCCCGCCGGCGGCGGCGACGTCCTCCCCGATGAAGTACACCGAGGGATCGCGCTCCATCTCCTGCGCGATCGCGCGGGCGACTGCCTCGCGGTAGGTCAGTTCCGCCACGCGGAGCCTCCGTCGGACCAGAGCTCGGTCTCGAGCGTGTCCGGATCGGGGAAGGGGGCCTCCCGCGCTTCCTCGGTCGCACGGTCCACCGCTTCTCGGGCTTCGCGGTCGATCTCGGAGAGCGTCTCCTCGCCGGCTCCCGCCGCGAGCAGCCGCTCGCGATAGGACGGGATCGGGTCGCGGCTCATCCACTCCGCGACCTCCTCGACGGGCCGGTACTTCGCCGGGTCGGCCCGCGAGTGTCCGCCGTGGCGATACGTGACGGCCTCGACCAGCGAGGGGCCCTCGCCGGACCGCGCCCGCGCGACGGTTCGCACGGCGGTGGCGTGCACATCGTCGGCGTCGTTCCCGTCGATGAGGATCGGCGCCAGCCCGTAGGCGGCCGCGCGATCCGCGGCCGGATGCTCGACGGAGGTGACGTCGCCGATCGCCGTGTACTCCATGTAGAGGTTGTTCTCGCAGACGAACACGACGGGGAGCTTCCAGACCGCGGCCAGGTTGAGCGCTTCGTGGAACGTTCCGATGTTCGTCGTCCCGTCGCCGAAGAAGCACACGGCCACCTGGCCCGTGCCGCGCGCTTTGGCCGCCCACGCGGCACCAGCGGCGATCGGCATGTGGGCCCCCACGATCGCGTAGGAGCCCATCGCGCCGTGCTCGACGTCGGTGAGGTGCATCGAGCCACCCTTGCCGCCGCAGATCCCCGTGGCGCGTCCGAGGAGCTCCGCCATCAGCGCCGCCATCGGCGCCCCGCGGAGCAACGTGTGGACGTGGCCCCGGTACGTGCAGAACACGAGGTCCTCCGGCGCGAGCGCGGCCGCGAAGCCGGCGGCGACGGCCTCCTGCCCGATCCCGAGATGCGAGGTCCCCTTCACGAGTCCCTGGAGGAACAGGTCCTTCGCACGCTCCTCGAACAGCCGGCCCTCCTGCATCATCCGGTAGATCGAGAGCCGGGTCTCGAGGTCGGCGACCTCCATGCGGTCGGCCGCTTCCGGGTTCGCCATCGAACGATCGTCCCCTCAGTACTCGTTCGCGACCATGAGCTCTTCGCACGGGAACAGGGTGATCACCTGGCACCCGTCCGCCGTGACCACCACCTCCTCCTCGATGCGCGCCGCCGAGCGACCGTCGGTGGCCGGGCAGTACGTCTCGAGGGCGAACAGCATCCCCTCCTTGACCTCGACCGGATCCACGAACGAGTTCAGCCTGGTGATGATCGGCCGCTCGTGCAGACCCACGCCCACGCCGTGCCCGAACTGCAGCCCGAACGCGTCCATCTCGTCGTCGAACCCGAACTCCTCGGCCGTCGGCCACACCGCGGCGATCTGGTCGGTCGCGACGCCGGGTTTCACCAGATCGATCGCTGCGTCCATCCACTCACGGGAGCGCTTGAAGGCGTCGCGCTGCGCCGTCGTCGCCCGGCCGACCACGAACGTGCGGTAGTAGCACGTCCGGTAGCCGTTGAAGACGTGGATGATGTCGAAGTACGCCTGATCGCCCGGTCGGATCAGGCGATCCGAGAAGACGTGCGGGTGCGGGCTGCACCGCTCGCCGGCGATCGAGTTGATCGCCTCGACGAACTCCGATCCCATCTCGAAGAGCCGGGCGTGCGCCAGAGCGACGATGTCACTCTCCCGGACACCCGGCTTCAGCGCCTCGAAGATGTCCTGGTACACGCCGTCCACCATCGCGCACGCCTGCGACAGCAACATGAGCTCGTCAGGACTCTTGATCTCGCGCGCGTCGGCCATCACCTGCTGCCCGTCACGGACCTCGACGCCCGCGTTCGCGAGCTCGAGGAAGACGGAGGTCTCCGCGACGTCCACGCCGAGCGGCATGTCGCCGACTCCTTCCTCGGCCAGGATCGAGCGGATCTCCTGTGCCGCGCGTGCCTGCAAGCCGACGCGCGGATGGATCGCGCCCTGCAGGCCGGTGTTGCCGCCGACGGAGTTCGTCTCGTCGAAGAGGTGAGGGAGCTGGAGGCGGTGAGCCTTGGCGGCGGAGCCGAAGTCGAAGATCCGCGGCCGGCCCGTGCGGGTGAGCACCGTGTATCGCTCACCCTTGTTGAACGCCCAATAGCCGATATGGGTCCCGGTGACGTACCGGATGTTGCTCGTGTCGAACAGGAGCAGGGCCCCCAGATCCGACGCCTCGAGCGCTTTGCGTGCTCGGTCGAGCCGGTAGGTGCGCAGCCGCTCGAAGTCGACGCGCACCTCCCAGTCGACCGCAGCGATGCCGGGCGCCGGGGTCGTCGCGACCGGGAACCCGTCCGTCGTAGGCATATCCCTCATCTCCTCGAACGCTCGAAGCGCCGATCGACCATCGCAAAGCCCCACTTCTCGCAACGGCCGCTCGTGTCCAGTATGGCTTGATTCTCACCCTCGGTCATCCGACGCTTACGCTCCTCCATCATCAGATCCCGGGGAGCTTGAAGCCCGACTTCGCCACGACGAAGTCCCTCGACTCGGCGGCCATCCGCTTCACCGCCGGCCAATCGACATGGAGCAGCTCGCCGTGACGCTTCATCACCCGACCGGCGATCAGGACCGTGTCGACGTTGCTCGTGTCCATCCCGGTGACGACCGCGGTCGCGGGATCGTTCATGGGCGTGACGTTGAGACGGTCGGTCCGCAGCAGGATGAGGTCCGCTTGCTTCCCGGGCGTGAGGCTCCCGACCTTCGAGTCGAGCCCGTTCGCTCTGGCGCCGTCGATCGTGGCGCAGGCGAGGACGTCCCTCGTCGACAGCGGCGACTTGCCCTCCGCTCTCGAGATCGCCCGCTGCAGCGCCAGCACCGAGCGCATCTGATTGAACATATCGCTCGGCACGTTGGTCTCGACATCCACGCTCAGGCTCGGACGGAGGCCACGGTCGAGGAACTTCTGGATCGGGGGCATCCCGTGGCCCATCATCATCTCCACCGGCGACGCGAGCGAAACGGTGCCGCCGGTGTCCACGATCATCTGGATCTCGGTGTCGTTCAGCGTGGTGCAGTGGATGTACGTCGTGTCCGGGCCGAGCAGCCCCGCCTCGCCCATCTCCTGGACCTTGGCGTCCTGGCCGTAGCTCCCGACGCCGACGTGCGTCGTGATCCTGGCGTCCGCCTCGCGGGCGAGCTTCCAGTGGTCCCGTGACACCTCGAAGTCGGTGAACTCGGGCCCCGGCGCCGCCAGGGCCAGCGTCAACATCTGGTCCTTCGTCGAGAAGTGCTCCGTCGCCGCGCGCACGAACCAGCTGGGCTGGCGCTCCTCCCACTTCCCCCACCAGGGGAACCCGTAGGCGAAGACGGCGCGCAAGCCCGAGTCCTTCAGCGCTTGGATCACCGCGTCGGTGTGTGCGGGCGAGCCCTGGATGTGCGACCAGTCGAGCAGCGTCGTGACCCCGGCGTCGATCGCGCCCAGCGCCGAGAGCAGGTCGCCGATGTACGCGTCCTCCGGTCGGAAGGCGGGCGCCAGCTTGTGCAGGACGAACGAGATGTAGCTGGACCGTCCCTCCAGGGGGACGTCGGTCCCGATGTTCCGGAGGAGCCCCTCCCAGATGTGGCGGTGGGAGTCGACGAACCCCGGCATCACGATCATGCCCGAGGCGTCGATCATCTCGACCTCTCCGTTGGCCAGACCGGGGCCGACGGCGAGGATCGTGTCTCCTTCGATCAGCACGTCCCCCGTGGCGAAGTCGCCGAGCGCGGGATCCAGGCTGAGGACGGTCCCGCCCTGGATCAGGGTCGTCCCGGACGGCATCTCGCCGAAGTCGGTTCCAGCCGGATAGAACGCGGGGAGGCTGGCGACCTTCGGCGGGCGGCTGCCGATCACCAGACGCCTGGCTCGCTTGTAGTTCCTCTTGACCAGCTCCTTGATGTCGCCGAGCTGGAAGAGCACGATCCCGATCAGGACCAGGATGCCGATGATCATCGGTCCGTCGTTGGGTGACAGACCGAGGTACGGCAAGACGGTGAGGATGAGCGCGAGGAGGATCGCTGCCACCGTCCCACCGATGAACGTGGTCCTGCCACCTGCGAGGGACGCGCCTCCGAGGACAGCCGCAGTGATGCTGTTCAGTGCGAACGTCGAGCCGACCTGTGCGTTGCCGATCGGGGATCGGGCCATGACGAAGAACGAGGCCACAGCCGCAAGCAGTGCCGACAAGAGGAGGGCTCGGACCCGAAGCCAGTTGGTTCTGACCCCACCGCGTCTCGCCGACCGCTCGTCGAAACCCACTGCCCGCAGCTCGAGTCCCGACCCCGAAGCGTGAAGCCATACATCGGCGAGACCCGCCCCGGCGACGATGACGATGAATGCCAGGGGGATCGGTCCGATGCTCGTGGTGAGCACGGAAACGAAGTCGGGGCTGATGACCCCCTGGGCCGTCGGCCGCATGGTCAGTGAGATCCCGTTCAGGATGCTCAACGTGGCCAGGGTGGCGATGATCGAGGGGACCTTGAGCCCTCGGACCAGACCGGCGTTCACGAGGCCGAGGGCGACGCCGCAGAGCAGGATGACGCCGATCCCGATCAGGACCTCGGAGACGGAGGCCTCCGCGCCGATCATGAAGGAGGCCGCGACAACCCCGAGGCTGATCATGCCGCCGACGGAGAGATCGAGATACCCGACGAGGAGTGCATGGTTCTGAGCCATGGCCGCAACGATAAGGGGGAGCGCCAGGATGAGGATCTGTTCGATGTTGGTGGCGTCGACGAAGCCGGGGAACCGCGAGTTCGTGTACCACAGCAGCGCTGCGACCAGCAGGATCTGCAAGGCCACCGGCATCCAGAGGCGGAACCTGACGATCTTGCGCCACTTGTTCTTGTCGCGAGCGTCGCGGATGACCTTCCGGACGGCGCGACGGGCAGCCTCGGTCCGCTCGTTCATCGCTCCCCGTTCGCGGACGGTGCCTTGGGCATCGCGACCCCGAGTGGCGACCGCCCTGCCTTGGACAGACCGGGCCCTCGCACCATCGCCTCGACGATGCGCAACTCGTCGAGCTCGTCGCCGGGGATCTCCTCGATGATCTGGCCTCGGGACATCACGAGCACCCGGTCGCACAGCCCCGAGAGCTCGATGGGATCGCTCGACTTGACGAGCAGCGCCGTCCCTCGGTCGGTGCGGGTGCGGAGGGCCTTGTAGATGTCGAATCGGGAGCCGACGTCGACGCCCTGCGTCGGCTCGTAGGCGAGGATCACCGACGGCTCCTTGAGGAAGCTGCGCGACACCGACACCTTCTGCTGGTTCCCCCCGGAGAGGAACTCGACCGGTTGCTCGAGGGACGGTGTCCGGATCTCCAGCTGTTCGGCGAGGTCGGTGACGGCGCGCCGCTCTGCCCGCCTCCTCAGGAGGCCGAGCACGGAGAACCGGCGCAACGATCGGATCGTCGCGTTCACCCTGACGCCGAGCACGGGCATCAGCGCCTCGTGCTTGCGATCACCGGGCAGCAGCATCACCCCCGCTCCCACCGCCTCATGGGTCGAGATCAGGGACAGCTCCTTGCCGTCGCAGACGACGCGTCCCGCCTTCGGCGGCTGGCGCCCCGCCAGGCAGTCGAAGAGCTGGGGCTGGCCGTTCCCTTCGGCGCCGGCGATCCCCACGATCTCGCCGCTCTCCAGCGTGAAGCTGACCGGCCCGAACGACTGGCCTTGGAGGCCATCGACCACGAGCACCTCGCGAGGATCACGCACCTCGGGCGTGGGCGGCGGGAAGGCGGCCTCGAAGGGGCGGCCGACGATCAGCTCGACGAGCTCCGCCTCGGTCGTGGCCTTCGCGTCGAACGTGCCTTGGTTCCTGCCGTCGCGAAGGACCGTGATGCGGTCGGCGATCTCGAGCACCTCCGGCAGACGATGACTCACGTACACCACTCCGACGCCGCGACTCCTGCAGGCGGCGACGGCCCGATGCAGTGCGGCCACCTCGTCCGGTCCCAGAGCGGTGGTCGGCTCGTCGAGCAGCAGCACCTTCGGGTCGGTGACGAGCGCCTTGGCCACCTCGAAGAGCTGGCGGTCGGCCAGGGTGAGGAACGCTGCCGGAGCATCTGGGAACAACTCCAGGTCGAGATCGAACCCGGCCAGCAGCTTCCTCGCCCACTTCTTCCGCTGCCAGAACGGCGGTCGCTGGTCTTCGGGGGCCGCCAGGAAGAGGTTGTTCTTCACGGGTTCGGGCAGGATCAGCGAGGTGTCCTGGTAGGCCATCGCCAACCCCAGCTTCCTGGCCCTCGCCGGGGAATCCCGGCGCAGCGGCTCCCCGCCGATCCTGACCGACCCCGTGTCCGGGTCGACGAACCCGCTCGCGATCCCGAGGAGGGTCGACTTCCCCGACCCGTTCTCGCCGACGACGGCGTGGATCTCGCCGGCGCGACAGTCGAAGCTGACGTCGGTCAGCGCTCGGACCGCCCCGAACTGCCGGGAGACCCCGGTCAGCTCGAGGACCAGGCTCGGGGGCGCCGACCCTCCTCCGGTATCGCGTTGTTCCATCAGGCGGCGAACATCAGCCCCAGGACCGGATCGGGCACCAGCGAGGTTCCCGAGACGTACGGGTTCACCCGGTCGGGGTTGCAGTCCGCCTCTGTCACCTCCCGCATCACGTGCGGGACGACGATCTCGGCCGGGATCGGCGCGCCGGCGATGTTCATCATCGCTGCCGTGACCCCGACACGGGACTGGAAGTTGCCACCGGCCGAGTAGAAGATCTGGTACGTCGGCTCGGCCCGGTCGACCCAGTCGCAGAACAGCGTCTGCTCGTCGGTGCGCAACGCGAGCGTCAGGTTCTCCACCGGGATGTCGAGCGCCTCGTACTCCTTGAGGCCGGTGTTCATCCCGTCCGCGTACTCGTATGCGTATCCCCTGATCTCGGGGTTCTTCGTGAGCAGCCCCTGAAACACTCCGGGGATCGCGCCGTCCGCCCAGAACGTGTCGCCGGTCGTGGTGTTCTCGTTCGGCGGCGGGTTCACCAGATCGACGCCATCCGCCAGCGCCGGGATCGTGCATTGCTGCCAACCGAGCGAGAGGGCGTTGTTCGGTGTCCCGCCGAGGACCGCCACCTCGCCGCTCTCGACACCGGTGTTGAGGGTGTCCGCGAAGCTCTGGCCGAGCGCGCAGAGGTCCTCGCCGACCACGGTCAGGTAGTCCTCACCGGG
>JBOGVD010000005.1:0-9172 GCA_050696355.1 Actinomycetota bacterium
GCCGAGCGCGGCTTCGATCAAGCTCGCGTGCTGGCGGAGGCGCTCGCCCGCCAGCTCGGCCTGCCCGCCGCCGCCTACGTCGGGCGGACGCGGGCTACGGCGCCGCAGTCACGGCGGAGCCGGGAGGAGCGTCTGCAGGCGATGGCGGGTGCCTTCGCGAGCGTCCCGCGCAGACGGCCGCCCGCTCGGGTGCTCCTCGTCGACGACGTCCTGACCACCGGCGCGACGGCATCAGCCTGCGCCGCAGCCATGCTGGAGGCGGGCGCTCGCGAGATCCACCTCCTAACGGCCTGTCGTTCCTTCTCGGACCGCCCGCTGGGACCTCGGGGCTCGCGCCGGCCGTGAGCGGGTGCCTATACTCGAGAGGTGCTCCCGTCCGGGTCTGTGGTTGCCCGGGGATCCACCCCGGTAGTCGATGCCAGCCGCGGGCGAAACGACCCACGTAAGGCGACCCTTGGTCGCCGAGCATGGAGCGGTTTAGAAGTAAGCCCTGCCCCGGTCCCCGCGAGGGGTCGCGGGAGAGGGCGCGAGTCGGCGATCAGGACGCAACGGTCGGGCCGTCGGCAGACGCCCCCGCAGGCGAGTGTGGGGTCAAAGACCAGGTCAGCCGGGCGGGAGCACCGCCTCGCCGGGGACGACGGATGGACCTGACGTTCACGGGCCGCGGTTTCCCCGTCTCGGAGGAGCTGCGCGAACAGGCGGAGCACAAGCTCGCGCGTCTGGAGCGGCTCGAGCCCCGGACCGTCCGGCTCGAGCTCGAGGTCGTGGCGGAGCATCATCCCAGCCCCGACGGGCTCAAAACGATCAAGGCGGCTCTCTCGATCCCGCGCGCGACGTTCCGCGCGCACGCGGAGGCGCAGGACGTGCGCACGGCGCTCGATCACGTCGCCGAGAAGCTGGAGCGCCAGATCCGCGATCACCACGGGAAGCGGCTGCGTCGATGGCGCAGGGGAGTACGATTCCCGCGAGGTTCGGCTCCGCCGACCCCCGGTGCCGATGGGATGACATGACGCCGACCGAGAAGGGTCCCACCGAGAAGCTCCGCGTGTTGATCGTCGACGACCACGCGCTGTTCCGCCGGGGCCTCGAGATGGTGCTGCAGGACGAGGACGACCTGATGCTCGTCGGCGAGGCGTCCGACGGTGTGGAAGCCGTGGAGAAAGCGCAGGAGCTGATGCCCGACGTCGTCCTGATGGACGTGCGGATGCCCAAGCGCTCGGGCATCGAAGCCGCCGGTCACATCAAGGAGCTGATCCCGCACTGCAAGATCCTCATGCTCACGATCTCCGACGACGAGGGCGATCTCTACGACGCGATCAAGGCCGGGGCCGCCGGCTACCTGCTGAAGGAGATCCCGATCGAGGAGGTCGCGGACGCGATCCGGAGCGTCTGGGCAGGGCAGTCGCGGATCTCACCGTCGATGGCCTCGAAGCTGCTCACGGAGTTCGCCGCGATCTCGAAGGAGGCCGATGAGCGGCCGCAGATGCCGGCGCCCAAGCTCACCGACCGTGAGATGGAGGTGCTCCGGCTCGTGGCGCGGGGCCTCAACAACCGTGACATCGCCAAGCAGCTGTTCATCTCCGAGAACACGGTGAAGAACCACATCCGCAACATCCTGGAGAAGCTCCACCTCCACTCGCGCATGGAGGCGGTCGTCTACGCGGTGCGCGAGAAGATGATCGAGATCACGTGATCGCTCGCGTGCCCGCCTGATGCCGGATCCCATGGTCGTGGCGGCCCGCGATCTCTTCGAGGAGGCGTTCGGTGGGATGCGCGAGGTGATCGAGGGCACGTCGCCGGAGGCGCTCGCCTGGCGGCCTCCCGCGAACGACACGAACCCGATCACCGTGCTGGCGGTCCACTCGATGCACAGCACCCGATGGTGGCTCACCGTCGCGAGGGGGGCGAGCCTCCCGGACCGTGACCGTCCGTCCGAGTTCGCGGCCGAGTCGGGGAGCGACGCCGAGCTGCTGGCCTTCTTCGACCGGATGGTCGGGGAGTGCCGCGAGCGGCTGGATCCGGCCGAGGCGTTCGACGCCGGCGCCGAGCGGGCGGTCCCCGACGACGACCCCGTGTCCGCGGCCTGGGCGCTGCTGCACGCGCTCGAGCATCTCCGAGAACACGTCGCGCAGGCGCAGCTCACCCGCCAGCTGTGGGACCAGCTGAGCTGAACGGGCCGCCTCACCAGCCGTTGCGGTGGATCTGCTCTGCGAGCGGACGTCGTCGCCGCTTCGTCCACGACCCCGTCGGCGCCTCGTCCTCCGCGCGATAGCCGAGCCCGATGATCCCCACCGGTCGCAGCTGGGGCGGCACGCCGAAGCGGTCCAGCAGCGCCCGCTCCCCGAACGTGATCCCGAAGAACCAGCCGGCGAGCCCCTCGTCGACGGCCGCCAGGAGGATCAACATCGAGGCCATCGCGGCGTCGATCTCCCAGAACCGCACCGGCCAGTTCGCCTCCTCGTCCATGCCGAACGCGATCTTGTCGGGTTGCGCGTACCGCTCGAGATACCGCCGCGGGTCCGGGAGCGGCAGGATCAACGCGGTCGGCCCGTGCGCGACGGTTTCCGATTCCCAGCCGAACTCCGGGTCGCGGGTCGTCTCCCAGAACGTGGCGACCGTCTCCGGTGTGTCGAGGACCAGGAGCTCCAGCCCCTGCGAGAACCCCGCCGAGGGCGCACGCCGGCCGACGTCGAGGATGCGGTCGACCACGTCGCGCGGGATCGGTCGCCGGTCGAAGCGCCGCACCATCCGGCGGTGCCGGACCACGTCGCGGAATTCCACGAGGCCGAGCGTACCGGTCCGCTCCCCCGGTAGCCTGACGCGCGATGGAACCCGCGGACGGCGCCCGAACCGTGGCTCGCTTGCTCGTCGAGTGCCTCGAGAACGAGGGCGTCGACCACGTCTTCGGCCTGCCCGGCGAGGAGAACCTGCACGTGATCGACGCGCTCGCGAGCTCCTCGATCCGGTTCGTCACCACGCGCGACGAGCGCGGGGCGGCGTTCATGGCCGACACGTACGGAGCGTTGACCGGCCGACCGGGTGTGTGCCTCGCGACCCTGGGCCCGGGCGCGATCAACCTGATGCTCGGGATCGCCAACGCGCACCTGGACTCGCATCCGCTCGTGGCGATCACGGCGCAGGCCGGCCTCCATCGGCTCTACAAGGAGTCCCATCAGGCCGTCGACCTCGTCCAGCTGTTCCGCCCGATCACGAAGTGGGGCGGCATGATCACCGTCGACGAAGCCGTGCCGGAGATGGTGCGCAAGGCGTTCAAACAGGCTCGGACCGAACGACCGGGGGCGACGTTCCTGATCCTGCCCGAGGACGTCGCGGAGCAGGAGACGAAGGGTACGCCGCTGAAGGTGAACGTCCCGGTCGACCCGGCGCCCGCGGAGGCGCAGGTCGAGCGCGCCGTGGAGGTGCTGAGCCATGCCGAGGCCCCCGTGGTGCTCGCCGGCCCCGGCGTGGGCCGCGACGGGGCGATGGCCGCGCTGGTCCGGTTCTCCGAGCGTCTGAACCTGCCGGTCGCCACGACGTTCCTCGGCAAGGGCGTCTTCCCGGACGACCATCCCAGCGCCCTGGGCACGATCGGCTTCATGGTGCGGGACTACGCGAACTTCGGCTTCGACCGGGCCGACGTCGTCGTGGCCGTCGGCTACGACCTCGTGGAGTACGCGCCGGAGCGCTGGAACCCTGCTCGGGACAAGGCGATCGTGCACATCCACCGGTCGGTGGCCGAGGTCGACGAGGCCTACACCCTGGAGGTCGGCGTCCAGGGGGACATCGGTGCGTCGCTGGACGCGATCTCGGAGGCCGCGTCCGGGAAGCCGACGCGCGATCGCGAGCCCCCGGGCGAACGGTTCCGCGACGAGCTCCGATCCGGCGCCGGCGACGACGCGTTCCCGGTGCGGCCCCAGCGCATCGTCCATGACGTACGCGAGGCCCTGGGCCGGGAGGACATCGTGCTCTGCGACACGGGCGCCGTGAAGATCTGGATGGCCCGGCTGTTCCCCACGTACGCGCCCAACGCGTGCCTGATCTCGAACGGTCTGGCCACGATGGCGTTCGCCTTGCCCGGCGCGTTCGCCGCCAAGCTCGTGCACCCGGAGCGGAAGGTGCTGGCGGTGATGGGGGACGGCGCGTTCCTGATGAGCGCCGCCGAGATCGAGACCGCCGTCCGGGAGAAGGTGCACTTCGTCATCCTCGTGTGGGTCGACGGCGGGTACGGCCTGATCGGATGGAAGCAGGACATCCACTTCGGGAGGAGAGCGGCGGTGTCATTCACGAACCCGGACTTCGTGCGGTTCGCGGAGAGCTTCGGCGCGAAGGGCTACGAGATCGGCGCGGTCTCGGAGCTGCTGCCCACGCTCCGGACGGCGTTGGACGACGAGGCGGTGTCGGTGATCGCGGTCCCGGTCGACTACACGGAGAACGCCCGGCTCGTCGAGCGGCTCGGTGCGCTGACGGAGCCCCTGTGACGCTCGGACCGATGCCGGGCTCGGCCACCACCGGCGCCGCCGAGCGAGAGCGGCTCGTCCGCCGGAACACGATCCTGCTGGCGGTCGCGCAGGGGTTCGTGCAGACCTCCTTCCCGGTGATGCTCGTGATCGGAGGGCCCGCCGCCTCGCGCCTCACCGGCCGCGATGGGGCGGCCGGCGTGTTATGGGGTCTGTACTTCCTGGCAGCGGCGGCCGGCGCCGCGCTGATCGGCCGATGGATGGACCGTGTGGGACGTCGCCCGGGCCTGATCCTGTCCTACCTCCTGGTGGGGGCCGCCGCGGCCGTGGCCGCCCTCTCGATCCGCGCGGGGTCCTTCGCCGGACTCCTGGCCAGCACCGTGCCGTTCGGCGTCGCCCTCGGCGGCGCGAACCTCGGCCGCGGCGCCGTCGCCGACATGTACCCGGCGGAGCGCCGGGGACACGCGGTCGGGATCCTGCTGGCGGCCGGCACGATCGGCGCCGTCGGCAGCCCGATGCTGGCGGCGGTGATCGAGGAGGCGGCGGGAGAGGGCTCGCTGCTCCCGTGGATCGTGCCGATCGGCGCGTCGTTCGGCGCCCTCGCCTGCGCGCTCCTCGTCCGGCCCGACCCCCGGGACCTGGCGGTCGTCGAGACGACCGTGGAGGGGACCGGCGGTCGGAGTCCACGCGAGCTCTTGCGCGTCCCGGCCTTCCGGACCGCGGTGCTCGCGGGCGCCGTCGGGCAGATGGCCATGGTCGGCGTGATGGGGGTCACCCCGACCGCCCTGGACCACGCGCATCACGGCGGCACGACGATCTCCCTCGTGATCAGCTCCCACATCGCCGGGATGTTCGCGTTCGCGCCGTTGATCGGCCGGTGGATGGACCGAGCCGGCCGCCGGGCCGCCCTGGTCGCCGGGTGCGCGACCAGCATCGTCGGGGCGCTACTCGCCGCCTCCGAGGCGAACGCGGTCGTGATCGGCGCCGGGCTCCTCGCGATCGGCCTCGGCTGGTCGGCGACGTTCCTCGGGGCGACCGCCGTGATCAGCGACCTCACGGCGCCGAACGAGCGGGCGGGCGCCCTCGGCTTCACCGATCTGCTCATCAGCCTGACGTCGGCGGCCGCCGGCCTCGGCGGGGGCATCGTGCTCGAGGCCGCGGGCTTCGGTGCGCTCGGCGTCGGGTTCGCCGTGATCGTCGCGCTGGCCCTGGTCCTGGTCGCCCGTCTGCGGGAGCCGGCCCGCGCCCCCTCCGTGGTCTCCGAGGTCTGACGCCGGGCGCCGGTAGAATCGAAGTTCCCGACCACCGAAAGGGACCCGCGTTGCCCTTCATCGACAGGTTCAGCAACATCGGCGAGGGTCGCCGGCGCAAGGAGCTCGAGCAGCTCGCCAAGCTCGTCAACACGTGGGAACCGGAGATCGAGGAGCTCTCGGACGAGGACCTCGCGCGCCGGACCGTCGGGTTCCGCGAACGTCTCGAGAACGGCGAGCCCCTCGACGATCTCCTCCCGGAGGCGTTCGCCACCACCCGAGAGGCCGCGCGCCGCACGATCGGCCAGCGGCACTTCGACGTCCAGCTGATGGGCGGTGCCGCGCTGCACCATGGCGGGATCTCCGAGATGCGGACGGGAGAGGGCAAGACGCTCGTCTCCACGCTGCCCGGCTACCTGAACGCCCTCGAGGGCAAGGGCGTCCACCTCGTGACCGTCAACGACTACCTGGCCAAGCGCGACTCCGAGTGGATGGGCGGGATCTATCGGCTCCTCGGCCTCGAGGTGGGGCTGATCCAGTCGCAGATGAGCCCGGAGCAGCGGCGTCCCGCCTACGCCGCCGACATCACCTACGGCACCAACAACGAGTTCGGGTTCGACTATCTCCGTGACAACATGGCGATGCGTCTGGAACACACGGTCCAGCGCAGCCATCACTTCGCGATCGTGGACGAGGTCGACTCGATCCTGATCGACGAGGCGAGGACGCCGCTGATCATCAGCGGCATGGTCCAGGACAGCGCCAAGTGGTACCAGACGTTCGCGAAGATCGCGCCGCAGCTCACCCGCGACGAGCACTACGAGGTCGAGGAGGCGAAGTTCCAGGTCGCGGTGACCGAGTCCGGTGTGGCGAAGGTGGAGCAGCTGCTGAGCATCGACAACCTCTACGACCACGAGAACACGATGCTCGTGCACCACCTGCACAACGCCCTCCGCGCGAAGGAGCTCTACAAGCGGGACGACGAGTACGTGGTCCAGGGCGGCGAGGTGAAGATCGTCGACGAGTTCACCGGGCGGATCCTGGAAGGGCGCCGCTACTCGGAGGGGCTCCACCAGGCGATCGAGGCCAAGGAGGGCGTCCGGATCAAGGAGGAGAACCAGACCCTCGCGACGATCACGATCCAGAACTACTTCAAGATGTACGACAAGCTCGCGGGCATGACGGGAACCGCGAAGACGCAGCTGACCGAATTCGAGGAGACCTACGACCTCGGCGTCACGGAGATCCCGACGAACCAGCCGATGGTCCGCGAGGACCTGCAGGACCTGATCTTCAAGAACGAGGACGCCAAGTGGAACACCCTCGTCGAGGACATCCTCGAGCGGAACGAGACGGGGCAGCCGATCCTCGTGGGCACCGTGTCGATCGAGAAGTCGGAGAAGCTGTCGGGCCTGTTGAACCGCCGGGGCGTGACGCATGCGGTGCTGAACGCGAAGAACCACGAGAAGGAGGCGATGATCGTCGCCCAGGCCGGCCGGAAGGGCGCGGTCACGGTCGCGACCAACATGGCGGGGCGCGGGGTCGACATCCTCCTCGGTGGGAACCCGGAGTACCTGGCCCGACAGGAGATGGCGGCGCGGGACTTCGACAACGATCGGTACCTGCTCTTCGAGATGGACGACGAGGAGCGGGCCGCGTACGAGGCCGAGTACGAGCCGATCTTCGCGAAGTTCAAGGCGCAGACGGACGCCGAGCACGACGAGGTCGTCGAGCTCGGCGGCCTCTACGTGCTCGGGACGGAGCGCCACGAATCCCGCCGGATCGACAACCAGCTCCGGGGCCGCTCGGGCCGGCAGGGGGACCCCGGCGCGTCGCTGTTCTACCTCTCGCTCGAGGACGACCTGATGCGGATGTTCGCCTCCGATCGGGTCTCCTCGATCATGGAGCGCCTGAAGTGGCCGGAGGACGAGCCGATCGAAGCCAAGATGGTCACGCGCGCCGTCCAGAACGCCCAGGGCCAGATCGAGGAGCTCAACTACGAGCGCCGGAAGAACGTCCTCAAGTACGACGAGGTGATGAACGGCCAGCGGACCGTGATCTACGGCGAGCGCCGGAAGATCCTCGAGGGAGGGGATCTGACGGAGGAGGCCCTGGGGTTTGTCCGGGACGTGGTCGAGGCCACGGTCGCCACGTACTGCCCGCCGGAGATCTTCGCCGAGGAGTGGGACCGGGAGGGGCTGTTCACGGCCCTGTCCGAGGTGTATCCGGTCTCGCTCACGAAGGAGCAGGTCGACGAGATCGCGGAGAGCGAGGCGCTCCAGGCGGCGTTCATCGAGGACGCGCTCGCCGCGTACGCGTCCAAGGAGGCGGCGGTCGGCGAGCAGACGATGCGCGAGCTGGAGCGCGTGGTCCTGTTGAACATCATCGATACCCGCTGGCGCGAGCATCTCTACGAGATGGACTACCTGCAGGAGGGCATCTACCTGCGGAGCTACGCGCAGAAGGATCCGATCACCGAGTACCGGCGCGAGGCCTTCGACATGTTCGAAGAGCTCACGTCAACGATCCAGTCCGAGTTCGTTCGCTACATCTACCGCGTGGAGCTGGTCCGGCCCGAGCAGCCGCAGCGCCGGGTCGCGGAGCAGAAGGTCGGGCGGGTGCGCGAGACCCACGGCGACGAGGAGACCGCTGACGCCGGGGCGGTGCCGGACTCGAACCCGAACCAGGTCATCAGCGACAAAGTCCCTCGCAACGCCCCGTGCCCGTGCGGGAGCGGGCGGAAGTACAAGAAGTGCCACGGCGCGGCCGCGTAAGGCGCGTTCCGGGGCAGGAAGGTCCGCACGACGAAGGGGCCGGCGCATCGCGCCGGCCCCTTCGAGATCATCCGCCGATCAGCGTCGCGCGAGCTGGCACGACACCGGGCAGGGGTTCGAGGTCAGCCCGCCGATCTCGGTCGCGGGTCCTGCCGGGTACGCGCCCGGGTTCTCGAGGCCCGGCGCGTAGGTCGCCGCCTGGGTGACGTAGGCGCCGGGGTTCTCGAAGCCGGCGAATCCGGTCGCCGAGGGCGTGACGTGCGAGACACCCCAGGTGACGGGGACCACGGCACCCTGCTCCCGGACCGCGGCGCTCGAGCTCGCGAGCCGCTCGGAGTCGGTCACGGTCGTGACCCTGGTGGGCGCGGCTCCGTCGAGCGACGACAACCCGATCAGGGTGGCGGCGGCTGCGACGACGAGCACGGCCACGGGCCAGATCGGCAGGTGGACGGTTCCTCTGCGGAGGATCGCTCCCTGGGCGCTCATGGCTCCCCCTTTCCTCTCGATCCCTTCGGGATCTGGTCGATGCACCGACCCTAGGGACCCGGCCTCCACGGGTCGGTGCCGGCTCGCACCGACCGAACGTGACGTTCGCCACCTCGATCCGGTGCCGCCCGTGTCGCGGGTCCCGGCGCGCGGGCGGCCGCGGAGGGAAGCGGTCGGAAACGGGGGCGGCCGGCCGGGCTTCGGC
>JBOGVD010000006.1:0-6098 GCA_050696355.1 Actinomycetota bacterium
CGACCGAGCGGTCGAGCAGGAAGGATGTGTAGAACTCCCGAGCGATCGGCAGGAGCTCCTCGACGAGGACGCGCGTGACGGCGAAGCCCTTGAACGAGGTGCCGATCATCCGGTCGGCGGCCTCGGCGGCCGCCTCGGGGGAATCGCAGAGCTCGACCCCGCCGCCTTTGCCACGACCGCCGACCTGCACCTGGATCTTCACGACCGACCGACCGCCGAGCTCCCGCGTGGCGACGGCGGCGGCGTCCGCACCGAAGGCGACGATCCCTCGAGGCGTCGGGAGGCCGTGGGCGCTGAACAGGTCCTTGCCCATGTGCTCGTACAGGTCCACGCGGATCCCGTCAGGCCTTCGCGCTCAGCCGCTCGCGGAGCCACGACGCGATGTCCCCCGTGTTGGCTCCGGGGGTGAAGACCTGCTCGATCCCGGCCTCCTCGAGCTTGGGGATGTCGTCGGCGGGGATGACCCCGCCGGCGACGACGACGACGTCACCTGCCCCGCGCGCGCGGAGCTCGTTCACGACCTTCGGGAACAGCGTCATGTGCGCGCCCGAGTGGCACGAGAGCCCCACGGCGTCGGCGTCCTCCTGGATCGCGGCCTCCGCGATCTGCTCGGGGGTCTGGAACAGGCCCGTGTAGATCACCTCGAAGCCGGCGTCGCGGAGCGCCCGGGCCACCACCTTGGCGCCGCGATCGTGCCCGTCGAGGCCCGGCTTCGCCACGATCACCCGGAGTTTGTCCGCCATGCGATCGAGTCTACCGAGCGCCACGGATCCCCCACGTCGTGAGCGGCTCCCATGGCCGCCGGATGAGAGACTGCAGCCGTGGCCAGGAAGCGCATCCAGTTCCGGCCTCCGGGCCTGAAACCCACGACGAAGGTGGGAACGCTCGGCCCCTACCGCGGCCGGCTCGGTCTGGCATGGGTGATCGCTTCCCTGGTCGCCGGTCTCGTGATCCTCGCCGCCGGGCTCTACGTCCTCACCCGGTAGGGCGATCGTGCTCGACGGCTACGTGTGGCCCCAGAGCGTGCTCCCCGGCGAGGAGGTCGCGCTCCACGCCTCCTCGTCCGTACCCTTCGGCGTGGAGGTGGCCCGCGAAGGCGGTGAGCGGCAGGTGGTCTGGCGGATGGACGCCGTCGCCGGAACGGCGCATCCGGTCCCGGCCGACGCGTCCGCGACCGGTTGCGGCTGGCCGGCCGCCCTGGCCATCCCGGTGGACGGCGGGTGGCGGTCCGGCGTCTACACCGTTCGGCTCACGAGCGGCGATGAGGAGGCGCATGCGTTCTTCGCCGTCCGGCCGGATACGGACCGCGCGCCGATCGTCCTCGTCCTCTCGACCGCCACCGCCAACGCGTACAACGACTGGGGTGGCCCCTCGCTCTACACCGGCGGCACGCGGGTGTCGTTCGAGCGGCCGCTGGCGCGGGGCTTCCTCGCCAAGCCCCAGCCTGCGGTTCGGAAGGCCCAGGCCGTGCCGGACCGGGAGGCGCTCGGCTATGTCGCCTGGGCGCAGGAGCGGGGCTTGTCGCCCTGGAGCGGTGGCGCGGGCTGGTGGACGTGGGAGCGGCCGTTCGTCGCGTGGGCCGAGCGCGAGGGCTTCGCGATCGACGTCGCGACCTCCCAGGACCTGGAGGAGTACCCGGAGGTCCTGGACGGCCACCGGCTCTTCCTCTCGGTCGGGCACGACGAGTACTGGTCCTGGGGG
Organism: Actinomycetota bacterium; assembly: GCA_050696355.1. Taxonomy (GTDB): domain Bacteria; phylum Actinomycetota; class UBA4738; order UBA4738; family HRBIN12; genus JAJNBA01. The sequence continues at coordinate 1,702 of JBOGVD010000006.1, forward strand.
ATGCGGGACACCGTGGAGGGATTCCTCGCAGGGGGCGGCAACGCGGCCTTCTTCGGCGGCAACACGTGCTGGTGGCAGGTCCGCTTCGAGGAGGGCGGTCGGGCGATGACCTGCTTCAAGTACCGGGCGGACGAGGACCCCGTGCTCGGCACGCCGGTCGAACGACTCCTGACCGGCGCGTGGCCCGACCGGAGGATCGGCCGGCCCGAGGCGGCGATGACGGGTCTCTCGTTCTCCCGGGGCGGCTATTCGCGGTACGGGCTCGGCGTGCCGCGCGCCTCCGGGGCGTACACGGTGCACCGGCCCGACCACTGGGCGTTCGAGGGGACGGAGCTCCGCTATGGGGACGCCCTCGGGCTCGCGGACGCGATCGTCGGCTACGAGGTGGACGGGTGCGAGCTCGCGCTGCGCGACGGCCTGCCGATCGCCACGCACCGGGACGGAGCGCCCGACACCCTGGAGGTCCTCGCCACGGCACCCGCGCGGCTCTGGTCGCAGGACGAGCAACCGTCGCGATACGCGCACGAGCCGGGTGAGCTCGAGCACGTGGCGCGCGTCCTGTTCGGCGAGCGTTGGGAGGACGAGGTCGGCCGCATCGCGAACAATCACGCGGTGCTCGGCTGCTTCGATCACGCCGGCGGCGGGACCGTCTTCCACGCAGGCTGCACGGACTGGACCGACGGGATCGAGGGCGGCGACCCCGACGTGCGACGGGTGACTCGGAACGTCCTCGAACGCCTCACCTGAGCGCTACCCTGCCGTCGTGCGGTGGGACGAGTTCGCGAAGGCCTGTCCGGAGATCGCCGAACGGGCCGTCGAGCGCTTCGAGCGGCAGGAGCTCTGCATGCTCGGCACGCTCCGCGCCGACGGGTCGCCCCGGATCAGCCCCTGCGAGCTCGACTTCGCCGAGAGGCACCTGATCCTCGGGATGATGTGGCTGAGCCGGAAGGCGCTCGATCTCCTCCGCGACCCACGGTGCGTGCTGCATTCGTGCACCACCGATCGGATGGGCACGGTGGGGGACGCGAAGATCTATGCTCGCGCCGTCGACGTGCAGGATCCGGACCTGCGCGGTGCGTACCGGGATGTAGTGAAGGCGAGGATCGACTGGGCTCCGGACGAACCGAACTTCCACGCGTTCTCGGTAGACGTCCGGTCCGCTGGGTTCATCTCGTTCGCCGAGCCCAAGACCGTCCTCGCCTGGGATCCCGAGCGTGGGACACGAGTGCTCCCGTTTCCAGACGCCGAGTGACGTTCAGCCGACGCGCGTGAGGGGCGCGTAGGAGAGCAGCAGCCGCTTCTCCCCGGCCTCGGAGAACGCGATCGTCGCTTCGGTGTCCTCCCCGTGTCCCTTGATCGCCACGACGACCCCTTCTCCCCAGCGCTCGTGCACGACGGTGTCTCCCTCGGCGACGGTGGGGACCTCGCGCTTCGGGGGTGGCGAGGGTGCCCAGGAGCCGGTGGGCGGCACGTCGACCTGTCCCTTCCCCGGGAGCCCGACGACCGTGTACCCGCTCTCCGAGCGGCTGGCGCGTCCGCCACGGGACGCGTCGCGCGGACGGGAGCGGCCGCCCGACCCGCCCTCCTCCCGCACGTCGAGCAGGCTCGGGGGCAGCTCGTTCAGGAACCTCGACGGCGGGTTGTAGTTCGTCTGGCCGAAGAGCGTCCGTCCCCACGCGTGGCACAGGTACAGGCGCTTCTGCGCCCGGGTGATCCCGACGTAGAGCAGCCGACGCTCTTCCTCCAGCTGGGCGGAGTCGGTCATCGACCGGTAGTGCGGGAAGATCCCGTCCTCGAGCCCCACGATGAACACGGCGGGGAACTCGAGCCCCTTCGCGATGTGGAGCGTCATCAACGTGACGGAGGACTCCTCCTCGTCGTAGTCGTCCTGCTCCCCGATCAGCGAGACTTGCTCGAGGAACGCGTCGAGGCCGGCGTCGGGATCGCGCGCCAAGAGCTCCGCCGCCACGCCGGACAGCTCCTGGATGTTCTCGATCCGGCCCTGCGCCTCGACCGTGCGATCCTCCTCGAGCTCCGCGAGGTAGCCGGACTCCTGGGCCGCGAACTCCACCATCCGCGGGGGCCCGGTGCGGTCCTCCAGGTGCCCGGCGATCGCCGTCATCACCTGCGTGAACCCGGCCACCGCCCCCTTCGCTCGCGACGCGAGCGACGCGATCTCGTCGACCCGCCGGCAGGCCTCCATCACGTCGATCCCTTCCTCACGCGCGAACCCCTCGAGCGCGGCGACCGTGGCGTCCCCGATCCCCCGCTTCGGCGTGTTCACGACCCGCCGGAACGAGATCACGTCCTGCGGGTTCGTGAGGAGCCGGAGGTACGCGAGGACGTCCTTGATCTCCTTGCGCTGGTAGAAGCGCACCCCGCCGAAGACCCGGTACGGCATCCCGACCCGCATCAAGACGTCCTCGATCACCCGGGACTGCGCGTTCGTGCGGTAGAAGATCGCGACCTCCCGGTAGCTGAACCCCTCCTCGTTCCGGAGGCGCTCGATCTCCTGCGCGACGAAGTACGCCTCGCTGTGCTCGTCGTTGGCGCGCACCCGCACGACCGGGTCCCCGGAGCCGGCCTCCGTCCAGAGGTTCTTCGGCTTGCGCTGGACGTTGTTCTCGATCAGCGCGTTGGCCACCGTGAGGATGTTCTGCGTCGAGCGGTAGTTCTGCTCCATCAGGAACACGGCCGCAGCCGGGTAGTCGCGCTCGAAGTCGAGGATGTTCTGGATCGTCGCGCCCCGCCAGGAGTACACGCCCTGGTCGGCGTCCCCCACCACGCAGATGTTGCGGTACCTGGCAGCGAGCAGGTTCACGAGCTCGTACTGCGCCCGGTTCGTGTCCTGGTACTCGTCGATCAGGATGTAGCGGAACCGCTCCTGGTAGTGCTCCAGCACCTCGGGATGGTCGCGGAAGAGGCGGACGGCCTGGCTGATCAGGTCGTCGAAGTCGAGGGCTCCCGCCTCCCGCTTCCGCCGCTCGTACTCCACGTAGATGCGGGCCACGGTCTCCTCGTAGAGGTTCGACGCGAGCTCGGCGAACTCCTCCGCCCCCAGCACCCGATCCTTCGCCTTGCCGATCGCCGAGGCGACCGCCTTCGCGGGGTAGCGCTTGGGGTCGACGTTCATGTCCCGTCCGATGCCGGCGATCAGCCGTTCGGTGTCGCCGTCGTCGTAGATCGTGAAGTTGGACGGGATGCCGAGGTGCGTGTGCTCCTTCCGGAGGATCCGTGCGCAGGTGGAGTGGAACGTGAGGACCCACATCCCGCGGGAGATCGGCCCGCCGAGGAGCTCTCCGACGCGCTCCGCCATCTCTCGGGATGCCTTGTTGGTGAAGGTGATCGCCAGGATCTCGCCGGGCGAGACGCCGCATCCCCGGATCAGGTAGGCGATCCGATGGGTGAGGGCGCGGGTCTTGCCCGACCCCGCTCCGGCGACGATCAGGACCGGACCCTCGGTCCGGAGGACGGCCTCTCGCTGGATGTCGTTGAGGCCTTCGAGCAGGGGGGAGATGACGCTCACGCGACGATGCTAGCGCGGGCCCGCGACCCGGCCGGCCATGGACGCGCTGACCTGGACCTTCGGCAGATGTCGCCGTTCGCCTCCACGGTTACGGTGGAGCGATGCGGGAGCGATCGCGGATCCGCGCTGTCATCCGGGGCTTCGGGTTCGCGTGCCTGATGACGGCCGCCGGGCTGGCCGGCTACGTCGCCTGGATCCTCTGGGGAACGGGCCTGGAGACCGCCCGCGCCCAGGACGAGCTGCGGACCGAGCTCGCGCCGGTCGTCGAACACCCCACGCCGCCCCGGGGTGACGATCGCTACCTCCCGGGCGAGGCGTACGCCGCGATCGTGATCCCCTCGATCGACGTCGATTTCATCGTGGTCGAGGGCCCCGAGGACGTCCCGTTCCTCTCGGAGGGATGGACGGAGGCGCTGAAGAAGGGTCCGGTCCACTATCCGGACTCCGCCGATCCATGGGACGGCGCGGGGAGGGTCGGGATCGCGGGTCACCGGACGACGTACCTGCACCCGTTCCTCGACCTCGACCGGGTGCGGCCGGGCGACACGATCGAGCTCGTCACCAAGCACGGCACCTATCGCTACGAAGTCGACAAGGGGTTCACCATCCCCGAAGCGGGATCCGGCGTGGTGCTCGATCACACCGAGCGTCCGACCCTCGTCCTCACCACGTGCCACCCCAGATACTCCAGCCGGGAGCGCCTGATCGTCACGGCGACGCTCGTGCGAGGACCGGACGGCGGAGCCTAGATATCCCACGCTCGCAACTGTCAAGCGACCTTGGCCTCTTGGACCGGCCAAGCGGCGTCTTCCCGGTAGAGCTCGCGGTGGCTGAGGCAGCCGTGCAGGATCCCCACGAGTCGGTTCCCCAG
>JBOGVD010000007.1:0-10382 GCA_050696355.1 Actinomycetota bacterium
GCGTAGACCGGTCGAACGAGTGGTGTTCGGGTCTCAGCCGGACGAGTACGCCTTGACGAAGGCGTGGGAGATCATGGCCTTGTCGCCACTCCGCAGCGCGGAGATCAGGTGGGCGTAGATCCTGCCCGATGGCTGCCCGAAGCCGTCCGTGTCGAGGATCCGATGATCGACGAAGTCGTAGTTGTAGAGCCCGAGCCGGGGCGGATACACGTCGTCCACCAGCGTCCAGTAGAGGTACCCCTGGATCGGCACGCCCTCCTTCATGCAGCGGATCATCTCCATCAGGTACGTCTTGAGGTACCGCTCCCGCGACCAGCCGTCCGGGCGAGGTTGGGCGGGTTCGCCTGCCGGCTGGATGTTTCCGAGCGAGTTCTCGCCCATGTAGATGGGTAGGTCGGTGTTGAAGTCGTGCTTCGCAAGGATGAACGTGCGATAGACCTCGCCGTCCACCATGTATCGCTCCCACTTGACCCGCCGATCCTTATCGCCCGGGTCACGGCGGGCACCCCCGAACGGCTCGTAGACGTTCAGCGACAGATAGTCGAGCTTCTTCGCCCGGGGCGACGCGTACACGGCGTCGAGCGTCTTGGTGAATCCCTCGGACGGCAGCAGCCCGGCGATAGTGCCCACCATCTCCTCGTACCGCTCGTACTGCTCGTCGGTCAGCTGTGACATCGCCAGATCGTCGATGCGCGTCCGCCATGCGGCTCGGCACTCGGCGATCCGGGCGGCCGCGTCTTCGCGCGCCACGCCCCAGCTGCGCAGTCGGAGCAGGTCGTCGAGCTGCTTGTCGTACTCGTACGGGTTGAGGCTCGCGATCGTGTACCCGACGTTCGGACTCCCCCAGCCTCGCGCGTCGAACAGGTCGTGGAGCCCGTCGTAGGCCTTGACGTAGTGGGACAGCATCGTGTCGAAGGCCGGGAGCAGGTACTCCGGGCCCACGCGCTCGACCGGATACCAGCCGAGGGAGTGATAGAAGAGCGGGACCAGGTTGGGTTCGTTGTAGACGAGGAAGTGCGCCATCTTCTTGCCGCCTCGAGCCATCAGTCGCGTGTTGATCTCCTCAACGATCCGGATCTCCGCGGCGACGAGCTGATCGGGGCCCCGGTCCTCGAGCCAGATGTCCAGGCCCAACCAGAGCGGATGCGTGAAGTGATGCAGCGTGATGATCGGCTGCATCCCCAGATCGATCACGAGCTCCACCATGTCGGCGTAGTGGTCGAGCGCCGAGGCATCCCACTCGGGTGGGTCGGTCGGCTCAATGGAAGGTGACGGTTGACAGCGCGCCCACTCGATGCCCATCCGGAACGCGTTCAGCCCAAGCGAGGCGGCCAGGCGAACATGGTCGGCGTAGTTCTCCCAGAAGCGGATCCCCTCGCCGTCGCCGGTGTGGCGGGGTGCCCGACGCGTCCAGTCCGTGTTCTTGAACCCGTCGGGTCGATTGAGCCCTCCTCCCTCGCAGTACGGGGCGTACGCGACGCCGAAGAAGAACCGGTCCGCGGCGAACCGCTCCTCGAAGTCGAGGTTGAGCTCCAGTCGCATCTCAGGTCTCCCCTTCGGACGGCTGCCGGCCGGGCTCGGCGGACGCCTCTGCCACCACGACGCCGGCCCGGTCCTCGAGGAGCGTGACGAGCGCGGAGTGATCGAGGTCGCCGTGCCCGGTCGCGACGAGCGTGCCGAGGGCTGCGGCCGCGACGGCGAACGACGGGGTCGGAGACCCCAGCTCCTCGGCCGTCTCGGTGACGATCTCGGCGTCCTTCAGGTGCAGCGCGGAGCGGAAGCCGGGCACGAAGTCTTTCCGCAGCATCCGCTGGCCGTGGACCTCGAGGATCTTGCTGCCGGCGAACCCGCCGAGTAGCGCCTCGCGCACCGTCGCGGGGTCGACTCCGGCCTTCGCTGCGAGCACGAGGGCCTCCCCCACGGCTTGGATCGTCGCGCCGACGATCAGCTGGTTGCAGGCCTTGGCGACCTGACCGGCGCCCGATCCGCCGACGTGGGTGACGTTCCCGCCGAGGATCTCGAGGATCGGGAGGGCGCGCCTGAACGCGTCGTCCTCGCCTCCCACCATGATCGAGAGCGTTCCGTCGATCGCACCCCGCTCGCCCCCGGAGACCGGCGCGTCGAGCATCGCGACATCTGCGGCCGCGAGTCGCTCTGCGAAACGGCTCGCCTCCGTCGGCCGGATCGTGCTCATGTCGATCACGAGGGATCCCGGACGGATCCCGCCCGCGACGCCACGTTCGCCGAACAGCACCAGGTCCACGTCCGGCGTGTCGGGGAGCATCGTGATCACGACATCGGCGCTCGCGGCGAGCTCGCTCGCATCGATGCTCGCTCGGCGCCCTCGGCCACCAGCTCGTCAACGGGGCCCGACGAACGGGAGTGCACGACGAGGCCGAGGCCGGCCGCCCGCAGGTTGCGCGCCATCGGCTTCCCCATGACCCCGAGCCCGATGAAGCCGATCCGCTCTTCCATGCGTCACCTCCGGTGCATCCGACGGCGGAGCCGTCGAGGGCGGATGGTAACGTTCCCACACTCCTGCTGGAGGCGCCGAGCGAACGAACGGAGCCACGCCGGATGAACCCTTCGAGCGCCCGCACGACCGAGGCCGGCTGGTGGGACCGACCCTGGCGGCTGATCCAGACGAATCTCCGCGAACGCGACATGGAGGACATCGACGCGGAGGGATACGTCGAGTCCCTCCGTGGACTGCACGCCACGGTCGCGATGATCAACACGTCCGGCATCATCGCGAGCTATCCGACATCGCTCCCGTTCCACACGCAGAGCGCGTTCCTCCGGGGCGAGGGCCTGGCGACGATCATCGAGGCCTGCCACGGCGCCGAGATCAAGGTGATCGCCCGGGCGGACTTCTCGAAGGTCCGCCTGGCCCTTCACGAGCTCCACCCCGAGTGGGCGTATCGCCGGACCGACGGCGGGATCGTCGACGAGGAAGGCGACGTGTGGGTCTGTCCCTCCGGCGGCTACCAACAGGAGTGCGCCCCGCGGATCGTCGAGGAGACGATCACCGAGCTGGATGTCGACGGCATCTTCTTCAACATGACCGGCTTCCAGACGCACGATTACCGCGGGATCGACCACGGTCTGTGCCATTGCGAGGCCTGCATCGAGGGTTTCCGGATCGCGTCCGGTCTGGAGCTCCCGACCGCCTCGGACATCGAGGATCCCACCTACCGGCGGTACATCGCCTTCACGGGTGAGGTCGTGCGCTCCTCGAAGCAACGGATGGAGGCGATGATCCGCCGGCTTCGACCGGACCTCGCGATCGACCGGCCGACCGACGATCTCGGGGGGTTCGTCCGTCAGGAATCGAACACGGCGTTGGATCGCCCGCTCCCGGACTGGCAGTACGGCGCCTCCGCCAACACGAAGTGGGTGGTGAGCTCGCTCCCCCGCACGGTCTCGAGCAACGCGTCGGTGGACTTCGTCGACTACCCCGTCCGGCACGTCGCCGTATCGCCGGAGCGGCAACGCCTGCGGCTCGCCCAGGCGCTCGCGAACGGCGGCGGCCTCGACTACTACGTGATCGGCCGGCTGGACCATCGACACGATCGGACGGGTGCCGCCGCCGTTCGCGACCTGTTCGGGTACCACGCGGCCCATGAGGACGAGTACCGCGACCTCCGCTCGTGCGCGCGGGTCGCGCTCCTCACCGGTGCTCACGGGAACGCCGACGAGTTCCGTGGATGGTTCCGGGTCCTCGCCGAGTATCACTTCCTCTTCGACGTCCTCCTCGTCGACGCCGCGACCGACGAGCATCTCGCCCGATACGACGTTGTGATCCTCCCCGATCACGAGCCTCTCTCCGACGACGCGGCGGCTCGGCTCGACCGGTTCGTGGAGGGCGGCGGGACCCTCGTGTCGAGCGGCCGCAGCGGATGGCGAGATGAGGATCTCGAGCCGCGTGACGTGCCTGTTCTCGCGTGCCTCGGGATCGAGCGCATCCGCGAGATCTGCGACGTCCGTGGCGCGTACCTCCGGGTCGGCGATCGCGACTCGTTCCCTCGTCTCGCCGGAACCGACCTCGTGTTCCTCGACGGCCCCTACGTCGACGCCGAGTACCGACCGGAAGCCACCAGCAGCCTCCTGTCGCTGATCCCTCCGGGACCCTTCGGTCCGCCGGAGCGGCTGATTCTCCCCGAGGCGACCGACGCTCCCGGCCTGACGATCAATCCCTTCGGGGAAGGACGCGGGATCCACGTGCCCTGGAACTGCGGAGCGCTCTTCCACCGGAACGGTCATCCGAACACGTCCGACTTCATCGCCGACGTGCTCGAGCGCCTGACGGCGCTGGAGCCCGTCGCCGGCAACCTGTCACCGATGGTCGAGGTGACGCTCCACGAGCGAGGAGACGGCTCGAGCCACCTCCTCCACCTCGTGAACGGCTCCGGGCACTTCGGCGTGAGCTACGTCGAGCCGGTGACGATGCTCGACCTCGAGGTCGTCTTCCCCTACGAGGGGGAACCGGCGGACGTGACGGCTCTGGTGGCCGGGCAGCCGCTCGAGTGGCACGGGACCGGCCGCTCACTCTCGATCCACGTGCCGAAACTCGGCCTCTTCGAGGCCATCGCGATCTCGGGTCGCCGTGAGCACGCGCGACCCTGATAACGTTCCCATACTCCCGGACCGAGGAAGGGATCGAACCGATGATCTCGCTGCACGAGGGACGACCCCGGCTGAGCCTTGACGGCGTCTGGAAGTACGCGCTGGAGGGAGGCGAGCCAGGCGAGTCCCTCGGATACCACCTCCGAGACCTCGACACCTCGTCCTGGAAGGACATGCAGCTCCCCTCGAACTGGTACCTGACCGAGGTCGGCGACTTCTTCGGCACGATCTGGTTCCGCAGGGACTTCCGCATCCCGGACGAGCTCAGGGGCCAGCGCCTGTTCCTCCGTTTCGGGGCGGTGGATTACTTCACCGATGTGTGGCTCAACGGCGAGTACCTCGGATCACACGAGGGCATGTTCAACCCATTCGAGTTCGACGTCACCGACCGGGTCGATCTAGACGGCGACAACGTGGTCGTGGTCAAGGACGGCGCGCCGCGCGACGAGACCGAGTACGTCCAGGTCGACTTCTCCGAGAACCCGCTCTCGGTCCCCTACCGCACGCACCAGGCGAAGGCGATCTCCCAGATCAAGGGTCACATGATCGACGCGATGCACCGGCCAGGGTCGATGACGTCGTTCCGCTCGGACGGCAACTCGGGGGGCATCTGGGAGAGCGTGGAGCTGATCGCCCGCCCGCAGGTGTACGTCGACCACGTGAAGATCTTCACGAAGATCGGCATGAAGAAGGACTGGCTCGGCGACAAGCTCGACAAGCCAGACGGCACCGCGCTCGTGAGCGTCGACGTCACCGTCCACAACGCGACCGGCGAGGTGGTGGAGACAGATCTGAGACTGACCGTCGTGCCCAAGACCTTCGATAGCGAGCCGCTCGATCGAACGCGGACCGTCGCCCTCCAACCCGGCCGCACCACGCACAAGCTCGTGCTCACCGTTCCGGACGCCCGCCTCTGGTGGACCTGGGACCAAGGCGATCCGGACCTCTACACGGCGACGGTGACCGCGCACGGGGACTCGATCACCCTGACGTTCGGCATCAAGGAGGCCGTGCACGACGAGCAAACGGGACAGTGGATCCTCAACGGACGCCGGATCTTCCTGCGCGGCATGCGCTACATCTCGAGCCAGTGGATGAGCGAAGCGAACGAGCAGATGTGGACCGACGACCTCGCGAAGATCCGCGAGATGGAGGTCAACTCGATCCGCATCGGCAGCCATGTCGAGAAGGACGGCTTCTACACGATGTGCGACGAGATGGGGTTCCTCGTCTGGCAGGTCTTCCCACTCCACTACTGCGTGAGCGACAGCGACGACTTCATCGAACGGGCCAGCGAGATGATCGTGGACATGGGCCTGATGCTCACGAACCACGCGAGCATCGGGATGTGGTCCGTCTTCAAGGAGCCGGAGGTCTACCTCCTGCCGGACAAGCCGAACAACTACCACCGGCTGTGCCCGATCCTGAAGGAGTCGCTGGGGACGGTCGACCCGGTGCGCTGGATCCACCTGGGCGACTACCGCGAAGGCGTGTACAACCTGATGATCGGCTACTGCTGGGACGGCGACACCGACCTCAACCAGGTCGAGCTCCCACCGAACATCGTCGAGTTCGGAGCCGGCTCGATCCCGGTCCGCGAGACGTTGGAGACGTTCATCCCCGAGGACAAACTGTGGCCCCCCGACTGGGACACCTGGGAGTACCACGGTGGCTTCTACAACCTCGCGTTCGGGTTCGCGAAGGTGCCGATGCGGGCCTCGCTGGGCGAGTTCATCGATGACTACCAGGGCTACGAGGCGCAGGTCGTGAAGGAGCAGATCGAGTACCTCCGGCAGAGGAAGTACCGCCCGATCGCCTCGATGTACCACTACTACTGGAGCGACCCGTGCCCGATCATGGGCTCCGGCCTGCTCGACTACTACCGGCGCCCCTACCAGGTGTACGAGGCGATGAAGGCGGTGTACGGGCGGGTGCTGATCAGCCTCGATCGGAACCCCGACCCGTACATCATCGGACGCGAGAAGGTCTACGACCGAGGCACGTCGTTCACCGCGACGGTCTGGGTGACCAACGACTTCCATCACGAGCTGGAGGGCGCGCAGGTCTCCTGGCGGATCGTCCGCACCGATTCGGACGAGATCGCGAGCAAGAACGACCTCACCGTGACGGTCCCGGCGGATGCTGCACACACGGTCGACCGCATCGACTGGCCGATCCCCGCGACCGTGCATCCCGGCACGTATCGCGTGACGATGGAGGTCCTCGGCTCGGACGGGAAGTCGCTCTCGACGAACGCGACCGGTATCACCGTCCGGTGAGCCCGATGTCAACCGATCGCGGTGTGCTGGATCCGAAGCGCATCGTCGCCGAGGGCTACGACCGGATGGGGACGGCGTTCCCGGAGTGGAACGACGAACGGGCGCCCGGGGCCAGGCGATGGTTCCTCGGGGAGGTACTCGCGAGGCTGGGAGAGGGGTCCGACGTCCTCGAGCTCGGCTGCGGCCCCGGCACGGATGCCGCCGCGCTGTCGGCCGACCACCGGTACGTCGGCGTCGACCTGTCGGAGGGGCAGCTCTCGATCGCGCGTCGGCGCGTTCCCGATGCGACGTTCGTTCGCGGCGACTTCACCTCGATGGCGTTCCGGCCCGCGTCGTTCGACGGCGTCGTCGGCTTCTATGTGTTCAATCACGTGCCGCGAGATGACGTCGAACCCGCGTTCGCGAGGATCTTCGAGTCGCTCCGTCCCGGCGGTCGGCTGATGACGTCGCTCCTCACGACGGAGGCCGAGGACCGGGTCGAGGAATGGCTCGACGTTCGGATGTTCTTCGCAGGCGTCGAACCGCAGTCATACGACCGGTCTCTGCGGAACGCCGGCTTCGAGCTCGAGCTCTCCGAGATCCGCACGGAGATGGACGTCCGCTACGGTCGGGGAGATTCCCGCTGGGTCATCGCGAGGAAGCCGGCCGACGGTTGATCGGCGGCCGCGGACCGGTGTGACCTCCGAGCAGGTGGCTGCAGCCGTCCGGGCGGCGGCACGGCACGGGTACGTGGTCGCCGATCCCGTCCTCGTGCAGGAGACCAACAACACGGTCGTGTGGCTTCGGCCCCACGAGATCATCGCCAAGGTCGGCACGCGGGCGCACAGCGAAGAGGCGCTGCGTCGAGAGCACGCCGTCGCCAAGATCCTCGCTGCCACCGGCGCACCGATCGCGCCGCCGATGCCCGACGCCGAACCGATCCGAGACGAGCTCACCGGGTTCCTCGTGACGCTGTGGCGGCGACTCGAACACGACGCGGCACGAGAGCCCTCGCCGGTCGACGTCGCCGGAGCGCTCCGTAGACTCCACGTAGGTCTGTCGCGCTACCGCGGCGAGCTACCGAACTTCCGAGAAGGCGTGCGTCGAGCGCGAGCGACGCTCGACGACGATCGGCTCATGGTGGCGCTGGCCCGGGACGATCGATCGACGTTGCGACGCGCGTACGATCGCGTCTCCACGGTACTCGACACGCGACAACTCGCCGAGCGGGCCCTGCACGGGGAACCGCACATGGATAACGCCCTCGTCACGACGAACGGGGTGCGGTGGGTCGACCTGGAGGCGGTGTGCGTCGGACCCCTGGAATGGGATGTCGCCTTCCTTCCCGAGGAGACGGCGAGGCTGTTCACGGAGGTGGACGCGGTGCTGCTCGGGTTGCTCCGCACGCTGAACAGCGCTCGTGTCGCGACCTGGTGCTGGGCCCAGGCCGACGTCGGCGACATGCGCAAGCACGGCGAGTATCACCTCGAGCAGGTCCGACTCGCGGAGTCGCGATGAAGGGTTCGGTCGAGGTATGCCAACATCGGGCCGGTGCATCAAGACGAGGACGACCCGCAGCCGCAGACTTGCCACTACGGTGTCGTCGCGAAGTGGTGGGCGGAGTTCAACACCTCGGGCCCGGAGATCGCGTACTTCCTGAGGTTCGTCGAATCAGGGCAACCTGCCCTCGACGTGGCGTGCGGCACGGGACGGTTGTTCATCCCTACCTACCGACGTCGAGAGCTGCCGGGAGGTTGGCCCGATCCGGGAGATCGGCGAACCGGTTCAGATGGCGCGGAGTACGAGCTCCGAGGGCGGCTCGTCGACGTCGACCCGCTTGCCCAGCAGGTGGCGATGGAGATGCCTGGGTTCATGTGGCGCGACGGGTCCTCGTCGAGAAGGACGAGCACGTCCTGAAGATGATGCTCTACTTCAGGCACGAGCTTCAGCTGATGCTCGAGCGAGCCGGATTCCAGGACATCCGGGTCCGCGGGGACTACCGCGACGAAGAACCGACCGGTGACACCGAGTTCGTCGTGTACTCCGGCCGGAAGCCGCCGGAATGGTACCGTCTCTGGCTGAGAACGTTCCCACACCGCGGGGAGAGGGGCTCCGGTGCGACGCCGACGGCTGGGTGGATCCGACCTGATGGTGTCGGTGCTCGGGCTCGGCACGACGGGCTGGGGAGCGCACTCGGAGTTCGGGGAGGTCGACGCCGAGGGCGCAAAGCGCCAGGCAGCGATCGCCCTCGACGCCGGGATCAACCTGTTCGACACCGCGGAGACCTACGGCGACGGGCGTTGTGAGGAGTTGCTCGGCACGGCGCTCGCCGGCCGTCGAGACGAGGCGATCATCGCGACGAAGGTCTTCTTCGGCACGAGCCAGTCCGTCGGATCGGGCCTCTCCAGGAGGCACATCATCGATTCGTGTGAGGGAAGCCTGAAACGACTCGGCACCGACCGCATCGACCTCCTGCAGATGCACGGCTGGGACGGCACCGTGCCCTTGGAGGAGACGCTTTCGGCCCTCGATACGCTGGTCGCAAGCGGCAAGGTTCGGCACATCGGGGTCTCGAACTGGTCGGCGTGGCATCTGATGAAGGCGCTCGGGATCTCCGAGCTGGAAGGTCTGCCTCGATTCGTCAGCCAGCAGATCTACTACTCGCTCCAGGCGCGCGAGGCGGAGTACGAGCTCGTCCCGATCGCGCTCGATCAGGGCGTCGGGATCCTGGTGTGGAGTCCTCTCGGCGGCGCGTTGCTCACTGGGCGTTGGCGACGTGACGCTCCCCCACCCGACGGGACCCGCCGGATGCGTGGGTGGCCGGACCCGCCGATCTACGACGAGGCGAAGCTCTGGGACACGATCGACGTTCTCGTGGACATCGCGGAGACACGAGCGCGCACGGTCCCCCAGGTTGCCCTCGCGTTCCTCTTGCACAAGCCGGGCGTGGCGTCCTTGGTGCTCGGGGCGCGAACGGACGCGCAGTTGATCGAGAATCTCGCGGCAGCCGATCTGTCCCTCGACGACGAGGACATGGCACGGCTCGACGACGTGAGCGCGCCGGCGTTGCTGTATCCCTACTGGTGGCAGGCGAAGTACGACGAGCATCTCGGACAGGCAGACCTGGCGCTCCTGGGCAGGTATCGGGACGTCAGCACGCCGGACGGGAGCATCCACCGACCGCTCCCCGGTTTCGAGGTCATCCCGGGCCACGACGACACGCGGAACGAGAAGGTCGGGCGAGGAAGGAGCACTGATGCCTGAGGACCTCACCGTCGTGCGAACCCTGTCCCCGGACGCTCGGCCCGAGTGGTCGGACGTGACCAGCGCGGGAACGTTCCGGGTGGAGCCGAACGGGAGGTTCGACCTCCATTACCACGACTGCGACGAGTACTGGCTGGTGTTCTCCGGCCGCGCGAGCGTGCTCGTCGGGTCGCAGACGTACACCGTGGGTCCGGGTGACATCGTCTGCACACCCACCGGGACCGAGCACGACGT
>JBOGVD010000008.1:0-7039 GCA_050696355.1 Actinomycetota bacterium
GACGTCGCCGAAGCAGCAGATCGAGGAGCCGTCGGCCTCGCCAAGGGTCCGGCTCGAGAACCTGATCTCCGGCGCGCCCTGCAAGAGCCCGGACGGCTACGTTCACCCACCCCGAACAGGCCGTGAACTTGCTAGGTACGGCGTTCGTGATCTGCGGGCCTCAGCTCGTGCCGCCGTCCGTTCTCCGCGCGCACGACGTGTTGAACACCCCCGTCCGGTCGTCCTGCCAGGCGAAGCGGAAGTCCTGGGGCTCGGCCGTCGCGATCTGGGGCACTTGCTGTCCCCTCTGCGTACACGAGCACCGGCGCCAGCTTCTCCCTATGGCGGGAGAGATTTAGACGGTATTCACCTGGTCAACCGGCAAAATCGGCTCTAGTCTGGCTGTCAATAGACGCGGCCTCCCTATGGAGATGGAGCCCCAGGATGCGGACGGAGAAGGTGCCGGTGTGGCGGGCGTACCCCGTCTGGACCGGGCGGCCGAATCGCACCTCCCCGACGGGCCGCGTGTGCGACGCGGACGGGTGCGATACGAGGCTCTCCATCTACAACGGGTCGACGCTCTGCTGGCAGCATGAGCCGGCGCGCATACGCCTGCCCCATGGCGAGAGGAAGAGGCGGTATGCAGCCTAGCCCTGCCCGGGCTCGGTCCTCGAGGCAGGCATCCTCGATAGCTGGCGGAAGGGTGTCCATAGCCGTACTTCAAGGCTTCCGGTTGGGTGATGAGAGAACCGTGAATCGAAGATGAGAGGCCGGGTCGAACGCACCCCGGGAACGACCGAGATCCCGGGTGCGACCCCTGCCGAAGGGGGAAGCACCAGGGGAGGAGCGTGATACGACGTGCCTGAGCCGGTGCGTCCCCTTGGGACCGACGAGGTTGATGACCTGCGCCTCTACCTCGAGGCAGCGGCTCGAGAGCCGCTGCTCACCAAGGAGGAAGAGGTCGAGCTCGCCATGACGATCGAGGCGGGTAAGGAGGCGGAGGACCGCCTCCGTGCCGGCCGTCCGCGTTCGGAGAAGAGCATCGCGAAGGCCCACCGCGACATCCGGACGGCGGAGGCCGCGCGCCAGTGATTCATCATGGCGAACCTCCGTCTGGTCGTGTCGATGGCTCGTAAGTACCAGGGCCAGGGTTTGTCCCTGTTGGATCTCATCCAGGAGGGGAACATCGGCCTGATGCGCGCCGTCGAGCTGTTCGACTGGCGCCGGGGCTTCAAGTTCTCGACCTATGCGACATGGTGGATCCGCCAGGGCATCACCCGGGCGCTCGCCGATCGCTCGCGGTCGATCCGCCTACCGGTCCACATCCACGACCACCTGCGGAGGCTCAATCGCACGCGGTCCCAGTTCGCGCAGTCGATGGGCCGTGAGCCCTCGCGCGAAGAGCTGGCGAAGGCTCACGACACCACCGTCGAGAAGATCGACGACCTCATGGAGATGGGTCGACGTGAGCCGCTCTCCCTGCAGTCGCCGGTCGGCGAGGAGACCGAGCTCGGCGACCTGATCGAGGAGATCGGTTCCGAGGCGGGATTCGCCGAGGTCGAGGACCAGCTGCTCCGCGAGGAGATCGGCGGGGCGGTCGACAAGGCGCTCGACGAGCGCGAGCGCCACCTCGTAGCGCTTCGCTACGGGCTCGAGAATGGGCAGCCGCTCTCGTTGCGGGAGACCGGGAAGGTGCTCGGGCTCTCGGGCGAGCGAGTGCGATTGATCGAGCGTGAGGCGCTGCGCAAGCTCCGCGACTCGAACCTGATCACCGGCGTGACGCTGGGCGGGTAGCCGAGTCCGAACAGGCAAAGCCGAAGATCCCCTTTCTTCGCCAGGACGGTCGCGGCGCAGCGACTACCGGACGGCCTAGTAGCATCGCCGCAACCCTCTGCTGAAAAGGGGAAGCCCGATGGCCCACAGGACCTTCTTCAGCTTCTACTCCGACGAGGACGTGTGGCGAGCCACGAACGTCCACAACAGTGGCGCGCTCAACAAGGAAGACGTCGAGTTCATCGACGCCTCTCTGTGGGAAGAGGCGGAGACGGCAGGTGACGACGCGATCAAGAAGCTCATCGACGGAGCCCTCGCCAAGAGTACGGTGACTGCCGTCCTGATCGGTGCCAACACCGTCTCGCGCAAGTGGGTGAGGTATGAGATCAACGAGAGCATCCGCCGCGGGAAAGGCCTGTTCGGCGTCCACATCTACAGGATCAAGGATCAGAACGGCAACGAGTCCATGCAAGGGACGAATCCACTTCCCGTTGACTACCCCGTCTATCTCTGGATCAAGGACAAGGGAGCGGGCAACATGGGCAAGTGGGTGGACGCTGCCTACGACGCGGCGAACTGACGAACCGAGCCTGTGCCTGACCATGTGCCGCCGACGGCTGTCACCTCTATGCGATCACTCGCGGCGCAGACCCATCGGTCGAGCTGATCTGTGGCGTCGGCGATGGTCGTCGACGACGGCTCCGTCGGGGGTGGTCGCGTGGGATCGCGCACTCGCCTCGGCGCCTCGGCCGCGCGGCCTCGATGTCACTCCGCCTTTCTGAGCCGAGAGGACGGCGCGCTCCGGTGATCCCGAGTTGCTGGGCCGCTGAGTTTCCGGTTCGCGACGAGCGGCGTATGGCCGTCGTGGGGTAGGAGCGAAGACGTACACTGAAAGGGACGCGATCCCCATCCATCTGATGGGAGAAGCAGGAGTCACGGAGATCGCATCAGCCGATCCCGTTCCATCGCTGGTCCCGGCGAAGGCTTGATATCCCGAGCGAGGTTCCGCTCTCGATCTGGCTTACGTTGGCCCTAGACGGTCACGGGTCCGAACCGATCGAAACATCGAAGGAGAGACACATATATGCAGCACGTACGCATCGCAACGTATGAGATCAAGGACGGCACGTTCCAGGAGCTCGCCGACATCGCCCGCAAGGGGATGCTCCGCACGTTCCAGGACCAGCCCGGCTTCATCCGGTACGGCCTCGCGGACCTCGGCGACAGGAAGTGCGTGTCGCTGAGCCTGTGGGAGACCCACAAGGAGGCCGACGCCTCGGTCCCGGTGGCCGAGAGCTGGGTGCGTGACAACGTCGCGGGCCGCGTCGAGCTCCGCTCGACCCAGATCGGGGACCTCGCCTTCTTCGAGGGCACGCCCGCGAGGGTCTGACCGGTCGGTACGTTCACGGCCGCGTCGCGCGACTGCATGAGCGCGGCCGTGCGGGGAGGGGGTCCACTTCGGTGGACTCCCTTCTCCACGACGAACGTGAGGGCATCATGTCGATCCTGCAGGATCCGGTCCGCCCGCTCGATCCGTCCTTTCAGCAGGAGTTCGTCGAGCCCGGCCGTGGACCCGGGCCGAAGGGGGAGGGCCGGAGCCGCTCGGAGACCAGGCCCTCCCACGGTCGTCGAGGCCGGAGCCGCCGCGCGAACCAGGCGACGATGTCCGTGCCGCCCTCCGACCCCGCGGGCCATCGGGGAAGACCTCGTTCGAACTGGCATCTCGAGGCGGGAACTTGAAGGTCGAGGGATTCCGCGCGGGCGTGCCGACGCATCTGGTCGCCGTCCGAGGAGCAGCCTGAACGGCGCGCCGACTGCATAGCTGCCCCAGACGGCTCGTCTTATAGCGAATCGGGCAACGTTCTGGGCAACACGATGCATCTAACAAACTTGAAACTGCTGGTCGGGGGCGGCTTGATGTGCAGCAATGATCGAGTGCTACAGTCCATTGCCGTGCAACCTATATGGCCGGGTACGGGGTACTTCAAGCACGAGGAGGACGCCGCGGGTCCGAAGATGGCGAAGCGCCTGCGCCGGGTCCTCGACGATCGGGCCGCGAGCCCGGCGTCAGCCTGAGTCGGCCTGCGGTCGGGCTTCCAGCCGCTCCCGGAGGACCCGCTCGAGCTCGTCGACCTCGTCCCCGAGCTTCGGGCCGAGCGCATCCCGGACGTAGAAGGCGTCCACCACTCGCCCCTCGTAGGTCGCGACCTTCGCCAGGTGGACGTCGAGGCCCAGCTCGGCGAACGTCCTCGTGATGTCGTAGAGGAGGCCGATGCGGTCGGGGGCACCGACCTCGATCACGGTGGAGAAGTCCGACGCATCGTTGTCCACGGTGACGGTGATCGGGGTCGGCCGCTTCGGCCCCGGGTACCAGCGTCGTTTCTCGTCGACGCGGTGTTCGAGGGAGACCGAGCCGTCGACCGCGCGGCGGAGCAGGGCGCGGAACTCGCGCCACCGCGGTTCCGACACGTCCGGTTCCCACACCCCCTCGACCTCGAACAGGTCCGCGGCCACGCCGTCCTCCGTCGTGAAGACCTGGGCGGTGAGGATCGACATCCCGGCCAGCGCGAGCGAGCCGGCGATCCAGGACAGGAGGCCCGACCGATCCTGAGCCACCACCAGCAGTTCGTACGTGCCCAGCCGCACGCCGTCGGCATGGACGGCCCGGACCTCCTTCGCCCCCACCGGCGGCGAGATCGTCGCGTAGTGGCGAGCGACCCGGTGCGGTTCGACGGTCAGCAGGTACGCGCGGGGCATGCGCTCGAGGAACCTGGCGACCTGGGTGTGCGACTCCTCGTCGAGGAACCCGCGGATCCGATCGACCTGACCGGCGAGCTGCTCCGCCAGCTCCGTGCCCATCTCGCCCCGATCGAAGACGTGCTGTACCTTCGCGACGAGCTCGCGGACGAGCGTGCGCCGCCACGGCGTCCAGGCGGCCGGGCCCGTCGCCTCCGCGTCCGCCTTGACCAACAGGTAGAGGGCCGCGAGCCGCTCGGGCGAGCCGATCGCGGCGGCCACGTCGAGCACGAGGTCCTCGTCAGAGAGATCCCGCCGGGTCGCCGTGTCGGGAAGCAGCAGATGGCGCGCGACCAGGAAGCGCACGAGATCGCCGGCCGCCGGGTCGACGCCCATCCGCTCGAGGATCGACGTGACGACGCGCTCCCCGACCGCCACATGGCCACCCTCCCCGTTCTTCCCGATGTCGTGGAGCAACGCCCCGAGGAGGAGGGCGTGGCGATCGTGGTCGACAACCTGTCGCATCGCCTCGGCCTGCACAGGGTCATCGTTCGCCCCGTCTCCCGCGAGCAGTCGGCTCATCGCCTGCAGCGAGCTCGTCAGGTGCGCGTCCACCGTGAACCGGTGGTACGGGTCGCGCTGGGGCCGGCATCGGACGTCGGCCCATCCCGGGAGGAAGCGGACGAGCAGGTCGAGCCGGTCGAGGATCTCCAACGACGCGGCTCCTCGCTCGCCGGATCGCAGCAGGCGCCCGAACGCCCGGCGCACGTCCTCGTCCCAGACCACGTCGTCGCGGAGGTCGAGGTCCTCGATCGCATCGAGGAGGGGCGGCGGCGGCGCTCGGCCGGCCTCCGCCTCCTCGGCAAGGGCGTCCAGCACCCCGCCCGGCGTCGTCGGCGGCGCGATCGCCGCGGCTCCCTCGCTCAGGAGCCGTTCGACCACCGCGCGGAGGACGTACTCGACCTGGCGCGCGTGCTCGAACACCGCTCGCATCAACCCATCGATCGACGGCAGCCTCGGCTCGTCCTCGAAGCCCATCGCCCGAGCGATCGACGGCTGGTGGTCGAGCACCAACCGGTCGGACCGCTTCCCTGTCTCGAGGTGCAGGGCGCTGCGGACGCGGGCCAGGAACTCCGCCGCGTCTGTGAGCGCGACGCGCTCGTGCGCCCGCAGGTGCCCGGCGCCCTCGAGCGGAGCTCCGACCGCCAGCTCGATCAGCCAGATCGAATGGAGGTCGCGCCAGCCGCCGGATCCCTCCTTCAGGTCGGGTTCGAGGAGGTGCGCCGACGACCCGTGACGCTCGGCCCGCCTCGCCGCGTCGTCTCGGATCTCGCTCGCGAACCGCCCCGGGTCCCGGCGCGCCCAGCCTCGGACCCTGGCGGCCACGTCCGCCGCGAGCGCGTCGTCCCCGGCGAGGAAGCGGAGGTCGAGCATCGAGGCGCCGGCATCGAGCCGCTCCAGCGCCTCCTCGCACTCCGGGGGCGTGCGGACGGCGTGGCCGACCTCGAACCCCGCGTTCCAGAGCGGATACAGGACCGCGTCGGCGAGCCGGGACACCTCGTCGGCCTCGATACCGGTGTGCAGGATCAGCAGGTCGATGTCGGACCGTGGGAGGAGCAGTCCCCTGCCGTAGCCGCCGACGGCGGCGACCGCCGTCCCCGGCGGCGCGCCGGCGCGTTCCACGAGGGCCAGGAGCGCCGTGTCCACGAGCTCCGCGCGCCGGCGCGCGGCCCACATCCCGTGATGGCCCGGCGAGTAGGCCTGCTCGAGCGCCCGGTACTCGGCTCGGAGCGTCTCGACGGGGTCGGTCGAGGCGCCCACGCGAGCCCTAGAGGGCGTCGGGCCCCATCTCGCCCGTCCGGATCCGGATCAGCTGCTCCACCTCGGTCACCCAGAGCTTGCCGTCCCCGATCTTCCCGGTCCGAGCCGCCTTCACGATCGCGTCCACGACGCCCTGGGCATCGGCGTCGTCCACCACGACCTCGACGCGAACCTTCGGGACGAAATCGACCTGGTACTCGGCGCCCCGGTAGACCTCGGTGTGACCACGCTGCCTTCCGAAGCCCTCGACGTCGGTGGTCGTGAGCCCGTTCACACCGATCTCCCGGAGGGCGTCTTTCACCTCGTCCAGGCGATGCGGCTTCACGATCGCGGTCACGAGCTTCATGCCGGGCATCCTAGTTCTTGACCGGCAGGACATCGTTCCGCTGTCTCGGCACGTGGGATGTCCGCAGGAGATCGTGCCGCTCGGCGTGTCATCGCAGGACTCGGTTGATCGGGAAGGGGCCTTCGTGGGCGAGCTCCCCTCGGTGGTGACGACGGTGACCCGCTTGGCTCGGACCCGGATGATGGCCGTGACGTATTGGTGGCGGTAGGACTCCTCGATGGTGATCCGCCGGCCCCACAGGTCGACGAGCCCGCTGGAGCGCTCGGTGCGAAAGAAGCTCTTGTCCCACACGTCGTTGAAGTGCTCGACGACTCCGTTGCGCCATGGTTCCCGCAGCGGGATGAACCGGGCGGTCACCCCCAGGTCCAGGCAGAGGGCCACGAT
>JBOGVD010000009.1:0-18035 GCA_050696355.1 Actinomycetota bacterium
GCTGAGGGGCATCCCCTCGCCGTACGCCCCCCGGGCGTAGGCTTGACTGGTGGAGCGCCGGATCTTCGGGCTGGAGAACGAGTACGGCGTCACCTGCACGTTCCGCGGGCAACGCCGGCTGTCGCCCGACGAGGTCGCCCGGTACCTCTTCCGCCGCGTCGTGCACTGGGGACGCTCCTCGAACGTCTTCCTCGAGAACGGGGCTCGGCTCTACCTGGACGTCGGCTCCCACCCCGAGTACGCGACGCCCGAGTGCGACGACGTCGAGGAGCTCGTCGCCCATGACAAGGCGGGGGAACGGATCCTCGAAGCCCTCCTGGCCGCGGCCGAGATGCGCCTCCATGAGGAGGGGATCTCCGGTCAGGTCTACCTCTTCAAGAACAACACCGACTCCGCCGGGAACTCCTACGGTTGCCACGAGAACTACCTCGTCGCGCGCCACGGGGAGTTCGCCCGGATGGCCGACGTCCTGATCCCGTTCTTCGTGACACGTCAGATCTGGTGCGGCGCAGGCAAGGTCCTCCATGGCCCACGCGGGGCACAGTACTGCATCTCCCAGCGAGCGGAACACATCTGGGAGGGCGTCTCGTCGGCCACCACGCGGTCGCGGCCGATCATCAACACGCGGGACGAGCCGCACGCCGACGCCGAGCGGTTCCGACGGCTCCACGTGATCGTCGGCGATTCGAACATGAGCGAGTGGACGTCGTTCCTGAAGGTCGGGATCACCGATCTCGTCCTCCGGATGGTCGAGGGCAACACCGTGATGCGCGACCTCACCCTCGAGAACCCGATCCGCGCGATCCGCGAGATCAGCCACGACACGACCGGGACGCGCAGGGTGAAGCTCGCGAACGGCCGGGAGCTCTCGGCGATCGAGATGCAGCAGGAGTACTTCGAGAAGACCTCGCGGTTCCTCGAGCGGCGCGGGACCGACGAGGCCTCGAAGGTCCTGCTCTACGAGTGGGGCGAGGCCCTCGACGCGATGAGCGACGGCGATCCGGAGCGCCTGGCGCGCAAGGTCGACTGGATCACGAAGCGGATGCTGATCGAGCGCTACATGGAGAAGCACGACCTCTCGCTCGGCTCGCCGAGGGTGGCGCTGCTCGACCTCACGTACCACGACGTGAACCGCGGGCGGGGCCTCTACTACCTGCTCGAGAAGGCGGGCCGGGTGGATCGGGTCGCATCGGAGCCCGACGTCGCGAAGGCGATGCGCGAACCACCGCAGACCACGCGCGCCAAGCTCCGCGGAGACTTCATCCGGCACGCGAAGGCGAAACGGCGCGACTACACGGTCGACTGGGTGCACCTGAAGCTGAACGACCAGGCGCAGCGGACGGTGCTCTGCAAGGACCCGTTCAAGTCGGTCGACGAACGCGTGGAACAACTGATCGCTCACATGTGATGCGCGCGTTCAGGGCGTCGCAGGCATGATCCCCTGATGCCGATGCTCGAAGGGATCATCGACCTTCTCACGATCGGCCTCCCGGAGATCGCCGGAGAGTTCGTCACCGAGCGGTTCTTCCGGCACGGGCGGGGCCGATGGCAACGGGTCGCCTCTGGTGACCGGAAGCGCGCGGAGCACGCCGTGCGATTCCTGCGGCGCAACCATGTCCCGGCATGGATCCGCCCCACCGAAGGGAGCGCGTACGAGGTGATCGTCCGGACGCTGCAGGCCGAGGCCGCGCGAGAGCTCCTGAACGCGCCGAGCTCCGGCCGGGTCTGGTGACCCGGAGCTACGGAGCGGAGTCCCACCAGCGGCGGTTCTCGGCGGACAGGCGGCCCGCGAGGACGCCCGCTGCTCCGGCGGCCAGGAAGAACGCGGGGTCGTCCTCGATCCCGCGGCCCATCGTGCGCACGGGGATCCCTCGGGCGCGGAGCTCCTCCAGGGCAGGCCGGCCGTCCACCTCGACGAGGTGGTGGATCTCCTCGAGCCCGCGCCCACGGAGCGCCGCCCACACGGCCTCGCGCTGGGCGTCGTCCTCCAGGGCGGGCACGGGCACGTTCACGTCGACCCTGCACACGTCGGCGAGGATCGTGAGCGAGTGGTGGGAGACGCCTCGGTGCCGCTCGCGCCCGTCGGCGAAGCTCACTCGCAGGGCGGGGATCGGCCGGCCACCGAGGGTCGCCACGGCCATCATCGCGTGGCCGCCTGCCAATGCGCTCACGCCCCACGTCGTCTCGGTCCCGAGGTTCCCCGGTCCGTCGGCTACGACCACCACGTCCGCGTCGAGGAGCTCCTTGGCCGCGAGGAGTGCGGTCCACACGGTCACCGCCTCGAGCTCGCCCCCGAACGCCTGGCCGGCCGTGATCCAGCCGTCGAGGAGGCTCGCGTCGCGCAGCTCCGCCACGAGCCGGGAGAATCCCCCCGGCAGCGCCGCCCCGTCGGTCATCACGTAGGCGACCCGCGCGGCGCCGGCTCGTTTGGCACCCGCCGCGATCGGCGCCAGCATCGAATGGAGCGGTGCGCAGACCACCGGCGTCTGGCGCAGGCCCTCCGAGGCCTCCAGGAGGCCGGTGTGCGTCTCCTCGACGCTCGCCACCGCGGTCTGGATCGGCGTATAGCGAGCCTTGATCACGTGGCCCGGCAGCGGATCCCCTGACCGTTCCCTGCCCTCGACGCCGATCACGAGGTGGACGCCCCCGGTCCCCAAGCCCAGGTCGACCGCGGTCGCGTTCAGCAGGACCGGGTCGCCCGGACCCACCTCGCCGCAGAGGTCCGGATAGGCGATCGCCGGTGCGATCTCGTCACCGATCTCCACCTCGAGCTCCTGGGCGCCCGGTCGCGATGTCGTGACGCTGCGGACCACGCCGCGGCGGGTATGGATCACGAGGTGCTCCGTTCGCGCATCACGACGCCGATATGATGCCGCAACCATGGGGGAGGGCGACCGAGCAGAACCGCTGGAGCGCTTGCTCAACCTCGTAGGCCTCCTCCTCGAGACGCCCCGGCCCCTCACGTTCGAGCAGATCCGTCAGGTGCTGGAGCCCTACGGACAGAGCAACGCCGACACCGCCAAGCGGATGTTCGAACGCGACAAGGACGTCCTGCGTGAGTACGGCGTGCCGCTCGAGCTCGTGGACGTGGACGTGTGGGGCACCGAGCAGGGCTACGTGATCCCGAAGGAGAAGTACTACCTGCCGGAGATCGAGTTCGAGCCAGGTGAGCTGGTGGCCCTACTGGTTGCCGCCCAGAGCGGGGGACAGGACCCCGTCGCCGAGAGCGGCGCCCGCAAGCTCCTGTACGGCGCGGACGGCGGGGTCCTGGCCGGCCTGGGCGGAGGACCCCTCGCCTCGGGATCGGACGCCCGGAGCAACCTGGTCCACGCGGCGGCCGAGGCGGCGCAGGAGCTCCGACGGGTGCGCTTCACCTATCGAACGTCGCAGGGCAAGACCGGTGAGCGGGACGTCGATGCGTGGGCGATGGTCTTCCGGGCCGGCCATTGGTATCTCGTCGGACACGACCGGGAGCGGGACGGCGTCCGTGCGTTCCGCCTCTCGCGGATGGTGGGCGAGCTCGCGGACACGGGAGCGGGCTCCGCGCCGCCGGCGGACTTCCGCGCGGCGGATCACGTGGAGGCCGGCCCGTGGGTCGCGGCGGGCGACGATCGCGCGGTGGTGGCCGTCTCGCCCGAGCGCGCGTGGTTCGCGGCGTCGCAGTTCCCTGGCGCGGAGCAGATCGAGGTCGTGGATGACGGGTGGGTCGTGATGGAGATCCCGATGGCCGACGAGGACGCGCTCTCGGCGATGCTCCTCGAATACGGTCCCGACGTCGTGGTCCGGTCTCCCGGATCGCTCCGCGACGCGGTCGTCTCCCGCCTGGAGGCGATCCTTGGCTGACCGGAAACGCAGCGTCCCGAAGACCTCGGATCGCCTCGGGCGGATGCTCGCGATCGTCCCGTACCTCGTCCAGCACCCCGGGTCGTCGCTGACCGACGTCGCGACGGCCTTCGGCGTGGCGCCCGGGCAGCTGCGCCGGGACCTCGACCTGCTCTTCATGTCCGGTCTCCCGCCGTACGGCCCGGGAGATCTGATCGACGTCGACGTCGACGAGGACGGCCACATCTGGATCTCGATGGCCGATCACTTCTCCCGGCCGCTCCAGCTGACGAGGAGCGAGGCGCTCGCGGTGTATCTGCGCGGCACGGAGCTGCTCGCTCTGCCCGGGATGCCGGACGCCCCTGCGCTGGCCAAGGCGTTGGAGAAGCTGCGTACGTCGCTCGGCGCCGATGCCCTGCCAGACGGGGAGGGACGGATCGAGATCGCGCAGCGAGGCAGCGCGCCGGAGCACCTCGACACGCTCCGGAGCGCGGCACGCGTGCACGAGCGGACGACGATCGACTACTTCGCCGCGTCGACGGGGGAGTGGAGCCATCGCGAGATCGATCCCGAAGAGGTGTTCTCGAGCATGGGGCACTGGTATCTCGTCGCCTGGGACGTGGAGGCGGACGCTGAACGTCTCTTCCGGATCGACCGCGTGCGGAGCGCCGCGCCGACGGGCGAGACGTTCGCGCCGCGCGGCCTCCGCGGCGCCGGTCGCGATCTCTACTCGCCGACGGGCGAGGACGTGGCGGTCCGGCTCCGCCTCCGCCCGGCGGCGCGCTGGATCGTGGAGTACTACGCCACGACCGATCTCGAGGAGCTCGGCGGCGGCGGGATCGAGGCCACGCTGCCCGCACGGCAGCTCGGGTGGGTCGCGAGGCTCCTCCTCCGCGTGGGTGAGGACGCCGGCGTCGTCGCACCGGCCGAGCTGCGCGACCATGTGAGCCGCCTCGCCCGCGAGACCCTCGCACGGTACGGCCACACGACCTAGTCAGACGGGTCTAGCCCCGACAACACTTCGGATCCTCAAGCCGCGTGGCCACGCCGCCGATAGCTGTCCTGAGATGACCACCATCCGGACGACATGCCCCCGCTGCGGAGAGGTCGACATGGGCCCCGAAGCGATCTCGCTCTCCGTCCGCTCCAGCGGCCGGGAGGGCAGCTACCGCTTCACCTGCCCGCAGTGCGAGGACGCCGTCGAGAAGCGTGCCGACCGGAAGATCGTCGCCCTGCTCGTGTCCGCCGGGGTCGACCTCGAGCCCCGCGGCCTCTCCGGGTCGACCGACACCCTCTTCGACCAGGAGCCGATCGAGACCGTCGAACCCCTGGAGCATGCGGTCGACGGCCCCGCGTTCACGACCGACGACGTGATCGAGTTCCACTTCCTCCTCGAGGACGATCGGTACCTGAAGGAGTTCCTCGCGGGCTCCGACGAGTCCTAGTCCGCCCCTCGGATCACATCCCCGGTAGCATCCCCGCATGGAGGTATGGCTCGTCGTCTGGCTCGTGGTCGGCCTGATCACCACGGTCGCGCTGCTCGTGATGCTGGGATCCCTCGTCCGCCACGTGATCCTGCTCGGGCGGACGGCCGGCCGGATGCAGGAAGAGCTCCAGCCGATCGCCGACGAGCTGTCCGCCGCCTCCGCGCGCGCCGCCGACACGGCCGCCCGACTCTCGGCTCGACCGACCCCGAAGGGCCAGCCCGCCCGCCGCAGGGACCCCCGATAGAATCGCGGTCGGGCACGACCCGAACCCGATGCTCAACGTAGGCCCCCTCGAGCTTCTCGTCGTCCTCGCCGTGGCGCTGATCGTGGTGGGGCCGGAACGCCTGCCCGAGCTCGCCCGCTCGGTGGGGCGCGTCCTCCGACAGTTCCGCGACGTCCAGGACGAGGTGCGCGACATGGTCGCGTCCGGCGTCGACGACGACATCCGCGAGGCGGCCGCGGACTTCCGCAAGGTCACGGGGAACATCACGCGAGCGACCGACGTGAAGGGCGCCGTTCGGCGGGCCGAGCGGACGATCCGTGACGAGGCCGGCGTGCCGCGGAAGCCCCATCCGAGATCGGCACCCGAGGAGCCGGGGGCAGGACCCTCACCGGCGCCGGAGGACCACGAGCCGCCGGAGGAGACGCTCGAGCCGGGAGAGGTCGCGGGCCCGCCGGCCGACCGACTCCTCGGCGACGCCGGGTCCGCGGCGGAGCCCGACACGTCGGAGGACCCCGGCCGCCCGGAGACCGAGGGCCGGCCGGGACCGTGAGGACGCTCTCGAGGTGGCGTCGCAAGAGCCCCGAGCAGCGCGAGGGCGCGATGTCGCTGATCGACCATCTGAAGGAGCTCCGCCATCGCCTGCTCATCTGCGTGTGGGCGCTTCTCGCGGGGTCGGTGGCCGGGTTCTTCCTCTACGAACCGGCGATGCGCTTGATCCAGAGCCCCTACTGCGACTTCCTCCGTGACAATCCCGACAAGGCCCCCTTCGAGCAGGAGGGGTGCTCGCTGATCTTCCTCGGCGCGATCGACGGCTTCCTGATCACCGTCAAGGTGATCGTGTTCCTCGCCCTCGTCGTCGCGCTTCCGGTGCTCCTGTATCAACTGTGGGCCTTCATCGTGCCGGGGCTCACGGACCGGGAACGACGGTGGGCGATCCCCTTCGTCGCGCTCTCGCTCGTCCTGTTCCTCCTCGGCGGGCTCGCCGCTTACCTCACGCTCCCCAGGGCGCTCGGCTTCCTGCTCGGCGTGGGCGGTGACTTCGTGAGCCCGCTCCTCACGGTCGACAAGTACGTCGGGTTCGTGATCTTCACCATCCTCGCGTTCGGGCTCGGCTTCGAGTTCCCGATCCTGCTGATCTCCCTGACCGCGGCCGGTGTCCTCACGAACGAGACGATGCGCCGGTACCGTCGGCAGGTCGTCCTCGGGCTCGCGATCTTCTCCGCGGTGATCACACCGAGTCCCGACCCCATCTCGATGCTCGCACTGCTGATCCCGCTCTACCTCTTCTATGAGGGAGCTATCATCGTCAGCCGCGTGATGAAGCGATAGGACGGGGACATGGCGATCAAGGGCAAGGGTCGAACGAAGGCGAGGCGACCGATGCGCGCGCCGCGGCGCGGCCCCGTGCCGGTCCCCGTGCCGTTCGTGCGGCGCCGGAGCGTTCAGGTCGTGAGCGCCTTCGTAGTCGGGCTGCTCGTCTTCTGGGGCGGCATCTGGCTGACGAACGGTCTGCGCGAACAGGACCGAACGACCCGGGAAGAGGAGCAGGATCTCCTCCAGCGCCGGGCCGGCACGTCATGGCAGTCGCTGATCCAGACCGAGGTGGGGACGATCGGGACGGTCCAGGAAGGCTCGCCGCCCGTGATCCTCCCGCAGGTCCGTGCCGTGTTGACCGGCCTCGGGAACGCGACGCCCCAGGACGCCGCAACCACGCTGCGGGACGCCGGGGCCGGCGCCAGGGAGGTGGCGAACGCGATCGAGTCGTACGACCTGTCGAGCTCCCTCGCGAACAAGGGGTTCGACAAGGGAGAGGTCCTGCGGTTCCTGTCCGCGAGGGACGAGCTCATCACGTCGCTCGATCTCCTGCGAGAGGCCGCCCTCCTCGGACTGGCGGCCACTCGCCTCGAGACGGGCGACCGGGTCCCGGTGCTGGCGCGAGCGACCTCCCTCCTCGCCGAGGCGGACGCCGCGGTCGCCCGGTTCCAGATCCACCACAACGAAGCGCTCAGCGCCGCCGGCATCCAGCCCCAGCAGCCGACGCTCCCCGGTCTCCCCGGCGGGTAGGAGGCGTGGCGGACGCTCCCGGCGTGGTGGTGATCGCCAACCCCGCGGCGGGCCACGGGAGGGCGGGGCGCCTGATCGGTAAGGTCACCACGAGCCTTCATCGCCTCCGGGTGCCCCACGAGATCCGCGTCTCGGAGTCCGGTTCGGACCTCGAACGTCTCGCGCGGGTCGCCGGAACGGGCGGCACGAAGATCGTCGCCGCCCTCGGTGGGGACGGCACCGTCTCGCTGGCCGCCAACGGGATCGTCGGCACCGGCGCCGCGCTGGCCGCGCTGCCGGCCGGAACGGGGGACGACTTCGCCAAGGCGATCGGCGCCGGCAAGCTCGAGGCGGCGGTCGCGTTGCTCGCCGACCCGAAGATCGTCGATCTCGACGTGGTCGCGGTCACGACGGGCGCCGCCGACCGGATCTTCGTGAACATCGCCGGCGCCGGCTTCGATTCGGAGGTGAACGAGACCGCGAACGGCATGACGGTGAAGCTCGGCGCCACCGGCACCTACGTCGTCGCGCTGCTGAAGACGCTCTCCCGGTTCTCGCCGGCGACGTTCACGATCCGGGTGGGCGAGGAGCGGATGGAGCTCGACGCGATGCTCGTCGAGATCGGCAGCGGACGCTGGACCGGAGGAGGGATGAAGGTGCTTCCGAACGCCGTGATGAACGACGGCCTCCTGGACGTCTGCATCGTCGAGGCGCTGAGCAAGCCGGCGTTCCTCCGGTCGTTCCCGCGGGTGTTCCTGGGAACGCACACGTCCCACCCCAAGGTCCGGATGCGCACCGGCGCGCGCGTGGAGATCGAGGCGAACCGCCGTGTGCTCGTCTACGCGGACGGGGAGATGGTCGGGGCCCTGCCGGCGATCTTCGAGGTCCGACCCGGCGCCCTCCCGGTGGTGGTCGGGCCAGACGCGAAGGGCGTACGGTGAGGTCGTGACGACCGGACTCGTGTTGATCCACGCCTTCCCGCTCGACGCCCGGATGTGGGAACCGCAGCTCGGCTCGCTGGGCACGCGCGTCCCCGTCGTGGCCCCGCACCTGCCGGGCTTCGGGGGAACGGAGGGCCCCGAGGTCCTGACCATGGCGACCGCGGCGGACCATTGCGCCCGCGCGATGGACGAGGCCGAAGTGGACACGGCGGTGGTCTGCGGGCTCTCGATGGGGGGGTACGTCGCGCTCGAGCTCTGGCGGTCCGCGAGGCCGCGGGTGGCGGCCCTCGTGCTCGCGAACACCCGCGCGGAGCCGGACCCGCCGGAAGGCGCGGCCGGTCGACGAGCGATGGCCGAGCGTCTCGGAGCCGAGGGCCACGGCTTCCTGGTGGAGTCGCCGCCTCCGCTGCTGGCGGAGGACGCTCCGGCGGAGCTCCAGGAGCGCGTGAAGGCATGGATCGCGGACCAGACCCCCGGCGCGATCGCTGCGGCCGCCCTCGGGATGGCCGAGCGGCCCGACTCGGTGCCGGACCTCCCGACGATCGACGTCCCCACGCTCGTCATCACGGGGAGCGCCGACCGCCTGATCCCGCCGGACGTGACCGCGGCGATCGCGGAGCGCGTTACCGGCGCGGAGCTCGTGCGGATCGAAGGCGCGGGGCACCTGTCCAACATCGAGGCGTCGGACGCGTTCGACGCGGCGCTCGGCGGCATCCTGACGGGTCTCGGAACGTAGCCGCTCACGTCATCCGGCCCCCGCAGGCTCGCCCGTAGACTGGCCTCACCGTGACCACTCCTGAGGACTTCGCGCGACAGTTCCCGTTCGCCCTGGACCCGTTCCAACGGGAGGCGATCGACGCCGTGCACCGAGGGATGTCCACGCTCGTCGCAGCTCCGACCGGGTCGGGGAAGACGGTGGTCGCCGAATTCGCGATCGAGCGGGCGCTCGATCGGCGCGCCAAGGCCTTCTACACGACCCCGCTCAAGGCGCTGTCGAACCAGAAGTTCGGCGACCTCGTCGTGAAGCACGGCGCGGATACGGTCGGGCTGCTCACCGGCGACAACACGATCAATCCGGAGGCGTCCGTCGTCGTGATGACCACCGAGGTGCTCCGCAACATGCTCTACGAGCGCTCCTCCACGCTCGGAGGGCTCCACTCGGTCGTGATGGACGAGGTCCACTACCTCCAGGATCCGTACCGTGGCGCCGTCTGGGAGGAGGTGCTGATCCACCTGGCCCCGTCGGTTGGCGTCGTGGCGCTCTCGGCCACGATCTCCAACGCCGAGGAGTTCGGCGAATGGATCACCACGCTCCGCGGCGACACCCGCGTCGTGATCGAGGAACGCCGTCCGGTCCCGCTCGAGCACCACTATCTGGTCGGTTCGCGCCTGCATCCGATGCACGTGGAGCAGGACGGCGTCCTCCTACCGAACCCCTACGTCGTCTCGCTCGACCAGCACGAGCTGAAAACGAAGACGTACTACCGGCGCGGCTCGGGGCTGGCCCAGCACCAGCGCATCTCGCGTCCTCGGGAGGGGTACCGGCGGGTCTACGTTCCACGCCGCGAAG
The DNA here is from genome assembly GCA_050696355.1 of Actinomycetota bacterium. GTDB lineage: Bacteria > Actinomycetota > UBA4738 > UBA4738 > HRBIN12 > JAJNBA01. The sequence goes on from JBOGVD010000009.1 coordinate 10,087, forward strand.
AGGTCGTCGAGGTGCTCGCCGACGAGGGGATGCTGCCGGCCATCTACTTCGTCTTCAGCCGGTCGGGCTGCGACAAGAGCGTGCGCTGGCTGCGCGACGCCGGCGTACGCCTCACCACGCGGGAGGAAGCAGCCACGATCCGGGCGCGGGCGGAGACCCGGGCCGCCTGGGTGGACGAGGAGGACCTCACGAGCCTCGGCTTCTACGAGTTCCTCGAGTCGCTCACGACCGGTGTGGCCGCGCACCACGCGGGCATGCTCCCCCTGTTCAAGGAGACGGTCGAGGAGCTCTTCCAGGAAGGGCTCGTGAAGGTCGTCTTCGCGACGGAGACGCTGTCGCTCGGTATCAACATGCCGGCCAAGAGCGTCGTGATCGAGGATCTCTGGAAGTTCCAGGGTGAGCGGCACGAGCTGGTCACGCCGGGGGAGTACACGCAACTCACGGGCCGTGCCGGCCGGCGGGGGATCGACGCGCTCGGCCATGCGGTCGTGGTCTACCAACGGCAGGTGCCGTTCGAGCGCGTGGCGGGGCTGGCGGCGACCCGGACCTACGATCTCGCCTCCTCGTTCCGGCCGTCGTACAACATGGCCGTCAACCTGGTGCGCAACTACACGCCCGAACAGTCACATCACCTCCTGAACTCGTCGTTCGCGCAGTTCCTCGCGGACAGGGGCGTCATCGTGCTCGAGCGATCCCGTCAGCAGGACCTCGCGACGTTGGAGGACTATCGGAAGAACCTCGTCTGCCACCTCGGCGACTTCGAGGAGTACTGGGGCCTCCTGGAGAAAGCCCGCCGGCTCCGGGAAGAGGATCGGCGGTCCCTCGATCAGGGACGCCGGGACGACGTCCGCTCGGGTGTGGCCCGGCTCCGGCCCGGCGACGTCGTCTGGGTGCCGCGCGCCCGGCGCCGAGGCCTCGCCGTGGTGGTCTCCTCGCGCGACGGGAAACCCACCGTGCTCGCCCAGGATCGGCAGTTCTTCCGGCTCTCGGGCAGGGATTTCGAGGATCCCCCACAGGTCCTGACGAAGATCCCGTTGCCGCGGTCGGGAAGCGTCCGCAACCCGCGGTTCCGTCGCGACGTGGCCGCCCGGCTCGTCGCGCTCGACGTGAAGACCGGCGGCGGCCGGCAGCGTGGGCAGACGAGCCCCAAGATCGAGCGCGAGGCGGCCAAGCTCGAGGCTCTGGCCGAGGCCCACCCCTGCCGACGGTGCCCGGAGCGAGCCAAGCACGAACGATGGGCGGCTCGCACCAGCGAGCTGAAGCGCCGGCTCGGGGGCGTGGAGCGCCGGATCCGCGTGCGCACGGAGACGCTCGCTCGGCAGTTCGACCGCGTGCTGTCCGTCCTGCGCGCCCTGCGCTACGTGGACGGGTGGGCCCTCACGGCCAAGGGGAAGATCCTCACCCGGATCTACGGAGAGGGCGACCTGCTGGTGGGGGAGGCGCTCGCGTCCGGACTCCTGGACGACCTGCGCTCCTCCGAGGTGGTCGCGCTCCTGTCCGCGGTGATCTACGAGGGACGCGAACGCATCCCGCTCTCCGGGGAGATGCCGACGGCGGAGACGAAGGAGCGGTACGAGCGCCTCCAGCGTCTGTGGCGCACGATCCGCCGCACCGAGGACGAGCATCAGGTGCAGCTGTGTCGCGAGCTGGAGGCGGGCTTCGCGGCCCCGATCCATCATTGGGCCGAAGGGGAGGCGCTGGACGAGATCCTCGCGGAGACCGAGATGGCACCCGGTGACTTCATCCGGAACTGCAAGCAGCTGGTGGACCTCCTCCGACAGATCGAGGACGTTGCCGCGCCGGAAACGGCCGCGCAGGTCCGTGCGGGCCGGGAGTCGATCCTGCGCGGCGTCGTCGCCTACACCGGTGTCTAGCTAGCATCCCCCTATGAGATCGCGACCATGAGCAGCCCGTTCGGCACCATCGCGGTGATCGTCGACTCGCGGGCGGGCGTGCTGGATCAGGTGCCGGTGCTCGAGCGCGTTCTCGCGGAACGCGGGCTGGAGCACCGGACCCTCGTCGCGAACGGATCGGACGCGAGCGCGCTCGCGGCCAGGGCCCTCGACGAAGGGTTCCGCTTCCTCGTGGCGATGGGCGACGACACGACCGTCCATGACGTGGTGAACGGGATGTTCCGCGACGGTCTCCCGATCCGTGAGGAGCCGGTGCTCGGGGTGATCGGCGCGGGGAGCGGGTGCGACCTCGTGCGCAGCTTCGGCGTGCCCGGCGACACGGAAAGCGCCGCCGCGCACCTGGCGGGGGGCAATACCTACGGCCTGGACCTCATGAAGATCACGACGACCTTCGCCGACGGCGGCGAGCGACGCACGCGGTACGGGCACAACCTGGCGCAGGTGGGCATGGGGGCCCAGCAGGTGGCGTGCGCGGCCAGTGCGCCCGCCTGGCTCGGCGGCTCGCGCCGCTTCTACGGCTTCTGGTGCGGCTACCTGAAGACGAAGGCGGCCAGGATGACCGTCGCGCACGACACGCGCACCTGGGAGGGCCGGGCATGGAACGTGGTCGTGGCGAACGCGCAGTTCACCGGCGGCGGCCTCCGCCTTTCACCTCGATCCTTCCCGGGCGACGGGGTGCTGGACGCGCTCGTGTTCACCGGGCCGCGATCGGGCGCCTACACCCAGCTCCCGCGCCTGTTCCGCCACGGAGATCACGTCCCCGATCCTCGCATCCAGGAGCTGAAGGCGAAGATCCGCTTCGAGGTCCGGTCCGAGCGTCCGATGCCGGTCCTCGCCGACGGCGTCACGCTCGGCACGACGCCGGTCACGTTCCAGGTTGTCCCTCGGCCGATCCTCTTCAAGCTGTGAGCCTGCCGTACGTCGACCGGCTGCGACGCGCCCGGGAAGCGGCGGTGGCGCGGGACCTCGACGCGCTGATCGTCTCGCCGTCCCCGGACCTCGCGTACCTGACCGGCTACGACCCGATGCCGTTGGAGCGAGCGACCTTGCTCGTGCTCCGCCCGAACCGGGACCCGGCCATGCTCGTCCCCGAGCTGGAGCGCGCGCTCGCGGCGGACTCGCCGGTGGGGGAGTGGCTCGAGCTCGTGCCCTGGCGAGACGGCGTGGATCCCTACGACGTCGCCGCGAGCCTGCTCACCGGCGCGACTCACGTCGCCGTCGTGGATCGCCTGTGGGCCACCCACCTGCTCGGGTTGCAGCGTGTGCTCCCGGGCGCCCTCTTCACGTCGGCGTCCCCGGTGATGGGCGGGCTCCGGGCCGTGAAGGACGAGCAGGAGCTCGGTGCGCTCCGCCGCGCCGGGCGCGCCGCGGATGAGACGTTCCGGCAGATCGTGACGATGCCCTTCCAGGGCCGGAGCGAGGAGGACGTGGCACGCGACCTCGCGGACCTCCTGGTCCGGAACGGACACGCACGCGCCGACTTCACAATCGTGGCGAGCGGGCCGAACGCGTCTTCACCGCACCACGAGCCCGACGGCCGGACCATCCTGCCGCGCGACGTCGTGGTGATGGACTTCGGGGGCGAGCTGGGTGGGTACTTCAGCGACACGACCCGCACGGTCGTGGTCGGGGAGGTGCCCGACGGCTTCGAGCCCGCCTACGCGGCCGTGCTCGAGGCCCAGGTCGCCGGGATCGACGCCGTTCGGCCGGGCCGGGAGGCGCAGGAGATCGACCGGGCGGCGCGGGCCGTGATCGAGCGCGCCGGCTACGGGGAACGCTTCATCCACCGGACGGGGCACGGGATCGGCCTGGAGGTGCACGAACCCCCGTACCTGGTCGAGGGCGACCGGACGGTACTGGAGCCCGGGATGACCTTCTCCGTGGAGCCGGGGATCTACCTCGACGGGCGCTTCGGGATCCGGATCGAGGACATCGTCGCGGTGAGCGCCGAAGGGGCCGAGCGCCTCAACCGGAGCACCCGGGAGCTGCAGGTCGTCGCGTAAGCGGCCGGTGCGGTTGACCCGATGGACCGACCTCGGGTAATCCTGTCGCCCGCGTGATGCGAATCACGGAGGTGGAGGCCGCTCCATGAGGGTCGAGGTCGCGCCGTGACGAGGAACGAGAACATGAGGATGGACACGTCGGACTTCGACCTGGACCGGTACTTGCGGGCATCCACCCGGGTCGACCTCTCGTCCGTCGAGTGGGAGCGCATCCGGGAGCATCCGGTCACCGTCGACGAGGCGCGCTGCCTCACCTACATGATGGACATCGAGACGCACACCGTCGTGTTCCTGCGCGACCTGCTCGCTACGCGCGCCTCCTTCGACCCCGAGGTGACGGCGTTCCTCTCGTGCTGGGGCTACGAGGAGCTCTGGCACGGGGAGGCCTTCAGCCGCTTCCTCGGAGAGGCGGGCTATCGCGTCGCGCCCTCGTACGAGGACGTCGAAGGTGACGACCCGTTCCCGACCCGCTTCGACCGCAACCAGTGGATCAGGCGCCAGTTCGGGACCAAGGGGTACGTCTCCCACATGGGCACGCTCCTCGGCTCGGCGGTGTTCCGCGACTTCGTCGCCGTGCACATGACCTGGGGAGCGGTGAACGAGCTTGGCACGTTGACGGGCTACCACCGAATCATCGCGAAGACCGAGCATCGCGTCTTGATCCAGCTCCTGCAGGCGATCATCAAGGACGAGCGTCGGCACTTCGCCTTCTACCGAGCCCAGGCCAAGATGCGGCTCGCTCGGTCGAGGCAGGCCCGTACGATCACCCGGTGGGCGCTCGAGCATCTCTGGGCGCCCGTCGGTACGGGTGTGAGACCGCAACACGAGACCGACTTCGTGATCCGTTGCCTGTTCGGCGACGCCGACGGGATGGTGGCGGTCAAGGAGATGGAGCACACGCTCGGCGAGCTCCCGGGGCTGCGGGGGAGCACCTTCCTCTCCGACGCCCTCGCCGCCGCCGCCCGGCGTCTCGGCGAGCCGCCCGGCGTCGGCTGACCACTCCCGATCGAGGCCGCGGTTCCGCGGCACCTCTAGGTCCGGGGCCGGACCCTGGTGCCCTCCGCGGTATCCATGACCTCCAGCCCCATCGCCTGGAGCTCATCGCGAAGCTCGTCCGAGCGCGCGTAGTCTTTCGTCTCGCGGGCCGCGTCCCGCTCGTGGATCAGCCTCCGAACCTCCTCCGTCGGCTCCCAGCCTGCCCGGGCATCACGTTCGAGATCCAGACCGAGCACCCGATCCCAGGACCGGAGCAATGCTCGCTTCTCGCCGGGCGGCACGTCGGCGGCGCGATCGAGGTCGTTCACCACACGGATCGCCGTCGGCATGTCCAGGTCGCTCGCGACCGCCTCGCGGAACCGGGCGTCGAAGTCCTTCGCCTCCGGACCGACCTCCGAGGAGGCCTCGCCCCATTCGGCCACATGGCGTCGGAGCTGCTTCACGCGCTGGTCCGCCGTCTCCATCGCCTCCCAGGTGAAGTCCATCTCCGAGCGGTAGCGCGCCTGGAACGTGAACCAGCGGAAGGCCAAGGGATCGATCCCCTGCTCCGCGAGATCCGTGACCCGCTTGATGTTCTTCGCGGACTTGGCCATCTTCTGCCCGCCCATCTGCAGGAAGCCGCCGTGGGCCCAGATCGATACGACCCGGTGCCCGAGGGCGCCCTCGGACTGTGCGATCTCGTCCTCGTGATGTGGGAACTTGTTGTCGTTCCCGCCGGTGTGCACGTCGAAGCGATCCCCCAGGTGCTTGATGGACATCGCGGAGCACTCGATGTGCCAGCCCGGGTAGCCGTCTCCCCAGGGGCTCGGCCACTTCAGCGCACGGTTCTCGCCCGCCTTCTTCCAGAGCGCGAAGTCCTCGGGATGCCGTTTGCGCGGATCGACTGCCAGTTCCTGACGATGGCCGGCCCGCAGTTGATCCAGCGTGTTTCCCGAGAGCTTCCCGTAGCCGGGGAACGTCGTGACATCGTAGTAGACCGTACCGCCCACCTCGTACGCATGTCCCTTCTCGATCAACGTCTCGATGATCGAGACCATCTCGGGGATGTGCTCCGTGGCCAGCGGGTAGAGGTCAGCCCGCTCGATCCCGACCAAGTCCGCGTCCTCGAGGAACGCATCCGTGTACTTCCTGGCTATCTCTGCGGCCGACAGTCCCTCGTCGGACTCGGCGAGCTCCATCTTGTCCCGACCCGTGTCCGTCACCTCGTCCGTCATGTGCCCCACGTCCGTGATGTTCATGATCCACCGGACGTCGTATCCCTCGAAGCGCAGGGCACGCCGGATCAGGTCACCGAGCATGAACGAGCGCATGTTGCCGATATGGATGTACCGGTACACCGTCGGACCGCAGGAGTAGATGCGGACCTGCTGCCCCTCGACCGGGACGACCTTTTCGACCGCGCGCGTCAGCGTGTTGTAGAGGCGCATGGACGAATCCTACCGACCCCCCGAGGCGAGCCGGAGCGTTCAGGCCTCGGCCGGCCCGGTGTCCCTCCCGTCTCGGCGGTGCTCGCTCCGACCGTTCCCCGACGACGCGGCGGCCACCAGGGCCCCCGCGGGCGGGGGCGGGACCGGGATCGGGATCGAGCCTTCGACACCCCCGTGGTGGAGGTGCGCGGCCGCGCAGGCCTCGTGGTACGCCTCGAGCTCGTCGACGAACCGGTCGTCCTGGTACCGGGCGCCGTCGATGCTCGGACCGGCTCGTCCTTCGATCAGCGCCTCGACGTCCTCGCCCGTGATCGTCTTGTAGGTCTCGAGCGCGTGCGCGACCCGGAGCACGTCGGCGCGGTGGCCCTCCAGCAGCGCCATCGTCCGGTCGTACAGCTCCTGCAGCTTCCGCTCGATCGACTTGCCGAACTCGGTGTCGAACAGGGAGCGGTCGGCACCCGTCTCGGCCGGTTGCACCGGCCCCCGCAGGCCGGCCAGGGTGACGGATCGGGACGCGATGGTCTCACCCATCGAGAAGTACGCGAGCATCTGCGTGGTCAGTGCGGTGGCGCCTCGCATGTCGCCGCCGACCCCGGTCGAGTGGTCACCGTCGAAGAAGAGCCGCTCGCCGGCGAGGGAGGCGAGGAACGTGATCACGTCGATCTCGCGCTCGGAGCGCCATTGGACGAACTGATCCTCCGGGGGGATCGAGGAGACGAACCCTCCGACGTCTCCGCGGCGCTCGATCGTCGCGAGGTCGATCGTCATGTGCTTGCGGAGGTGGTATGCCGCGACGGCGTGGCACGACTCGTGGACGGCCACCGCGTGGCGCTCGCGTTCGATGTACTCGTGGTCATCCGGCAGGCCGTGTTGCTTCACGTGCTTGGCCTTGACGACGTCCGTCCACGTCACCTGATCCCGCCCGTCCCGGATCGCGATCACGAGCGACTCGTTCACGATGTCCTTCATGTCGGCGCCGCCGGCGTACGGCGTGATCGTCGCGAGCTTCGTAACCTCGTCGTCGCTGAGCCCATGGTTCACCTTGTCGAAGTAGTAGCGATAGGTGGCGACGCGCCCTTCGAGCTGCGGGTAGCCCACCTTGAACTTCCGGTCGATCCGTCCCGGCCGGAGCATCGCCTCGTCCAGCACGTGAGGCTGGTTCGTCGCGAAGATGTGCAGGATCCGGAACCGTGGGGGCGGCTTCGGCTTCATACCGAGGAGCCGACGGAGGCGATTGGTGATCCCGCGCGGCTTCTTCAGGCCGTCCATCGCGGACAGGAGCGCCTGCAGCGTGCCCATGCCGCCGCCGCCCATGCCGCCCATGATGATGCGCTCGGTCTGTCCGCCCCCGAGCGGCGCCAGGTCGAACACCGTGCTGCGACCGGCATCGGAGACGTACCCCATCCCGTTGCACGTGAGCGCGTTGGTCCACGGCGTGGCCGCCGGGTTCATGGCCCAGCCACCCTGCGCGCCGCCCACGTTGCCGCGGTTGCCGAGCGAGTCCGCCTCGTCGATGAAGACGATCACCCCGCCGTACCGCGTGGCGAGCTTGCGGAGCTTCCGGTAGAGCGACTTCACCTTGAGGATGCCGACGCCCATGAACATGTTGA
>JBOGVD010000010.1:0-7246 GCA_050696355.1 Actinomycetota bacterium
CCAGGACGGCGCGCCGCGCGTCCTCGAGCCCCGCCCCATCGGTCCCGCTCATGGCGAAGATGCTCCCACGGCCGCGCGGCCGGCGGAGGCGCGGGGCCCGCGGACGGGTTCGAACGGAAGGAGCGCGCCCTCGAGGCTCCAACCCCGTAGGCTCGCCTCCCGGAACCGTCGGGAGCGAGGAGGATCGTGGGCGAGCAGCGAGCCGACGACGTGTCGGTCGTGGGGCGTGGCGCACGGATCGAGGGCACGCTGACCTCGGCCGGGTCCCTCCGGATCCACGGTCACCTCACCGGGACGATCTCGGTCGAGGGCGAGGTCGCCGTCGCCGCGGGCAGCGAGGTGCGAGCCGATATCAGCGCCCGCAGCATCAGCCTCGCGGGCCGCATCAAGGGCAACCTCACGGCCCCGGGTTCGGTGGTCCTCCCGGCGCAGAGCCGGGTCGAGGGAGACGTCCGTGCGCAGCGCGTGACCGTGCACGGCACGGTGGACGGCGACGTCGTCGCGGAACAGAGCGCCACCCTCGGGAGCGAGGCGCACGTCCAGGGCGACGTCACCTGCCGGACGCTCGTGATCGAGGAGGGAGCCTTCTTCGTGGGCCGCTCGATCATGTCCGACGGCCGGTAGCGCCAGGCCACGTCCCCGGTGGTGAAGGCCTTCGGGCCCCGGGAGTCCCCGGCCGCAGCTCGCTGAAGACGACCGGCTCCGGCATCTTGCCCCACCTCCCTTTGCCGCTCGTATCGAGGACGTCGGCATCCCGAGTTCGTCCGGTCGGGAGTACCCTGAGCCATCCATGACCGGACGAGGAGATGCCATGCCGTGCCCACGGTGCGGGAGCGACAATCCGCCGGGACAGCGGTTCTGCGGTGACTGCGGGAATCCACTCTCCGCGCTGTGCGGATCGTGCGGCGCCCCCAACCCGCCGGGACAACGGTTCTGCGGTGAGTGCGGGACGTCGCTCACGGCCACGGCAGCGTCCCCCGCGGCGAGCGTCGACCAACGGGGAGCGCCGACGACCGAACGCCGACTGGTCTCCGTCCTGTTCGCTGACCTCGTCGGGTTCACGACCCTGTCGGAGTCGCGCGATCCCGAGGAGGTCCGCGAGCTCCTGTCCCGGTACTTCGACGAGAGCCGCCGGATCGTCGAACGCTACGCCGGCGTGGTGGAGAAGTTCATCGGCGACGCCGTGATGGCGGTCTGGGGGACGCCGGTCGCCCATGAGGACGATGCCGAACGCGCCGTCCGCGCGGCCCTCGAGCTGACGGCACTGGTGAAGGCGCTCGGTGAGGAACAGGGCGCGCCCAACCTCCTCGCACGCGCCGGCGTCCTCACCGGCGAGGCCGCCGTCAACCTCGGCGCCGAGCACGAGGGCATGGTGGCCGGCGACCTCGTGAACACCGCGTCGCGGATCCAGTCGATCGCGCAACCCGGCTCGGTGCTCGTCGGCGAGTCCACGATGCGCACGACCGAGGAGACGATCTCCTATGCCCACGCCGGGACGCACGCGCTGAAGGGGAAGGACGCCCCGGTGGAGCTCTGGCGAGCCACGCGCGTCGTCGGGCTCCGCCGCGCGGGGCGAGCCACCTTCCTCGAACCGCCGTTCACCGGCCGCGACCGCGAATTCCGCATGATCAAGGAGCTGTTCCACGACTCCGCCGACCACAGCCGGGTCCACCTCGTCTCGGTCCTCGGCGTCGCCGGGATCGGGAAGTCCCGGCTGGTCTGGGAGTTCAACAAGTACATCGACGGGCTCGTGGACGACGTCTGGTGGCACCAGGGGCGCTGCCTCGCCTACGGGGAGGGCGTGGCGTTCTGGGCCCTCGCAGAGATGGTGCGCGGGCGCGCCGGCATCCTGGAGGACGAAGAGTCCTCGACGGCCGCGCGCAAGCTCGCAGCTTCCATCGAGGAGCACATCCCGGACGAGGCCGAGCGCCGGTTCGTCGCGCCGCGCCTCGGTCATCTGCTGGGTCTCGAGGAGGGCGGCGCCGGCGACCAGGAGAACCTGTTCGCGGCGTGCCGGATCTTCTTCGAGCGGATCGCTGACCAGGGCCCGATGGTGATGGTCTTCGAGGACATCCACTGGGCCGACAGTGCGCTGCTCGACTTCATCGAGTACCTCGTCGAATGGTCGCGCGAGCGGCCGATCTTCGTGGTGACGCTCGCCCGGCCCGATCTCACGGAGCGCCGGCCCGGCTGGGGTGCCGGCACGCGCAACTTCACGTCGATCTTCCTTGAGCCCCTGCCGAGCGAACAGATGGGAACGCTGCTCAGCGATCCGATCCCGGGGCTGCCGGAAGAGCTCCGCGAGCGCATCCTGGAGCGCGCCGAGGGCATCCCGTTCTACGCCGTCGAGACCGTCCGCATGCTGATCGACCGGGGGGTCCTGGTCCGGGAGAACGGCGGTTTCCGCCTCGACGCCGAGGTCGACACGCTCGAGGTGCCCGAGTCGCTCCAGGCGCTGATCGCGGCGCGCCTCGACGGTCTCGAGCCGCAGGAGCGCCGCCTGCTGCAGGACGCCGCCGTCCTGGGCCGGACGTTCACGCGTCAGGGACTGGCCGCGATCACCGGCCTGCCGGAGGAGGAGGTGACGGCGCTCCTCGGCTCCCTGGTTCGCAAGGAGGTCCTCTCGATCTCGATCGACCCGCTCCTGTCGGACCGCGGCCAGTACGGGTTCCTCCAGGACCTGGTGAAGAAGGTCGCCTACGACACGATGTCGAAGCGGGAACGGAAGGCGCGCCACGTCGCCGCGGCCGCGTACCTGCGCTCCGTGGTGGACGAAGACGAGATCGTCGAGGTCGTGGCCTCCCACCTCCTCGACGCGTACCTCGCCGCGCCCGACGACGAGGATGCCGAGCGGATCCGTCTCGACGCGCTCGAGATGCTGCGGAAGGCGAGCGAGCGAGCGGCGTCACTCGGCGCGAACGAGGAGGCCCAGCGATACGCGGAGCGAGCGATCGAGCTCGCGGACGATCCCCGCGCCGCCGCGGAGCTCCACGAGCGAGCGGGGATGATGGCCATGGCGCACCTCGACATCGAGCCGGGCGCCGCCCACTTCCGGCGGGCGATCGAGCTCTTCGAGTCACAGGACGCGATGCTGCCGGCGGCCCGTGTGTCCGCGCGGCTCGGCGACGCGATCTGGTCACAGGGCAAGGGTGCCGACGCGCTCGAGCTGATGGAGACGTCGTACCGGGTGCTCGCCGACGAGGAGCCGAACGCCGACCTGGCCCAGCTCGCGGCCCAGCTCGGGCGCTTCTCCTACTTCGGCGGTGACAGCGTGAGCGGGCTGGAGCGGATCGACCGGGCGCTCGAGATCGCGGAGGCGCTCGACATCCCGGAGGTCCTGTCCGAGGCCCTGAACACGAAGTCGCTGATCCTGCTGAACGACGGTCGGTGGAACGAGGCGATGGGCCTGCTCCGCCACGCGCTCGCGATCGCCCTCGAGCACGACAAGCCCTCCGCTGCCCTCCGCGCCTACAACAACCTCGTGGACGTCGCGGACGCGACGGACCGGTACGCGGACGCGGAGCGGCTCGTTCGGGAGGGGCTGTCGCTCTCCCGGCGGGTCGGCGACCGCTACTGGGAGTCGTCGCTCCTCGGCCACGTGTACGCGAAGTTCGCGCTGGGTCTGTGGGACGAGCTGGTGGACTCGCTCGCCGAGATCCCGCCGGATGAGTTCGCCCGGGCCCGGCTCGGGTTCAACCAGGGGTACGTGGCCTACGGTGCCGCGGTCGAGGTCCATCGCGGCGACCTGGAGGCCGCCGCGCGTCGTCTGGAGCGTTTCGCCGAGCTCCAGACGTCGGCGGACGTGCAGGAGATCGCGGAGTGGGCGTGCGGTGCGGCGACGCTGCGTCTCGCCGAGGACGATCCGAAGGAGGCGCTTCGCTTCGCCGAGCTCGCGATCGCCGAGCGCGACGCCTTGTCGTTCGGGCATTCCTGCGTGAAGGAGGCGATCGCGACGGGACTGGAAGCGGCGGTGGCGATCGGCGATCAGGACAAGGTGGAGGACATCCTCGAGATCGTGCGTTCGGACGCGGTGGGGCGGCGGACGCTCTTCTATCGAGCCCACGCCGCGCGCACCGAGGCGCGATCGCCCGACCGGACCGACGAAGACGCCGAGCGGCTGTTCGGAGCCTCGATCGACGCGTTCCGAGAGATCGGCTATCCGTTCCGCGTGGCGGTGGCGCTCCTCGAGTACGGCGAGTGGCTGGACGCGCGCGGACGCGGGTCGGACGCGGTGCCGATCGCGGCGGAGGCGCGTTCGATCTTCGAGGGGCTAGGGGCCCGGCCGTGGCTCGATCGCGCCGAGCTGGTGGCGCGGGGTTCGGCCGTCACGTCCTGAACGCGTCACCGGACCTCCTTGAGGCGTCGCGTGTCGTTCGGGTTGCCGGCCGGCTTGCCGCGCCTCCGGGGGCCCGCGAGGATGCCCCCATGCCCCCACCCGAGACCCGCTACGCGAAGACGGCCGACGGGGTCCATATCGCCTATCAGGTCGTGGGGGACGGACCCGTCGACATGGTCTTCGTGATGGGCTGGGTCACGAACATCGAGGCGATGTGGGACGACCCCGACTTCGCCCGGTTCCTGGGTCGCCTCGCTGGCTTCTCCCGCCTGATCCTGTTCGACAAGCGCGGGGTCGGCCTCTCCGACCGGGTGCCGGACGACCGGCTCCCCGACCTGGAGACCCGCATGGACGACGTGCGCGCGGTGATGGATGCCGTGGGCTCGGACCGGGCCGTCGTCTTCGGCGTCTCCGAGGGTGGCCCGATGTCGATGCTGTTCGCTGCCACCTATCCGGAGCGCACGGTCGCCCTCGTCCTCTACGGCACCGTGGCCGACTTCACCGCGCGAGCACCCGACTACAAGGAGGATCCGGCCGCCTACGTCGCCCGCACGGAGGAGACGTGGGGGAGCCTCGAGTTCGCCCGAGCCGAGATCGCCAACTGGGGCGCGCCCGGCCACGGATCCGACGAGCGGTTGGTCGCGTGGCTCGCCTCGTACATGCGGAAGTCGGCCAGTCCCGCTGCCGCGGTGGCCCTCGAGCGCATGAACCGCGAGATCAACGCCACCCACGCGCTCCCATCGATCCATGTGCCGACGCTCGTGATCGCCAAGGAAGAGGATCTCGACTTCCGCATCGACCAGGTGCGGGACATGGCGAGCCGGATCGCCGGAGCCAGGCTCGTCGAGCTACCGGGGAGCGAGCACTTCCCCTGGGTCGGCACGCCGGGCCCGATCCTCGACGAGGTGGAGCGGTTCGTGGTCGCGCTCGGCGAGGTGGAGGCGGAGCTCGATCGAGCGTTGGCGACCGTGTTGTTCACCGACGTCGCCGGATCCACCGAGAAGGCCGCCGAACTCGGCGATCGCCGCTGGAAGGCGTTGGTCGAAGAGCACCACCGGCGCGTGCGTGGCCAGCTCGCGCGATACCGAGGCGTGGAGGTCGACACGGCGGGCGACGGGTTCTTCGCCACGTTCGACGGCCCGGCGAGGGCGGTCAGGTGCGCGAGGTCGATCGTCGACGCGGTCGCCCCACTGGGCATCGAGGTCCGGGCGGGCGTGCACACGGGCGAGGTCGAGACGATCGACGGGAAGGTCGGCGGGATGGCCGTGGTGATCGGCGCCCGCGTCGGCGCCTCGGCCGGACCGTCGGAGGTGCTGGTCTCCCAGACGGTGAAGGACCTCGTCGCGGGAAGCGGCCTGACCTTCGAGGACGCCGGGGAGCACGAATTGAAGGGCGTGCCCGACCGCTGGCGCCTGTATCGCGTGCCGGCCTGAGACGCCTGCCCAACGCTTGCCATAGCCGCTCTCCTGTCGCACCATGTCGGCACGAGAGGAAGGAGGTGGTCCTACTTGCATAGACAGCAGGAGACCCTCGAGGTGACTGGCTGCTGAGCCGTCCCTCCCGGGCTGGGGCCGACCGCCCCCTCCCGTCTGCCGGAAGCTCGGCAGAATCCAACCAGCTCACCGACCTCACGGGTTCGGACCTGGTCTAGCCGACGAAGCCTCGTGCAGAGGCCGGAGCGCTCGTGAGTCGAATGTCGCCAAGGACCGGGCTCCATCGGAGCCCGGTCCTTCGCTCTCCGGATCGGCCCCGTGCCGTTCAGGACGGCCACTCCGGCTTCTTCCGCTCCTTGCCCAGAAGGTCGTCCAACGACGGCTTGCGCTTGCCTTCGGCCCTTCCCATCTCCTCCGCGAGCCCATCCGAGGGCGCGTCGTCCGCGGACTCGAGCATCTCTTCCAGCGACTTCCCGACGCTTCCCCTCAGCCGGATCCGGAGCGCGGCAAGCACGGCCTCGTGACGCTCGGACAATCCCTGCGCCACCTTGATCTCGGTGAGCGCTTCCTCCGCTCTGGCCAGGAGAGCCTCGTCGTCCACGGGGACAGTCTGCCACGGCGGGTTCGACGGGGCGCACCCGCTCGTCTCCGGACATCGCCGGATGGAGAGGTGCTGAAGCCTCGATACGTGTCCGGCGACCTCATCCCTCTGATCGGTTGCCACCCGGGCGCCGTCAGAGCTCGGGCGCCGGGAGCCCGTTGGTGCCGAGGATCTGCGAGATCTCACCGCCGTGGTGCAGGCCGTGCTCGATCAGGTGCCAGACGACCCAGGTCCGGGTGAACGTCTGGACCTCGCCGTTCCGTCGGGTCCGGGAGAACTCTGCCTCGAGATCCTCGCTCGTCCATCGGCCGAGGCACTCCTCGATCATCGCCCACGTCCGCTCGAACGCCTCGGTCAGCTCGCTCGCTGTGCGGGGATGGCGCTCGTCGTCCTCCCACCCGGCGTCCTCGAGCGGGAGATCCGGCACGGTGCTCGCCTCGACGCGGAACATGTCGCGGACCGCGGCGTCGCCCTCGCCGAGCTGGTCGTGGAACCAGTAGGCGCGCGAGCCCGCTATGTGCGCGGCCAGCTGCCAGACCGTCCACTGGAACGGCGCCGTCCGCGAGGAGAGCTGCTCGACCGTGAGCGGCTCGATCGCGCCGACGAGGAGTCTCTGGTACTCGAGCCAGCCTTCCGCGAAGGGCTTCAGGATGCGAGCTGCGTCCGTCATCGTCCGCGCATGGTACGGGCTCATGGCGGTGCGGTAGCGGTCATGTTCACCGTCGCACGAACGGCACCTTGCCGGGATCCAGGACCGCGAGCGCGATCGCGAGGACGAACCAGCTCAGCGGCGGCATGAAGAGGTTCGCATCGGCGATCGCAGCGATCAGTCCGAGCACGATGGCTGCAGCGGAAAGGATCCACACAGGCCTCACC
>JBOGVD010000011.1:0-4930 GCA_050696355.1 Actinomycetota bacterium
TGGACGAGCCCACCAGTCGTTAGATCTCCAGACTCGCGACCCCATCGAAGACGAACGAGCTCCCCGCCTGCACCTCGAGGGTGATCTGTCGGGGGATCGCCGTCCCGAAGTCCAGGAAGTAGATGACGTCCCTCTTCGGCACGCCGGTGTCCCCCAGGAGGATCGTGCGTTGGGTATCGCCGTCGGCGGAGGAGGTGGACATCAGCACGCTTCCGTTCCCGGGACCGGAGATGATCCAGAGGTTCTCCCCGGTCACCGAGAACGTGACGGAGTCGCCTTCCGCGCCGGTGTGATTCGTCGAGAGGAAGTACTCCGCGTCGGATGTATCGACGAGCCAGGCTCCCTCGTACGCCATCCCCGCCGCGGCGTCGTCTTCGGGAACGAGGAGCCTCCGGGTCGCGCTCGCGTCGACGTTCCCCTGCCTGTCCGTCGCGACGACCCGGACGCCATAGGTTCTCCCCGTTTCGGGGAACAGCGCGTTCCCGACCTTCGAGCCCCCACCGGTCCCGTTCGCGCGCGTGGTGTAGGGCAGGGATCCGGGGGGCGATGATTGGATCTTCCATGTCTTGATCCCGCTCCCACCCGTATCGGTCGCCGTGAAGCTGATCGGGATCACCGTCGTCGCGGAAGATTCGGTCGAGAGTTCCGGGAACGCGTCCATCACGACATGGGGTTTCGCCATGTCATGAAGGATGTCTGGGAGTCTGTTGGGCGCGAAATCGACGCATCCGTTGCCGCAGGGGGCCGGGCCGTCCCACAGACTGGCCCCGTACCACCGGTACAGTTTGCCGGTCTCGCTCTTCGGGATCGTCACCTTGACGAGCGAGCCCGACCCCCGGGAGACCGGGAGCGACCGGATGAAGGTGCTTCCACAATTACTGAGAGATCCCCGGAGGACGTTGCGGAAGAAGATGAAGGCACAGCGCTCGTACGCGGCATCACCATCCTTGTTGATGCCCACCAGGAAGAAGGAATCGGCGCCGAGGCTCTGAGGCAACCACGAAGAATAGGTCTTGAACGTGTGGACGACGCTGGTTGACGTGTGATTCACGGACACCGACTGCAGGTCGATCCTGCTCGGTGAATCGTTCCCATCCGTCTTCGTGAAGGTGTGCCCCGTGGCCGGTGTGGACCAGAGGACGGTGGCGATGAGCGTGAGCGCCGTCGCGAACAGGATGGCCCGCCTCGAGGAAGGGCGCCACCGAGCCTGCTGAGGCATCATCGAACTCCGATCGACGTGAGAGGGGGGCGGACGATACCCGCTGTTGCGCCTCAGCGCAAAGGCCGAAAGGCTGTTCCCGTGCTCAGAAGTCGTAGACGCACCAGGGCGCCGGCGGGAACGCGAACATCGCGTCGGCGTTCCTGACCGCGCCGGACGAGCGTTCCTCGACCCGGCCCGCTTCCCACAGCTGCGCGAAGCTCATCCCGCCGAGATACGTCGCGCCGAGGACGTTGATCGTCCCGGCGAGGTCCGCGTCCTCCTCGGTCCGCCGGCACGTGCCGGTGCCGCCCTCCACGACGAGCTCGTACCGGCCCTCGGTCTCGGGCCGGAACGAGTCCGTGACCTCGAGCACGATCCGGCCGTCGGAGGAGTACCGGCGGGCCTCGAGCGCCGCGACCACGTCGAGGATCCGGACCCAGAGCCCGTCCCCGATGCCGAAGCGGAGCCGCCGAGGCTCACGCACGAGCTGCAGTAGGGGTTCGTCCGTCGGCCGGTTCCACGCCTCCACGGTCGCGACGAGGTCGACGTCGAACACGAACCGCCAGATGTCGGCGTAGGCGGAGGGGGTCGAGGCGACGCATTCCTTCACCTCGATCTTGCCCGAGGGTACCGAGCGGGGCCAGTCGTGCTTCATCGTGTAGACGGCGTAGCCGTCCGGCTCTCCACGCTCGTCCCGGTGCAGGGCGTAGAACCACGGCTTGTCCCTGTCCTCGCCGACCGTCGCGAAGACGTGGTCGCGCATCGCCTCGGATCGCTCCACGCCACCGGTGCGCAGGGCCGCGTCGTACACTCGATCCACGAACGGCATCGCCTCGTCCTTCGGGAGGAGCTCGACGCCGCCGTGCGGTTGGTAGCCGCGCACGAAGTCCATCCGTGCGGACTCGGCTTCGAACTCGCCGAAGAACGACGCCAGTCCATAGCCGAAGCGCCCGTAGATCGCTCCCTCGGATGCGAAGAGCGCTGCCATCGGCTCGCCCCGTTCGACCGCCTGGTCGAGGATCGCCCGCATCATCCTGGTGTTGATCCCGCGCCGTCGGTGCGTCGGGTGCACACCCACCATCGTCACCCCTGCGGTGGGAACGCGCGCGCCACCCGGGACGACCATCCGGAACGTGATCGCGGCGGAGGTGGCGACCATCCGGTCGCCGTCGAAGGCGGCGAACGACCGATCGATCTCGATCACGGGCAGGCTCGCCTCGATCTCGTCGTCCTTCGCCGTGTGGCTGAAGGCCGTGTCGACGGCGCGGACCCAATCGCCCCGCTGCTCGTCAGTGATCGTACGGATGTCGATGTCCACGACGGCCGAGCCTATCGGCTTGGCCGACCCGGTCGAGACGGCTCAGGCGTCGAGGATCGCGTCGAGGCCCACGGTGAGCCCCGGATGGTCGGGCGCCCAGCGGATCGCCCTCAGCACGCCCGGCACGAACGAGGTCCGGTCCGTCGAGTCGTGCCGGATCGTGAGGGTCTGGCCCTGACCGCCGAAGATGACCTCCTGATGGGCCACGAGGCCCGGCAATCGCACGGAATGGATCCGGATCCCCGCCCGTTCACCGCCGCGGACACCCGGCAGCGACTCCCCGGACGGGCCCGCCCAGGCCTCCTCGCGCGATGCGGCCACGGCGTCCGCCGTCGCGGCGGCCGTCCCGGAGGGCGCGTCGGTCTTCCCGTCGTGGTGGAGCTCGACGATCTCGACCGCCGGGAGGTACCGCGCGGCCTCGGCCGCGAACCGTTGCATCAGGACCGCACCGATCGCGAAGTTCGACGCGACGACCACGCCCACCGGCGCCCCGCGCCAGGCGTCATCGACGTCGAACCCGGTTGTGCCGACGACGATGTGCACACCGTGAGCGATCGCCCACGCGACGTGCTCCGCGGCGAAGTCCCCGCTGGTGAAATCGACCGCTACCTCCACGCCGGCCTCGACGAAGGAGTCCAGGCTCTCGGCCAAAACGAGCTCCGAGCCCTGCAGGCCGAGCGCATCGGTGGCCTTCTCCCCCGCCTTCGAGCGGGAGATGCCGGCAGCGAGCTCCAGGTCTGCGTCGGCGTGGGTGGCGCGGCACACCTCCGCCCCCACGCGCCCGGTGGCGCCGACCACGCCGACGCGGATCACCGCATGACCCCGGCGAGGTCGCGCTGCGCGAACGGCCCGAGCACCGTGAGCGTCATCGGCTGCGACAGGACCCGCTTGGCCACGCGCTGCGCGTCGTCGAGCGTGACGTCCTCGACCCGCTTCAGCGCCTGGGAGACCGTGAGGATCTCGCCGTGGGAGATCTCGGACTTGCCGATCCTCGACATGCGGCTCCCGGGATCCTCCAGCGACAGCACCATCGACCCCTTCACGTGCCCCTTCGCCCGCTCGAACTCCTCGGCCGTGAGCCCGCCGTCGGCGACGTCGTCGAGCTCGCGACGCAGCAGTCCGATCACGTCCTCGGCGCGCGCGGGGGTCGTCCCCGCGTAGCAGGAGAAGAGGCCCGCCTCCGTGTACTGGGAGTGGTAGCTGTAGACCGAGTACACGAGCCCGCGCTTCTCCCGGATCTCCTGGAAGAGGCGCGAGGACATCCCGGTGCCGAGCGCGCCGTTCACGATCAGGAACGGGAAGCGGTCGGGGTCGGCGCGCGGGAGCCCGTTCGTGCCCAAGCAGATGTGCGCCTGCTCGGTCTTGCGCCGCTTGATCAGCGGCCGGGCGGAGGACTCGGGCGCCGTCTTCCCCACCCGGAGGTTCCAGCCCTGGGGATCACCCGTCCCGACGATCCGGCCCGTGTCCATCCGGGCGCGGAGCAGGTCGAGCAGCTGCTCGTGCCGCAGGTTTCCCGCGGCAGCCACCACGAGGCCGCCCGGCACGTAGTGCCGCCGGTAGAACCGATGGACCCTGTCTCGGGTGGCCGCCCGGATCGTGTCGGCCGTGCCGAGGACGGGTCGCCCCAGCGGATGGTTCGGCCAGAGCGCTTCGGTGAACAAGTCGTGCACGACCTCCTCCGGGGAGTCCTCGTGCATGTTGATCTCCTCGAGGATCACCTGCCGCTCGGCGTCGAGGTCCGCCGAGCGGAGCACCGAGTGCTGGAACATGTCCGTCAGGTGCTCGACCGCCATCTCGAGGTCGCCGTCGAGGATCCGCGCGTAGTAGCACGTGTATTCCTTCGAGGTGAACGCGTTCACGTCGCCCCCGACCGCGTCGAAGGCCTCGGCGATCTCGCGCGCCGACCTGGTCTTCGTGCCCTTGAAGAGCAGGTGCTCGAGGAAGTGGCTGGAGCCGCTGATCGCCGGGGGTTCGTCGCGCGATCCGGCGAGGACCCAGAACCCGAGCGACACGGAGCGGACGCCGGGCATCCGCTCCGTGACGACCCGCAGCCCCGAGGAGAACTCGGTTCGCTCGATCCCCACTGTTCGCCTCCGGAGGGTGCGGCCCTAGCCCGAGGACCCCTTGTCGGCGTCGCGGAACCGGCGCCCGGTCCGGCGCGGCCCGCGGTCGGCCCCGTTGCGGGGCTCCCTGGGCTCACGTGGCTCGCGGCGCTCGCCGCCCGAGGGACCCTCGCCCGCCGGCACCTCCCACTCGGGACCGGTCGGCTTCAGGCTGATCTTGCCCTGGGCGTCGATGTCCTCCACGAGCACGGTCAGCTTGTCGCCCTCCCGGACCGCCTCCTCCACGGAGCTGAGCCGCTTGCCCTTGCCCAGCTTCGAGATGTGGACGAGACCGTCCCTGCCGGGAAC
>JBOGVD010000012.1:0-8613 GCA_050696355.1 Actinomycetota bacterium
GGATGTGCCGTGAGGATCGCCACGCAGTCCTGCCGAGCCAGGACCTCTGCCGTGAGCGGCAGCGACGCGAGCTCCGTCCCTTCCAGTCGCAGGGTCGGGATGAACGGGTCGTGATAGGCGACCTCGGCTCCCTTGGCGGCGAGCCGCTCCATCACCATCAGGGAAGGCGAACCTCGCTGATCGTCGACGCCGGGCTTGTAGGTCACGCCGAGCGCGAGCACGCGCGAGCCGCGGAGCGGTTTGCCGGCGTCGTTCAGAGCGTCGCTGATCCGATTCACGACGTAGTCGGGCATCCGATTGTTGACCTCGTTGGCATGCTCGATGAATCCGATGTGATAGCCGGTCTGCTGGCCGGCTCGCCAGGACAGGTACGAAGGATCGATCGCGATGCAATGCCCGCCCACGCCCGGCCCCGGCCAGAACGGCATGTACCCGAAGGGCTTGGTGCTGGCCGCCCGGAGCGCCTCCCAGATGTCGACGCCGAGATCCCGAGCCAGGACCGCGAGCTCGTTCACCAAGGCGATGTTCACCTGGCGGAAGGTGTTCTCGATGAGCTTGGCCATCTCCGCCTCGCGCGGTGAGGCCACGACGACGACGAGCTGGATGACCTGGGAGTAGAGCGAGGCGGCCAGGTCCCGGCAGCGGTCCGTCAGGCCGGCGACGATCTTCGGCGTCTCCTCCAGGCGATGGAGATCCTGGCCCGGGTCGATCCGCTCGGGGGAGTAGGCGAGCGCGAAGTCCCGGCCAGCGGTGAGCCCCGACGCGCTCTCGAGGATCGGCGCCACGACCTCCTCGGTGGTGCCCGGGTAGGTCGTGGACTCCAGGACGACCAGCCGGCCGGGGCTGAGGTGGCGACCCACCGTCTCGACCGCCTCCCTCACCATCGCCAGATCGGGCGTGTGGTCGGTCAGCGGCGTGGGCACGCAGATCAGGACGACGTCCGTCTCTGCGAGGACGCCAGGATCCTCGTGGAACCGCGCGCCGTCGAGGGCGGCGACCTCCGTGTCGCTGACGTCGGTGACGAAGGAGCGACCGACGCGGAGGCTCTCGATCCGCGAGGCGTCGACGTCGAAGCCGACCACGGGGAAGCCGCTCCTGGCCACGGACACGAGAAGGGGGAGCCCCACGTAGCCGAGACCGACGACCGCGACGGTGGCCTCCCTCGTGCGGATCCGTTCGGCGAGGTGTTCGAGGGGGTCGGGGCGGAGCCAGACGTCCTGAGCGGTTTCGGTCCTCACGGCTCCTCCCGGTCGGTGCCATGACGGGGCCTCGGCCGGACCAAGGCTATCCCAGGTGACCGATGAGTCAACTCTCCGAGCGTCCTACTGCCGTCGCGGGAGGCTCAGCCCCAGAGCGCTCGCCAGATCCTTCCGACCAGCGGCCTGCGGAAACGCACCTCGAGATCGAGCTCGGTGCCGACGGTGCCTCCCCAGACGGCCTCCTCGCCGCTCACGCGCATCGAGCCCGTCGTCTCCACGATGCGCATCCCCTCGGGCGCCCGCACGAGGACCGTCACGTCGGTCGGCTTGACCGTCGCCTGTCCCTGCAGGCGGAGCCGGTAGGTGCCCTCCGCGTCGTCGCCATCCCACGCTCGGCGCACCCGGAGCGACAGGTCCAGGGTGCGCGAACCCTGCGGCTCCACCCGGACGTAGCGGTGCAGCGAACGGAGCCCACGCTCCCGGTGGACCTCCATCCCCGCGGCCTCGCCGTCCTGGGTGACCCCCCTCATCTCGCAGCCCGGGGCGCAGTAGACCGACGCGAACGACAGCTCTTCGCCGGCCGCGAGGCCGGTGCCGGGATAGGGCCCGAGCACGTAGCTGGGGGCAGCGTCGCTCGGGGCGTCGTTGTGGAACACGACCGAGGCCTCGACGGATGCCGTCCCGTTCGCCCCCAGTGTCACCTCGTAGCGGATCTCGCGCCGCACGTAGTAGTCGACCTTGGTTCCGGAGGCGTCGGAGGTGAAGAGCCCGAAGAAGTCCCCGCGGGGCGTAGCGAGCTCGCCGGCGACCCCGGCAGCCTCGAACCCGGACTGGATCTCGGGGTCGGAGGCGTGGAGCGTGAGGTGCCCCCCCGAGGCCGCGTCGATCATGGATGAGAGCGCGGTGTCGGGGTCGGGTCTCCGGAGGAACGTCTCGAACACGCGCGACGCCGCGATCCCGAGGACGCGCTTGCGGATGCCCGCCCGGAACCCGAACTCCTCGTAGGCGCCGTTCGCGAGGTAGTCGACGATCCCCTCGGCGGTGAGCGTCCGGTCCAGGATCGGGGCGCGGACCGGCCCGGTCGCCTCGAGGAGCTCCGACAGGGCCTGCGGGTTCACGAAGATCGTGCCATCGAGGGGCGTCCCCTCCACGCGTTCGTAGAGGTCCTCGATCATCGACGCCGCGGTGGGGGCGTCGGGCGTCATGTTCAGGTTCCGCCAGAACCCCGCTCCGCCGAACCGGTCGTAGATCTCGCCGAACCCCTCGCTCGGTGCCGGCGCGCCCTCCACGTTGCGCAGGACCGAGATCTCGCGGAAGGGACCGAGGCTGAGGCGGCCGTCGGAGGCCGTGAGGATCGCGAAGCTGCCGATGAAGCCGCCGGTCCCGCGGAGCTCCGCCGGGGACTGGGCGGCCACGAAGTACCGGCGGGTCCCGTCCCCGCCCGCGAACGACGGCAGCGAGAGCAGGAGCGCCTCGGCGGAACGCGCCGTCCGGAGGGCCGCTTCGACCTCGATGCGAGCGAGGTCAGCGGCCGAAGCCACGGGGCCGATCAGATACGAGGTCGGCAGCGCCAGGGTCTCCCGACGGGCTGCCTCGAGCTCCGCGCGCGTCGCCGACACCGCGGGGATCAGCGCTCGCATCTCCTCGACCGGGATCCGCCCGTCCCTCGGGGCGAGGGAGGCGAATCCGCCTGGGAACTCCGTCAGGGCGGTCGTGAGCTCCTCGCCCGCGGTCGCCGTCCGTGCCCCGATCCTCGCCAGCGTGCCGATCGCGTCGTAGCTCCTGCCGGCGAGCGGCACCAGCCCGCCGAGCCCGATGAGCGGATGCCCGGCGTCGCGGCCGGCAGCCAGGAACTCTTCGGACGCCACGGAGAAGGCGCGTCGCGCACCTCTGGCGTCGCCGGCGGAAAGGAGGTCGAGGCCGCGCCCCAGCGCCGCCCGTCCCTCCTCCAGGCGATCACCGGCGGCGCTCGCCGGGAACCAGGAGAGTCCCGCAACGACGATCGCAACGGCGACGCAGATCAGCAGGATGCGTACCGCCCACCGGCGCGATCTCGGAGAGCGGAGGGTCCGGTCGGGCAGGACGATCCGGTCGCCGGTCGCGGTCGCCTGCCGAGACACCTAGCCCCACATCTGGTCCGGATCCGAGCCCCGCGCGTCGTCCGACGGGCGCGGTTGTCGTTCCCGACCCTCCTTCGGGCGATACGACGCGTAGTAGGAGCCGTGGTAGTGCGAGTAATACCTGGCCCGGGAGGGGTCGAAGTTGTTGAGGACGCCGCCGACGATAGTGGCTCCAACCTGTTCGAGCTGCTCGCGCCCGTGCGCCAGGGCGCCCCGCGCCGTGGTCCGGGCGTCGGCCACCATCAGGACCCCGTCGCAGCGGCTCGCCAGGCCGACGCCGTCGCTCACCGCCAGGAGCGGAGGCGTGTCCAAGATCACGAAGTCGGCGAACGTCTGGAGCGTCTCCAGGATCGCCTCCATCGCATCGGAGCCGATGAGCTCCGCCGGGTTGGGAGGGGTCGGCCCGCTCGCCAGCACGCGGAGGTTGTCCGGCCGCGGCTTCTGCATGGCGTCCATGAGGTTCATGCCCGACAGGACCCTCGTGAGGCCGGGGTCGTTGGGGATCCCGAAGCATCGATGGAGCCGTGGCTTCCGAAGGTCGCACGAGACGACGATCACGCGCTTGCCCGCATGGGCGAGCGACACGGCGAGGTTCGCCGCGGTCGTCGTCTTGCCCTCGCCCGCTGCGGGGCTCACGATCCCGATGACGCGGAAGGTGCCCGTTCGGGCCAGGAACTGGATGTTGGTACGGAGCGTCCGGTAGGCCTCCGCCGCCCCGCCTTTCGGGTCCGTGAGCGTCACGATGTCGTCCCGGTGGGCTCGTCTCCGTCTGCGTCTCGCCCGGGGAACCGTCGCCAGCACCGGGGCACCGATCTGCGTTTCGAGGTCCGCGCGGCCGCGGAGCCGCTCGTCCAGCCGCTCGCGGAGGAACACGAGGCCGGTCCCGAGCGCGAGGCCCACGGCGAGCGCGAGCAGCCCGTTGCGGATCACGTCGGGGCTCGAGGGCGAGCTCGGGAGGTTCGCGGGCTGGACGACCTCGCCGCCGGTGCTTTGGCTCGCCGTGAGGGTGCGGAGGTTCTCCATCTCCTGTTGGAGCACACCGAGGCGAGCGAGCAGCGAATCCCGCTGAGCAGACAGGGTGTTCTGCTCCTCGGTGTCTTCCGTCGCATCGATCTCACCCTGGATGTCGGCGATCCGATCTTCGACTCCGGCGATCTGCTCCTGGATCGCGCCGGCCTGGGACCGGAACTGCTGCTGCGCTTGCTGGCGCCGGAACGTCGTATAGGCCTGAGCGAAGCCCTGGGCCAGCCGCTGTGCGACCAGCGGGTCCGGATCGGAATAGCGGATCGCCAGGATCTCGGTGTTCGTCTCCACCGAGACCTCGAGTGACTCGAGCAGCGCGCCAGGGGACCGCGGCAGCTCGAGCTGCTCCCGCACGAGGGACGCCACGGCGTCCGAGTCGACCAGAGCGCGTTCGGTGTCGAGGTTGACGATCGTCGGCGCCACCCCGGCCGGCGGGGTGCTCGGCCGCACGAGCACACGCGTCTCACTCTCGTAGATCGGCGTCTGCCGATAGGAGAAGAACAGCGCGGACGCGACGACGAGCGTCGTGATGAACAGGATCGTCCACTTGCGGTACCGGAGGATCGCGAGGTACTCGCGGAGGTCCGGGGCCGCCGGCTGGGCTGGTTCCTGCTGCACGGCTCGCGTTCCTTTCTCGGTCGGCCGATTCTACCGTTGGGTCTCCTGCGGAACGCTCAGCCTCGGCGGAACGCTGCCCAGAGCCCCCGCGACGGCCGGTCGTACGCGGAGCAGCAGGACGAGGACCGCGATGGCGGAAAGACCAGTGGCGGTCGCGATGGCGACCGTCGGGTCGAAGCTGGCCTCGAGCAGCGTGAGGGCCAGGGCGCAACAGAGCACCTCGGCCGCCACGATGACGGCGAGGACCGCGCCATGGGACAGACCGAGGATCGTGAGCCGGTGGGACGAGTGATCGGTGCCTCCGCGGAACACCGGCCGGTGTCCGCGGACGCGGTCGACGATCACCAGCACCATGTCGAAGAAGGGAACGCCCAGGATCAGGATCGGCACGGCGGAGCGCACCAAGCCGTTCTCACCGACCAGGTCGAGCTTGAGCCCGAGGGCCGCCAGGAGGAACCCGAGCATCAGCGCCCCCGCGTCGCCGAGGAAGATCGTGGCCGGCGGGAGGTTGTGGCGCAGGAACCCCAGGCTCGCCCCGGCGACCGCGAGCGCGAACGACGCCACCAGGTAGTCGCCTCGCACCGCCGCGATCCCGAAGAACGTGAAGGCGGCGACCGCGCTCACTCCCGCCGCGAGCCCGTCCATGTTGTCCAGGAGGTTCACCGCGTTCGTCACGGCCACGACCCACAGGATGGTGAGCCCGAGGTCGAGCGCGTCGATGCCGAACAGGCCGGCCCGGACGTCCGCGAACCACAGCGCGCCACCGGCCGCGGCCTGCACCAGCAGCTTCACGGACGGCCGGACGGTCACCCAGTCGTCCATGAGCCCCCAGACGCCCAGGACCAGGCCCCCCAGGAGGATCACGAAGATCTGGGCGGAGGCGCCGGTGGTCAGGAAACCGATGGCCACGAGCCCGGCGGCGAGTGCGACGCCGCCGAGGTAGGGGGTGGGATCGCGGTGGAACTTCTGCTCGGAGGGATGGTCGAGGATGCCCAGCCGGTGGGCGAGCCGCCCGGCGACAGGGGTGAGGACGACGGTGACCACGAGCGGGACGAGGAGTGCGAGCGCGTAGCGGAGCGCCGGGCTCATCTGCCCCGCCTCCTACCCCGACGTCGCTCGAGCCAGCTCGTGCTCGATCACGTCACCGATCACGTCCGCGAGCGACCTCGTCGCCCGCCACCCGGTGAGCGCCTCGACCTTCCCGGTGTCCGGGACCCGGCGCTCCATGTCCTCGAAGCCCTCCTCGTAGGCCACGTCGTAGGGGACGTGCACCACCGGCGAGGAGGACCCGGTCGCGTCCAGGATCAGCCGGGCCAGCCCGTTGATCGTGACCTCGTTCCGCGCGCCCACGTTGAACACGTCGCCCACCGCATCCGAGTGGTCGAGCAGACGGACCAGCGCGGCCACCACGTCGTGGACGTGGCAGAACGAGCGGCGCTGCTCGCCGTCGCCGAAGACCGTGACCGGCTCGCCCCGGAGCGCCTGGCGGACGAAGGTGGGGACGACCATCCCGTACGCGCCGGTCTGTCGCGGGCCTACGGTGTTGAACAGCCTGGCCACGACGGTCGGCGTGCCCCGGTCGCGCCAGTAGCCGCGGGCGAGGATCTCGTCGACGGCCTTGGAGGTGCTGTACGACCACCGGGCCTTGAAGGGCGACCCGAGGATCCGGTCGTCGTCCTCCCGGAGCGGGCCGTTCGCGTTCTTTCCGTAGATCTCCGAGGTCGAGGTGATGAGCACCTTGCAACCGGAGCCTGCTGCCGCGTCGAGGACGATCTCGGTGCCGCGGATGTTGGTGAGGAGCGAGTCCAGGGGATGCTCGACGATGAGCTTGACCCCGACGGCGGCGGCGAGATGCACGATCACGTCCACGCCGTTCGCGAGCTTCTCCACGAGGTCCTGATCCAGGATCGAGCCCTCCCGCAGCTCGAAGCGAGGCTGATCGAGAAGGTGGCCGACGTTCGCCTCCGCGCCCGTCGACAGGTCGTCCAACGCGACCACCGTGTCGCCGCGGCCGACGAGGGTGTCGGACACATGGGAACCGATGAAGCCGGCGCCACCGGTGATCAGATAATCCATCGCGAAACCTCTCCGCTCTCGACGCCGTACTCCGAGGGGGTTGCGATCATGCTAGTCACGTTGCAGGGCCGTGCAACAACGCTGCCGAGGTCTTCTCCCGAGGGCGGTCGCCCGTCTAGCGCCGAACGCGGACCTTGATCGTCCGAGAGGTCGAGGCCAGGCAGATCTTGAAATCCGGGTGCACGCCCCTCGCGGTCCCGGCGAACTTCGTCCGGAACCTCTGGGTTCGCCGGATGCGCCGGTCGAAGCGGTATCGTCCGAAGCGGTTGGTGATATCGAGCTCGACCACGCCTACTCCCACCCTGACCAGCTTGATCACCTTGTGGCTCCGGCACGCACGCCTGTCCGAGGACAGACGACCCCGGATCGTGATCTTCGTCCCCGGATCGACGCGTCCCGACGGGCTGCGGTGGATCGACAGGCTCGTCGGCTCGATGAAGGCGGCGAGCGCGCTGCCCTCGACGGCGAGGAGCACGGCGAGAGCGAGGACAGACACGCGGAGGATCGTGCTTCGTCGCATGGTGCACCCCTCCCTGGGACTATGAGCGTAGCCTAGGCCTATTCCATGAGGGCGCAACTCGGTTCACGGTCCTACGGTGTCTGGCGGTGGGTCTTCGTCCTGTCTGTCTTGGCCGTCGTGCTGATCGGCGCCGACGCGATCTGGGCCGGCGTTCGCGCGGCAGAGGACCTCCGGGATGCGCGGATCCACCTTCGGAACGGCCGCGACGCGCTCGTGTCGGGAGATCTCGCCGGGGCGCGCGCGAGCTTCCGGGCCGCCGCTGACGCGGCGGGATCGGCTTCCGGTGCACTCGATGAGCCGGGGCCCGAGGTGACGACCTGGCTGCCCGTGATCGGCGATGACGTCCATGCCGCGCGATCCCTCACCCGAGCCACATCGTCCGCCGCCCACGCGGGGAGCGCGCTCAGCGGCGCTGCCGGAGCCGTCGGCTGGGACGGAGAGACGGTGCCCGGCTACGCACCGGGCGCGGTCGACCTCGACGCCGTCGAGGGCGCGAGTGCGGATCTCGAGCGCGCGGCGGACCTCCTGGGCGAGGCACAGGCAACGCTGGATGAGATCGATCCCGGCGGTCTCGTCGGCCTACTGCGAGCAGGGTTCGTCGAGGCTCGCGGCGAAGTCACGCGGAGCGCTCGCCTCGCGCGTCGAGCCGCGGGCGTCGCGGCGCTCCTGCCGAGCTTCCTCGGCGGAGAGGAGGAGCGAACCTACATCCTCGTAGCGATGAACCTTTCGGACCCTCGCGGCTCCGGCGGCTACCCGGGCAGCTACGGGATCATCCGTGCGAAGGACGGACGGATCCGGTTGACCGACTTCGCCCCGACGTCGACGCTCGGCCGCGTTGATCCCATCGACCCACCGAGGTCCGACGCCCGACGATACTCTCGCTTCGGGGCGCTCACGCACTTCATCAGCACGACCTACCCCCCTGACTGGCCGACCTCGGCCGAGCTGTTCCTCCGGATGTGGGAGGCGAGCGGACGCTCGCCGGTGGACGGCGCGATCGGGGTCGACGCGATGTTCCTCGCGCAGCTGCTGGAGGCGGCGGGCCCGGTCTCGGTCG
>JBOGVD010000013.1:0-8195 GCA_050696355.1 Actinomycetota bacterium
GGGTCGATCACCGCGGCCTCGGCCGGTTTGTCGAAGAGATCCTCCGGGTGATGGACCAGGTACTGGTCGAGGGGGTCGTCCTGCGCGACGAGCATCGCGAGCGAGCCGTCGGCACGGCGACCGGCCCGACCCGCCTGCTGCCACATCGATGCCCGCGTGCCCGGATAGCCGGTGAGAACGGCGGCGTCGAGGGACCCGATGTCGATCCCGAGCTCGAGGGCGCTGGTGGAGGCCACGGCGAGGAGGTCGCCCTCCGCGAGGCGGCGCTCGATCGTCCGGCGGTCCTCCGCCAGGTAGCCGGCGCGGTAGGACACGATCCGATCACGGAGGGCGGCGTCGCCGACCTCCCGGCGCGTGAACTCCGCCAGGAGCTCCGCGGCCCGCCGCGACCGCGTGAAGCCGATCGTCCGGACGTCCTTCGCGACGAGCCTGCCCATCAGCCAGGACGCCTCCGCCAGCGCGCTCCGCCGCCGGCCCGTCTCCTCGTCGACGACCGGCGGGTTCCAGAGCGCGAAGAGCTTGTCGCCGGCCGGACCGCTCCCTCCTTCGACGACCTCGACGTCGAGGCCCGTCAGCCGTGACGCGAGCTCGCCGGGATTGCCGACCGTCGCGCTCGCGAGGCACCAGCGCGGCGAGCCGCCGTAGTGCTCGATCAGGCGCCGGAGCCGGCGCAGGACCATCGCGACGTGGGAGCCGAACACCCCACGGCACACGTGCGCCTCGTCGATCACGATCAGCGAGAGGCGGAAGAAGAAGTCCGCCCATCGGGCGTGATCCGGGAGGATCGACACATGCAGCATGTCGGGGTTCGTGAGGACGAGGTTCGCGTTCTTGCGGATCAGCGGCCGCTCGGCCTTGGGCGTGTCGCCGTCGTAGGCGGAAGCGCGGATCTGCGTGAGCTTGAACGCGCGGACGGCGCGGAGCTGATCGCGGGCGAGCGCCTTCGTCGGGAACAGGTAGAGGGCGGTCGCCTTGGGGACGGCCACCGCCGCTTCGGCGAACGCCACGTCGTAGACGAGCGTCTTCCCGCTCGCGGTGCCGGTGGACAGGATCACGTCGCGGCCGGAACGGAGCCACTCCAGCCCGCGGGCCTGATGGGGATACAGCCCCTCGATCCCGAGGAGCCCGAGCCGCGAGACGACCAGGTCGGGGAGATCCGCCGGGAAGGGAGCGAGTCGAGGCTCGCGCGCCGGGAGCTCGCGGGTCCCCACGAGGCACGCCGCGGTGTCGGGGTCGAGCGCCGTCAGCTCGTCGAGGAACCCACGCGCGTCCACGGACCGGACGCTATCGGGGCGGCGCGGACGAAGGGTCGTCGCCCACATGGGGCGGCGACGGGCGTTCCGTCTCGGCCTCTCGGAGCGCGTCCTGCAGGCGTTCCTCGCCGAGCTCGGCGTAGGAGGAGACGAACGCATCGCGGATCAGCTGGGGCACGCGCCGCCGGTCTCGGAGGATGAACACGAACCCGAGCAGCAGGTAGAGGATGCCGATGCCGATCCGCTCGGCGGCGTGGAGCGACTCGGGCACGAGCGCGCCGACGATGAACTGCGCCCAGAAGAGCCCGAACAAGTAGCCGGCCTCCTTCAACGACAGCGACAGGTTGGACATGATCGCGACCGCGAAGAACGACTGGGCTGCGGTCAGGAACAACTCCTCTCGCTGGACGGCGCTGATCGGAAGCCCGTGGGTGGACGCGCTCGAGATCGCGAACACGATCGGAAGCGTGCCCACCAGGAGCGTCCACTGGTTCACCTTCGAGGAGACGAGCGTGCCGAGCGCAGAATTCGTGTTCAGTCGCCAGGCGAACAGGCCGGCCACCAAGAGCTCGGGCGACTCCGAGGCCAGCGGCGCCAGCCACTGGACGAGCAGGAACTCGCTGATCCCGATGTCGGCCCCGGACTCGACGAGCGCGTGCGCGAACGGCTCGGCGAAGAGCCAGATCACCAGCCCGGAGGCGAGGAACAAGCCGATCACCCAGGTGCGGCGGGGCACGTCTGGGAACGTGCCCAGGTAGCGGGCCGGTCCCACCAGGTGAGGCTCCTCCGCCGGCGCCCTCGAAACCCGCCACGTATAGCCCGCGAAGAGCCCAACGAGGATGACCGTGTCGATCAGCGTGATCGAGGGCTTGAGCGGCAAGGTCAGGGAGTAGAGCGTCGCGATCCACAGGAAGCCCAGCTCGATCGAGTGATCCCGGGAGAGCTGGATGCCGCTCCACCTGCCCGTCGGCATCGTCCTCGTCCGACGGAGCCGATACCAGGCGATGAAGACCACCATCGACCATCCCAGGCCGATCAGGAGCCGGTTCGCACCGGTCATGTTCGCCAGAGCGAGGTCACACGGGCTCTCGGTTCCTGCACCCAGTGGCGGGCAAGCCGGGTCGATCCGGAACGACCTCCCTCCCTCCGACGTGAAAACGAAGTCGACCGCGTACTCGGGGAGGACCGCGATCAGCGCGAGGATCGCGATCGCGAGGCCGGCGGAGATGTCGAGCTGGGCGGTCTCCGCGGCCCAGGAGATCGCGAAGGCCGCACCGACGATCGCGACCCCGAACAACAGCGCCTCGACCGGAGGTGAGGCGTTGAGGTCGGCATACCGGAGCAGGAACGCCGGGACCGTCGCGAGTGCGGCGGCCGCCAGCGCTGTGCGCTGACGGCCGGGGTGGATATCGATGAGTTCGTCGGTCACGGCCACCAAGCGCGTCGTCGGCAGACAGAGCGGATCTCGGCCGAGCGTATCATCGGCGCTGCGGCCGCTGGTTGGCGAGGATCCCGGACCGAGGATGCCCCAGCCCGGCGTTCGATCATCCGGTGCCGGTCGGGCTCCGCGGCACATTGCCCGGACGCAGAGCCCCGTCGGCCCTCGCGTCGGAGAAGATCGCTCGCGCCGCTGCCATCGACAGCGTCACGACCGACAGGCCGCCGATCGACCCGGTTCCGCCCGGCAGCACCACGTTGCGGACGTCCTGCACCGGGATCCCGCTCGCCGTGAACGCGAGATCCACGAGCTCCTTCACCGGCAGGTCGGTGTCCATGTTCCGGACGCCTGCCGCGAGCCACGTGACGAGCCTGCCCGGCTGCTTCCGGTACTCCTTCCTGAACTGGGCGAGGGCGGCGACGAACACGCGCCCGCCGTTCTCCTGGCGCCCGAAGTCACCGCTCGGCACGCTCTTGCGGTCCCGGGAGAACGCCAGCACCTGCTTGCCGTGGAGCCGACGCAGGCCCCGTTGGAAGTTCGAGCCGGAGAACCGGTCCTGCATCCGGAACGGGATCCGCACGCGGAGGCCCCCGACGGCATCGACCATCCGGGCGATGCCCCAGAACGATGAGACGGCCCAGTAGTCGATCCGGGCGCCGAAGTTCCGCTCGACGGTATGGACCATCCGCGACGGCCCGCCGCTCGCCATCGCGGCGTTGATCTTGTTCGAGCCGAGCCCCGGGATCGAGACCCACGAGTCCCGCGGGATCCCGACGATCACGGCCCGTTGCCGGCGCGGCTGGAGGAAGATCACGTGGATCGAGTCGGCGCGCGAGCGCAGCGGATCCTGCCCCAGGCGGGCGTCGGAGCCGATCGCGAGGATCGTGATGGTTCGCCGCCCGGTCGGATCGGGCGTGTAGCCGCCGTGCGCCCGCCCGATCAGCACCCCGGCCGTCCGCGCGCCCGCGGCGGGGAGCCCGCTGATCGATCCCACCGTGGTGCCGGCGACCCAGGCCAGCACCACCGCGCACGCGATCAGCGCCCGGTGCTTCACGCGACCTCCTGCGGCGCATCCCGGCGGATGACGTGGAAGGACACGATCTTCCAGGATCCCCGGACGCGCTCGAAGAAGAACTGCCCGCTCGACCGGAGCAGGACGGGCTCCGGACCCGAGGCGAGCGCGGAGAACTCCACGTAGCTCACGAGCAGGGTCGGCGTGCCCACGCGGTCCACGAGGATGCGCGTCGCGAGACGGCTCGACCGCGTAACGATCCGCTCGTAGCGCTCACCGGCCCTCGGGCCGGCGGTGAGGAGGGCTGGCCGACGCTCGGCCTCCCTCCTCGCCTTCGACGCGAACCCCCGGAAGGCGTCGGTGTACCGCCCCTCCGCCAGGTTCACGGGGTCGAGGAACCCCTCGGTGTAGAGATCGGTGAGGACGTCTCGGGCGGCGGCGGCCGCGTTCGTGCTCGCCGCCCGCCGTCGGGTCCCGATGTGTCCGGGGGCGGTGCGCACGAGCGTGCGGGAGATCTTCGCGAAGCGGAACGCGGGCGTGGTGGGGGTTGCGACGTCGCCGTCGCTCACCGTGGGCTCCTCGTCACCGGGTGCGGCCGCTCGCTCGGGGGGGTCGCCGTCTCTCGTGAGGAAGACGAACACGCCGATCGCCAGCAACAGCACGAGACCGGCGGCGACGAGAGGCATCCGGCGAGGAGACCGAGAGGGGGGCTGCTCCTTCGCCAAGGGGGATAAGGCTACGGAGGCGGCGGCGGCATCGACAAGAGCGCTGCGCGGGAAGGCTAGCCGGCGGGCGCGGCGTCGTCCGGGATGTCCTCCGGCAGCACGAACCCGTCGGCGGCCACGTCCTCGAGCACCGGGTGGGGGGACGGGAGGATCACGACGCTCGCGCCTCCGGCCGTGCCGATGCTCCCGACCGCCACGAGGTTCGTGACCCGCTTGGCGTTGATGTCGGAGGTGGAGAACCCGAGCGTGAGCAGCTCGCTCAGGGGGACGTCGGTCGAGACGTTGCGCATGCCCACGCCGAGCCATCGGAACAGGGTCGTCGGGTCCCCCCGGAACTCGGCACGGAACTGCGTGAAAGCGGCCAGCAGGACCCGCCCTTGGTTCATCGAGCGGTCGAAGTCCCCGTGCGACAGGGACTTGCGGGTGCGCGTGTACTCGAGCGCCTGTGCCCCCGTGAGGGTCTGCGGTCCCTCGGCGAACGACGTGGCCTCGTGCCCTTGGAACCCGTAGGGCACGTCGATCTCGAGGCCGCCCAGCGCGTCGACGATCCTCTTCATCCCCTCGAATCCGGTGAGCATGTAGTAGTCGAACGTGATGCCGCTCAGCGCCTCGACCGTGTCGACCATGCCCTGCGGGCCGCCCTGCGGGAGCGCGGCGTTGATCTTGTTCGTGCCACCGGTCGCGAGGGGCACGTAGGAGTCGCGGGGGATGCCGACCAGCGTGGCTCGCCGCTCCTCCGGGTTGATGCCGAGGATGTGGATCGAGTCGCAGAGCCCGCCCTCCAGCGGAGTGCCGGGCCGGGCGTCGCTCCCGAGGATCAGGATGAAGATCGGGTCGCCGCGGAGCGAGGGAGCGAACTCGGCGTGCGCGTCGCCGATCTGCAGGAGTGGGACGCTCGCCGCGGGCGTCGCCTGGAGCGTCGCGATGGCGAGTCCCGAAACGGCCGACGCGAGCGTGGCGACAACGGCGATCACGCGGCGGTGCATCACGGCGACCCCGTCGGGCTCGGCTCGCTCGTCAGGTCGTCGCGATCCACGTCGTAGGCGAAGATCCGCCATGCCCCGTCCGCCAGGTGGAGGAAGAACGAGCCCGCGCTCACGATCTGCGTCGACGCGCCCTCGCTCGTCTGCGCGTCCGCCTGGAACTCCACTTCGGCTACGGCCGTGACCGGGGCGTCCTGGCGATCGGTGAGCACCGAGATCCTGAGCGTGCCGCTCGTCGGATCCAGCGACTCGAACTCGTCGCTCGCCGTCATCCCGAGCGTCAGGACCTCGGCGTCATCCTCGGCGCGGGACGCGGCACGGCCCTCGAACAACTCGAACACGGCGCTGTAGTCGCCCCAGGATCCTCGGTCGACGAACGCGCGGAAGTAGAGCTCGTCCATCGTGACCTTGATGTCGGCTCCCGCCTCGCTCGCGGCATCCCGCAACTGCTCGGGCGGCGTGGCCGAGATCGGAGTGGCTACGACCCGGTCGAGCTCGAAGCTGAACGGCCCGGGCGCATCCGGACCGTCGTCGATGATGCCCGGGACGCCGCCACCGAACACCAGGTAGGCGCCGATCCCGAGCAGCGCCAAGACGCCGACGGCGATCACCAGCAGACGCCGACGGGCAGCGGCCTGTCGACGGGCCGTGTCCTCGCCGCGACTGGGTCGGGATCGCCGCTCGGGGTCGGCGGCAGAGGGTTGCTCGGTCAAGGCGCGACCGAGGCTACACGCCGGTCGGGCGGCATCCAAGCACCGTCGAGCAGGGCCGGAAGCGCCGATCGCGTGGGGTCGGAGGCGCCGATCGCGTGGGGTAAGATGCCGGCGTTCCACCGATGGCGTGCCGGGAAGACTGGTCGGCGAGCGAGGTTCCCCGTGAGCGAACGACCAGACGGCGCGCCGCACCCGGAGCTCAGACCGTCGTGGTCCCGATCCGATCGGCCCGTGCCGCGGCGCATCGTCCGGCCGCTCCAGGAGTTCCTGTCCACCGCCACCGCGAGCGGCACCCTGTTGCTCCTGGCCGCGTTGGTGGCCCTCGCCTGGGCGAACTCGCCGTGGGGGGACGCGTACGAGCGGTTCTGGCGCACGCCGGCCGAGCTCCACCTGGGCTCCTGGGCGATCGGCCACGACCTCCGGCACTGGGTGAACGACGGACTGATGACGCTGTTCTTCCTGGTGGTCGGTCTCGAGCTCAAGCGGGAGTTCCAGACGGGCGAGCTGCAGGATCGGCGCGCCGCTGCGCTGCCCGTGGTGGCTGCCGTCGGCGGGATGATCGTGCCCGCCCTGATCTACCTCGCGCTCAACGCGGGCGGCGACGGCACGGCCGGATGGGGCATCCCGATGGCCACGGACATCGCGTTCGCCCTCGGCGTGCTCGTCCTCGCGGCGCGCCACGTGCCCTCCGGGCTCAAGCCGTTCATCCTCACGCTGGCGATCGTCGACGACATCGGCGCGATCATCGTCATCGCGCTCTTCTACGCGGGTGGCGTGTCGATCGGCTTCCTGGCCGCCGCCGGGGCCCTGTGCGCCCTGATGCTCGCGCTCCGGCGCGTCGGGGTCCGGGCGACTCCCGTCTTCGTCGGCATCGGGGCCCTCGTGTGGCTCGCGACATACGAGTCCGGGGTGCATCCGGCGATCGCGGGGGTGGTGCTCGGCCTCCTGGCTCCCGCCGAGTCCTACCAGCGACCGCGAGCCGTGAGCGCCGAGGCCAGACGCACCGCCGACCTCACGACAGACGATCCGGAGCCCCCGGACGCGGACGCGGCCCAGTGGCTCCGACTGGCCTCGCTCTCCCGGGAGGCGGTCTCACCCCTGGCGCGGACCGAGCACGCCCTGCTGCCGTGGACGAGCTTCGTGATCATCCCGCTCTTCGCGTTCGCGAACGCGGGCGTCCGGCTCGGCGGCGAGCAGATCGCCGACGCCTCGGCGAGTCGCGTCACCCTCGGCGTGGTGCTCGGGCTGGTGATCGGCAAGGTCGTGGGGATCTCGGGCGCCGCCGCGCTCGCGGTCGCGGCGAAGGTCGCTCGGCTGCCCGCCGGCGTCCGCCTCGTCCATCTCGTCGGCGCGTCCGCGGTCGCCGGCATCGGGTTCACGGTCAGCCTGTTCATGGCCGAGCTGGCCTTCGACGACGGGTCGCTGATCGCCGAAGCCAAGGTCGGGATCCTGGCGGCCTCCGTCCTGGCGGGGTTCCTCGGATGGTTCGTGCTCCGCCTGTCGCCCTCCGTGGACGAGGAGCCGCCCGCCGATGTGGAGCACGGGACTCCGGACGCCGTATCGGGTCACTGACCTGGCACGTTCCCTATACTGCCCGCCTTCTTTCGGTCCTGCGCAACGTCCCTCACCCACGCGACCTGGAGGTCCATGTGCACGGCATCCTCGCTCAGGAAGGCGGCCCCATCGAGGTCGTCTTCACGAAGACGGAGACGAACTACCTCTGGTTGATCTTCGGGATCTCGCTGGTGGCGCTCGTCTTCGCCTACTACCTGGTCCGGGAGGTGCTGGCCGCGCCCGAGGGCACCGAGAAGATGAAGGAGATCGCGCGCGCGATCCAAGAGGGCGCCAAGGCCTACCTCTCCCGGCAGTTCCGGACGCTCGGGATCTTCCTCGCGCTCCTCACCGTCGTGCTGTTCTTCATCCTGCCGGCACCCGAGAACGCGGAGCACTCAGAGTTCTCGATCAAGTTCGGCCGATCCCTCGCGTTCATCCTGGGCGCCGGGTTCAGCGCGATCACCGGCTATGCCGGGATGTGGCTCGCGGTCCGCGCGAATGTCCGCACCGCCAACGC
>JBOGVD010000014.1:0-8371 GCA_050696355.1 Actinomycetota bacterium
TGCGGCCCGGCGGACATGGCCCGCGAGGCTCGCCGGCTGAAGATCCTCTACGGCGGCGCCTGGCGACAGGCCGGGATCGTGGCCGCGGCCGGGCTGGTGGCCCTGGAGGAGGGGCCGAAGCACCTCGGGGAGGACCACGAACGGGCCCGGCGGCTCGCCGAAGGGATCGCCGAGCTGCTGCCCGGCGCGATCGACCTCGAGCAGGTTGAAACGAACATGGTGCTCGTCGACACCGAAGCCGTGGGGTCGCCGCTGCTCGACGCGCTCGAGCGGCTCGCGACCCACGGGGTGGGCGTGACCCACACGGGCGGCAAGATCCGTATGGTCACGCACCTGGACGTCGACGACGCCGGCATCGGGATCGCGCTGGAGGCATGGCGCGAGCTCGCGGCCGGCAGGAGTGGGGGCTCGGGGAGCTCAGGCAGCGAGCGCTCCGCGCGAGCGGTAGCCCCCCGAGAGGAAGGACCCTGATGGCGCTGTTCTCGAAGAACTACCCGCCGGAGATCGCCCCGAGGATCCCGCCGGGCCAGAGGCTGGTCAAGACCTGGCCGGTGCTGCACTACGGACCGATCCCGACGTTCGACGGGCAGAACTGGGACCTCGAGCTCTCGGGGCTGGTGGAGAACCCGGTCACGCTCTCGTACCGGGACCTGCGGGGCCTCCCGAACGTCACCGTCGACGCCGACATGCACTGCGTGACCGGCTGGACGACCCTGGACAACACCTGGACGGGCGTGTCGTTCCGAACGCTGAAGGAGCTCGCCAAGCCGCTGCCGGAGGCGAAGTGGGTGATCGCGCACTGCCAGTACGGCTACACGTCGAACCTGTCGCTCCAGGCGATGGACGACGACGACGTCCTCGTCGCGTGGGGCAACCACGGTGAGGACCTCGAGCCCGAGCACGGGTGGCCGCTCCGCCTCGTCGTGCCCAAGCGGTACGCGTGGAAGAGCGCGAAGTGGCTCACGGGCCTCGAGTTCGTCGATGAGAACGAGCGCGGGTTCTGGGAGGTCCGCGGCTACCACGTGCACGCGGAGCCGTTCGGGGAGGAGCGCTACTCCTACCAGGAGGGTCCGAGAGCAGAGCTCGAGCCGTAAGGACTCGAGCTCTGCCGACCTCAGGACGGAGCGCGCCGGACGCGCGTCCGGAGGATGTCGCGCAGGCTCACGATGCCCGCGACGGACTTCCCATCCAGCACCGGCAGGTGCCGGAACCCTTGGCTCATCATGATCTCCGTCGCCTCACCGGTGTCCATGTCGGGGCTCGCGGTGACCGGATCTCCGGTCATCCACTCGGAAACCCGGGACGACGTCAGGTCGGCCCCACCGGCCGCCGCACGGAGCACGTCGCGTTCCGTGAAGATCCCCATCAGCACCGATCCCTGCATCACCACGGCCGACCCGAACCGCCCCTTCAACATGCTCGCCGCGACCTCGGCCACGGCTGCGCTCGGCGTCGTGACGAACACCTCGGGCGTCATGATCTCCTTCAGCGTCGCCATGTGCGCTCCTCGGGTCTCCGCCTCAGCCGCCCTCGCCTCCGACCTCGTGCATCTCGGAGTCCCCGGCCGGGGTGGCGGCCTCTGCCAGGTCCTCGTCCAGCCGGCGCCAGAGGGCGCCGCCCCATGAGCTCACGTGCGGCCAGCGCTGCCAGAAGAGTTGCAGGGTCGCGTCGTCGAACGTCCGGGTCGCCTCGTCGGGGGTCACCGCCTCTGCGACGTGCTCGTACTCCTCGATGACGCGCAACAGCCGTTCGGAAGCATCGTCCACGGGCACTCCTCCTCCCGGCGGGGAGTCTAGTCCGAGGCCGCGAGACTCCGTAGGCGGGCGATGTCGGCGCGCTGTCGGTCGGCGTCGCCGGGTGTCTCCAGCATCCACGGGACCGAGCCGAGCAACGGATCGTTCGCCAGCGCGCGCCAGCCGTCGGGACCGATCAGTCCGTCGCCGATGTCGGCGTGACGGTCGCGTCGGGCCCCGCGCTCGAAGACAGAGTCGTTCGCGTGGACGAGCGCGAGCCGCTCGGCGAGGTCTCGTGCACGCAGATCCTCGGCGAGGCCCTCCACCCCCTCGGCGACGTCGAGGGAGATCCCGGCCGCGAACAGGTGCGCCGTGTCGAGCACGATCCCGAGCCGCTCGTCGTCGACGGTGGCCAGGAGCTCTTCGGCCTCGTGGGGGAGCGACGCCACCGCGCCTGCGGTGCCGGCCATCAGCTCGGCCAGGACGCGGACGCGCCGGGTCTCGCCGAGGGCCAGCCGGAAGGTGTCGGCGGCCACGCGCACGGCCGCGCCGCG
Organism: Actinomycetota bacterium; assembly: GCA_050696355.1. Taxonomy (GTDB): domain Bacteria; phylum Actinomycetota; class UBA4738; order UBA4738; family HRBIN12; genus JAJNBA01. Next base: position 2,288 of record JBOGVD010000014.1, read on the forward strand.
CTCCTGTGGGCCACCGGCTCCGGCATGCACCACGAGGAGGTCCACGCCGAGGGTGTCGCACGCGTGCACGGTCTCCACGAGCAGCCCTCGGGTTCGCTCCAGCGTCGTCGGATCCCACGAAGCCACGTTGCCGACGTAGGAGAGATGCGCGACGCACGGCCGGAGCCCGCTCGCCTCCAGGGCGGTCCGGAACGCCTCGACCTGCGCGTCGCCGAAGCGCGGACCTGCCCACGCTCGCGGGTTCGAGACGAAGATCTGGAGGCAGTCCGCGCCCCGTCGCTCCGCCTCGTCGAGCGCCCCCGTGATGCCCGCGTGCCGGCGCCGGACGTGGGCGCCCAGGATCACGCGTAGTAGACGGTGATCGTGGAGCCGTAGCGGACGCGCGTACCGGCGGCCGGGAGCTGGCTGACGATGGAGCCGCCGCTGCTGCCGGGGACGGGGAGCGCGGTGAGCTCGAGACCGTGAGACTCGGCCAGCTCCCTCGCCGCCTCCACCGTCATCCCCTCGAAGTCCGGGCTGGCGAAGAACTCGGGACCGAGCGAGACGGTCAGCACGATCGTGTCCCCCGGTTGGGTCTCCGTGCCCGTCGCCGGATCGGTCGCCACGACGTCGCCGCGATCGGTCTCCTTCGAGAACGCGGTCTCGATCACGACCTCGAAGCCCTGCGCGCCGAGGGTCCGGACCGCCTTGGCCTCCGTCATGCCACGGACGTCGCGGATCGGGACCGGCTTCGGTCCGTCGCTCACGACCAGTGTGACGGACGTGCCCCGGGGCAACTTCGCCGCGTCGGGGCGCACCGCGATCACGTGCCCGGAGCGCACGTCGCCATGGAAGCGGCGGTCCACCTCGCCGACCTTCAGCCCCGCGGCTCGGAGCGCCGCGCGAGCCTTCTCGAGAGTCTTGCCCGTGAGGGGCGGGACCTGGACCGGCGGCGGCCCGAGGGACGGCACGAGGGTGATGCTGCTGCCTACGTCGCGCTCGGCCCCGGCTGCCGGACGGGTCCGTTTCACGAGTCCGGCCGCCACCTGCATGCTGTGCTCGCCGGGAGCCCGCGTGACCTCGAACCCGAGGGCGTCCAGCCGGTCGATCGCCGCATCGATCGGCTCGCCCTGGACCGCCGGGACGACGGCCGTATGCGGGATCGCGTACGTCCACGTCCCCCAGGCGGCCGCGGCCAGCAAGGCCGTCACCAGGATGCCGCTCACGAGCCGCTTCACGAACCGACGACGCCGCAGGTGGCGCTCCATCCGGGGGATCGAGGCCGTCTCCAGCCGCACGCCGACCTCGGTCGCCTCGCCGCCTTCGACGGTGAGGGACGGGATCTCCCGGACCATCGAGGAGAGCGCCCGAGCGGGCGGGAGCTGGTGCGAGAGCACCTCGAGGTCCATCCGCATCACGTCGGCGGATTCCGGCCGGAGCTCGCGGTCGCGATCCGTGGCCGCGGCCACGAACCCGTCGAGCTCGGCGGGCAGGTCCGGAAGCACGGAGGAGGGGGCGGGGACGCGATCCGACAGGTGCTTGTAGGCCACGGCCATCGCGGTCTCCCCGGTGAAGGGGAGCTTCCCCGTCAGCAGCTCGTAGGCGACGATCCCGAGGGAGTACAGGTCGCTCCGAGGGTCGGCGGGCTCGCCGCGGATCTGCTCGGGAGCCAGGTACTGCACGGTGCCCGTCACCGCGCCGGCCTGGGTCACGCGGCCGTCGGCGTAGGCGCGCGCGAGCCCGAAGTCCGCCACCTTCACGACCCCGTCCTGTGTGACGAGGAGGTTCTCGGGCTTCATGTCGCGGTGGACGAAGCCCTCGTGATGCGCGTGCCCGAGAGCGAGGAGCGACTGGCGGAGGATCTCGGCTGCCTGGGTCGGCTCCATCCGTCCCTGCTCGTTCAAGAGGTGCCGGACGCTCGGGCCCCGCACGTATTCCATGACCATGTAGTAGACGCCGTCGACCGCTCCCCAGTCGTAGACGGCAACGATGTTCGGGTGCGCGAGGCCTGCCGCCGCGCGGGCCTCGCGCCGGAAGCGGTCGACGAAGGCCGGGTCGCCCGCGAGGGAACGATGGAGGACCTTGACGGCGACCTCGCGAGCGAGCACGGCGTCGTGCGCGCGGAAGACCTCGCCCATGCCGCCCGCGGCGATCCGTTCCACCATGTGGTAGCGGCCGTCCAGGGTGACGAAGGGCTGCCCTCCGCCGTGCGGGGGCGCCGGCTGCGTGGTACTCCTTGCGATGGTGCTCTCCTCCCTCGGGGAAGCGCTCGAACGCAGGTCGGAGCGCGCTCGGCGCATCGTACCGCCGGACAAGGATCGAACCGTGGAAGCTGCGGGAACTCCATCGAGCGGGCTCGGCGGCGAGCTCGACCGCATCGAGACGGCCCTCGACGAGGGACAGACGGACCTGCGCCGGCTCGGGTTCTGGCGGGTGGTCGGCCTGCTCAAGCGGGACGACGAGTTGGTCGACCGGCACGCCGACCAGGTGGGTCGGATCGACGCGAAGGCGTTCCGGGCACGGGTGCGGCTCCGGGCCCCCGTGTGGGTCGGGGTCGCGCTGCAGTTGCTCGGGATCGGCGCCGCGGTCGGCCTGGTCGCGTTCGCCGTGTGGAACGCCGGCGCGGGATCGGGTCGGGCGCTCGACGTGGCGCTGGCGTCCGGCGTGGGGCTGCCGCTCGCGGCGTTCGCCCTGGCGGCGGGGATCCACACGTTCGCTCACTACGTCGTGGGGCGATCCGTCGGGATCCGGTTCAGCGACTTCTTCTTCGCGATCCCGCCACCGCCCCTGCCCGGTCTGAAGACCGACTACGGGACGTACCTCCGGACGGGCCCGGTGGCGAGAGCCTGGATGCACGCGAGCGGCGCGGTCGCGACGAAGCTGGCGCCGTTCGCGATCCTGGCGTTCGCGCCGGCCGCGGCCGCCCCCGGCTGGACGGTCGCGGTCCTGGTGGTCCTCGGCGTCTTCCAGATCGCGACGGACGTGCTGTTCAGCACGAAGTCGAGCGACTGGAAGAAGGTCCGGCGGGAGCTGGGGGTGGCTCGGGCGCGCCGGGGGTCCGCCTGAGGGGGGTATCCTGGGCCGACCACACGGGGAGCTCGGGCACGGCCGGGCTGAGAGGCGGGGGACGGCGGCCCGCGACCCGCAGGACCTGAACCGGGCAATGCCGGCGGAGGGAGCGATGGCGAGACTCGAGCCCCGAGCGCTCGACCTGTACGTCGTGACGACGGGGATGCTCGACTCGGGCCGGGCCCACGGCGAGATCGCCGCGGCCGCGGTCGAGGGCGGGGCGACCGCGGTGCAGCTGCGCGCGCCGGAGCTGGACGACGACCGCCTGCTCCCGCTCGCGACGGCGCTGGCCAGGATGTGCGGCGACGCCGGCATCCTGTTCGTCGTGAACGACCGCGTGGACGTGGCGATCGGCTCCGACGCCGCCGGCGTCCACGTGGGACAGGACGACGACGCCCACGAGGTTCGGGGGCGACTCGGCCCGGAGCGGATCCTCGGGGTCAGCGTGTCCGGTGTGGACGAAGCCCGGGCCGCCGAGGCCGCGGGCGCCGACTACCTGGGCGTCACCGTCTGGGTGACGCCGACGAAGCCGGAAGCCGTTCCGGTCGGGCTCGACGGGATCCGCGCCCTCGCCCGCGCGACCTCGCTCCCGGTCGTCGGGATCGGCGGGATCGACGCGAGCAACGCCCGGGACGTCCTGCAGGCCGGCGCCGTCGGGGTCGCGGTGATCGGCGCCGTCGCCGCCGCGGCGGATGCCGCCGGCGCCGTCCGCGATCTGCGCGCGGTCGTGGACGACGTCTACGAGGAACGCCGATGAACGACGAGCCGGCGCAGCGAACCGGGAAGGCGACACCGGAGCTGTTCGAGCAGGTGATCCTCCGCCGCCTGGGAGCCAAGGACGCCGACGTGCTCGTTGGGCCGCAACACGGCGTCGACGTGGGCGTCGTGCGGGTGGCCGGTGGGGTCGCGATGGCGGTCACCGCCGACCCGGTCTTCGTGGTGCCCGCCTACGGATGGGAGCGAGCCGCGTGGTTCGCCGTGCACATCCTCGCCTCCGACGCCGCGACGAGCGGCCTGCCCCTGCGGTGGATGTCGGTGGACCTGAACCTGCCCCCGTCGATCTCCGACGAGGACCTGGCTGCGCTCTGGGACGCGTTCCATCGGACCTGTGAGGACCTCGGCATCGCGGTGGTCACCGGACACACGGGGCGCTACGAGGGCTGCGACTGGCCGATGGTGGGCGGCGCGACCTGCATGGCCCTCGGATCGGCCGACGCGTTCGTGACGACGACGATGGCGCGTCCGGGAGACGCCGTCGTCGTGACGAAGGGGCCGGCGATCGAGACCACGGCGCTGTTCGCGGCGACGTTCCCGGATCGGCTGGTCGCCGCGCTGGGGGAGGACATGGTGCGGGCGGCCGATGCCCTGTTCGAGTCGATGACCGTCGTCCCCGAGGCGACCCTCGCTCGCGACTTCGGCCTCCGCGACGAGGGCGTCACGTCGATGCACGACGCGACCGAGGGCGGCGTGGTCGGTGGCCTGCTCGAGGTGGCGACCGCATCGGGCATCGGGATCCGCGTCGACCGGGATCGGATCCCGGTGCGGCCGGAGGCGCGGGCCGTGTGCGAGCACGTCGGGATCGACCCCTACGTCGCGATCAGCGAGGGCAGCCTGATCGCGACGGTCGTGCCCGGCCGCGCCGAGGCCTTCGTGGACGCGCTCGCGGCCTCGGGCATCGACGCGGCGATCGTCGGCGAGATGCGCCCTCGCGAGGAGGGGCGCACCCTCGTGACGGCCGGCGAGGAAAGGCCGCTCACCCATCCTGGCCTCGATCCCTTCTGGGGCGCGTTCGGCGCGTGGGCGGCCGAGGCCGCCGGTCCTGGCGCCGGCCCCTGAGCCGCCCCGATACGCTCTGGCGCCGATGGACCTGATCTGCGTCGGCGACGTGATGCTGGACGTCCGCGTCGACGCCGGTGCGCTCGCTCGAGGCGGGGACGTGCACGGCCGCGTCGCGCTCCAACCCGGGGGGACGTCGGCGAACGCGGCCGTGTGGGCCGCGGCGTCGGGCGCCTCGGTGCGCGTGCACGGACGGGTGGGCTCGGACCTGGTCGGCCGGCTCCTCCGCACGGAGCTCGAGGTGCGCGGCGTCGAGGCGGCGCTCGTCGAGGACGCGGACGCGCCGTCGGGGACGATGCTCGTCGTCTTCGAGAGCGGGGAGCGGTCGATGGTGGCCGACCGAGGCGCGAACGCGCGCCTGCGGCCCCCGGACCTCCCCGAGGAGCTCGCGGCCGGCGCCGTGCTCGTGTCCGGCTACCTCCTCCTGCAGGACGGAGCCCGCGAGGCCGGGGTCGAGGCGGTGCGTCGGTCCCGCAGCGAGTGGATCGCCGTGGAGACGGCGACGTGGCCGCTCGTCGAGGCCGTGGGCCCCACGGGGTTCCACGACCTCGCGGCCGGGGCGACGGTCGTCCTCGCGAACGAGCGGGAGGCGGCGACGCTCACCTCCCGAGAGCCGGTCGAGGCGGCGCGGGAGCTCGGCGAGCGGTACCGGGGGGCGTGCGTCAAGCGAGGCGCCGCCGGTGCCGTGCTGGTCCTGGACGGGTCGGTCCACGAGCAGGGCTCCGACCCGGTGGAGGAACGCGATCCCACCGGCGCCGGCGACGCCTTCGACGGCGTGCTGCTCGCCTCGCTCGCCCGCGGGGTGGAGCCGGCGGAAGCCCTCCGGCTCGCCTGCCGGGCGGGAGCGGACGTCGCGGCGAGCCTCTCTGCGTGGCCGCCGGTGACGCCGTGAGCGGGCGGCTCCGCATCGGGGAGGAGGTCGCGGCCGCTCTGGCCGAACGCCGGCCGGTGGTCGGCCTGGAGACGAGCGTGATCGGGCAGGGACTGCCGTCCCCACAGAACGTCGAGTGCCTCGACCGCATGACCGGCGCGATCCGCAGGGCGGGCGCGATCCCGGCGTGGGTCGGCGTCCTCGACGGCGAGGTCGTGGTCGGGCTGAGCGAGGAGGAGCTCGTGCCGTTCACGGAGCCAGGACGAGCGGACAAGGCCGCGCGGCGGGACCTCCCGGCGGCGTGCGCGCGCGGCGGCCCCGGCGCGACG
>JBOGVD010000015.1:0-23550 GCA_050696355.1 Actinomycetota bacterium
CCCAGGGTGGCGAGGTCGCGACCCGCCAGGACGACGTCGGCACCGGCCCCGGCGAGCCGGAGCACGATCTCGTGGCCGATCCCGCGTCCCGCGCCGGTGACCACGGCCACCGGCCGTCGTTCGGTCATCCCTCGTCCTCCCGCTGCTGCTGCGCGGGAGGGATCGCGGGGAGCGCGTCCGGGTACCGGTCGGCATCGAGCCGGAGCCTCGCGGTGAGCGCGTGGCCGAACATCAGCTCGGCGTCGGCGATCGCGGCGGTCGAGGCCGCGACGCGCGCCGACCCCTCGGCCGTGACGCGCTGGTACGTGACCGCTTTCAGGAACTTCCCGACCCACAGTCCGCCCGTGTACCGGGCGGCGCGGCGCGTCGGGAGCACGTGGTTCGTGCCGATCGCCTTGTCCGAATACGCGACGGTCGCGTGCGTGCCCAGGAACAACGTCCCATACGAACCCATCCTCTTCAGGTACCAGTCGGGGTCCTCGGTTTGGATCTCGAGGTGTTCCGGAGCGATCTCGTCGGCGACGGCGGCAGCCTCCTCCTCGTCCTCGCACACGACGATCGCGCCGTGGTCCCGCCACGCCGCGCCGGCGACCTCCTTCGTGGGCCACTCGCCCTCGAGCCAGGCATCGACCGCGTCGCTCACCGCGCGAGCGAGCTCCTCCGACGTCGTGACCAGGGTGGCGGGTGAGGTCGGACCGTGTTCGGCCTGGCCGAGCAGGTCCGCCGCCACGATCTCCGGATCGGAGGAGTCGTCGGCCAGCACCATGACCTCGGTCGGCCCCGCGAGGAGATCGATCCCCACGGTGCCGAACAGCTGACGCTTCGCCTCCGCGACGTAGGCGTTGCCCGCGCCGACCAGCATGTCGACGGGCTCGAGATCCTCGATCCCGAACGCCATCGCGGCGAACGCCTGGACCCCGCCGATGCAGAGGAGCTCGTCGGCCCCCGAGGTCGCCATCGCGAAGAGCTGAGGCGGGTGCATCCCGGCCGGCCCGCGCGGCGGCGCGCACGCCACCACACGCGGCACCTCCGCGACCTTCGGGACGAGCACCGTCATGATCGCGGACGCGATCAACGGATACAGGCCGCCCGGCGAGTACGCGCCGACCGCACTCACCGGGAGGAACCGCTGTCCCAGGGTGACACCGGGCAGGGTCTCCCACTCCTCGTCGATCAGCGTCGACCGCTGCAGCTCCGCGAACCCACGGATCTGCGCCTGCGCGAAGGCGATGTGCTCGCGGAGCTCGTCGCCGAGCTGGTCGCCAGCCTTCCGCGCCTCGTCCCCCGCGACACGGAACGACGGCGGGCTCCATCCGTCGAAGCGCTCCGAGTACCGGCGCACCGCCGCGTCGCCCTCGCGCTCGACCGCGCCGAGGATCTCGCTGACGGTCGCGCGGATCTCCGTCCACGTCTCCTCGGAGACCCCCGTCCGCTCCTTGACGTAGTGAGCCATCGCAACCCCCTCCTCCGGGTCGGGAACAGGGTCCAGGGAGTTCGTATATTATATGTAAGAACTTCGCCGGGACCACCCGGCGCGACGCGGAGGAGTCGCCATGCGCGCGATGGGAGTCGTCGACTACGGGAAGCCGCTGGAGCCGATCGAGGTTCCCGAACCGGAGCTCCGTCCCGGATACGCGCTGCTGGAGATCATCTCCTGCGGCGTCTGCTTCAGCGACGTCAAGACCTCCCGCGGGCGGATGCCGTTCAGCGCCGACCTCCGGCTCCCCCACGTCCCCGGCCACGAGATCTACGGCCGGGTGCTCGCGTCCGACCCCGACGGGGCCGTCGCGGAAGGCATCCGCGCGGTCGTCTACCACTACTGGCCGTGCGGGACCTGCGCCGCGTGCCGCCGCGGGGACGAGACCCTGTGCCGCCGGATGATCGGCTGGGCCGGCTTCACGCATCCCGGCGGCTTCACCGAGCGGATGGCGGTCCCGATCGGCCGGCTCGTGCCGATCCCGGAGTCGATCGACCCGATCCACGCCGCCCCGATGTCGTGCGCCCTGGGGACCGCCTACCGATCCGTCGTCACGCGCGGCGGGGTCGGCGCCGGGATGACCGCCGCGATCGTGGGCCTCGGCGGCGTCGGGATCCACGCGGCGCAGATGGGACGCGCGGCGGGCGCCCGCATGACCGGGTTCGACGTCCACGAGCCCACGCTCGCGTCGGCGCGGGACCTCGACCTCAACGTGTGGCGCGCCGATGACGACGAGGCGATCGACGCCCTGATCGAGTCGACCGACGGCGAGGGGGTCGACGTGGTGGTCGACACCGTCGGCCACGACGACACCCTCGAGCTCGCTCGGCGACTCGTCCGCCCGGGAGGCCGGGTCGTCGCCGTCGGGTACACGCCCACGTCCGCGCTCTCCGTCCCGACGCCGCGACTCGTCCTCGACGAGGTCGACTACGTGGGATCGCGCTACGCGCACCGCGACGATCTCGCGAAAGCCGTTTCACTGGTCGAGCGTGGGCTCGTCTCGACGGTGGTGGGGATGGTCCGTCCCCTCGAGGCCGTGAACGACGTGTTCGACGCGCTCGAAGACGGCGCGCTCGTGGGACGCGCGGTGCTCGAGGTCGCCGACCTTCCGGGCACGCGCGAGCCGTCCGCTATCGTGAACGCCGACTGATCATGGCGTACCGACAGGACACGCTCGGGCGAGACACCACGGCGAAGGTGGTGGCGGAGCGTCTCCGCGAAGAGATCCAGCACGGCACGCTGGCCCCCGGCACGCGGCTCCGGCAGAACGACGTGGCCAAACGCTTCGGCGTGAGCACGACCCCCGTCCGCGAAGCCTTCGCGCAGCTCCAGGCCGAGGGATTGGTCAGGATCGATCCGCATCGCGGCGCGGTCGTCTTCCATCCGAGCGTCGACGACGTCCTCGAGTTCTACGAGATCCGCGAGGCGCTGGAATCCCTCGCCGTGTCCCACGCGCTGCCCAACCTGCGCCCCGAGGTGGGGCGGGACCTCGACGCGCTGATCGACCGGATGCGCCGGACCGAGGACGCGAGGAGATGGTTGAAGCTGAACGACCAGTTCCACCTTCGACTCTACGAGGCCGCCGGGCGGCCACGGCTGTCGACCCTGATCGACAGCCTGCGGGATGCCTCCGCGCCGTACATCCACATGTTCGTGGCATCGCGACCACCGTCGGAGCGCGCGAACGAGGAGCACCAGGAGATCCTCGAGGCCTGCGTCCGGCATGACGCCGCCGGCGCGAAGCGGGCGATCCGGGACCATCTCCGGAGCGCCTCCCGGGACCTCGCCGCCTTCCTCGCCGCGCGGGAGCAAGGCTCCCTCTGAACGGCTCCGAGCGGCCGGCGCCGTGCACTGCCTTGACGCTCGCCTCGCCGTCGCTCGTGGTCCTGGGGCTGGGGGCGGGCTCCCTGCTCTCGCCGTCCCTGACGGCGTTCAGCCAGACCGAGGCCGGCAGGGGCACGGTGGCGCTCTCCCTGTTCAACCTCGCTCGGCTCGGCTCGTTCGGCATCGGCGGGCTCCTGGGCGGCGCGTCGGTCGAGGCCGGCGTGCCGGGGCCGGCGTTCCTCCCCGTCGCGGTGCTCTGCGCTGTCGCGGCGGCTCGCGTGAGCTCCGGCGGCGAACGTGAGGCGCACGTACCACTGGTGGGGTAGGTATCCGGGAACGCGCCGGACGGCGCAGGAGGAGGTACGGATCATGGCTGATGGACTCCGGCTCGACCGCACGGACACCACGCTGGTGGCCACGATCGACGCGGGCGAGGGCAACCTGTTCACGCGGGAGATGATGGACGACCTCGTCGCGGCGATCGTGGACGCCGGGGGGACCGAGGAGATGCGCTTCGTCCGGCTCCGGGCGGTGGGCGATGCGTTCTGCATGGGTCGCGCCAAGGGAGGAGCCACGCCCGACGAGCTCCGAGGCATGGCCCGGCGGATCGGGACCGTGAACGAGACGCTCCGCACGACCCCGCTCACCGTCCTCGCGGAGGTGAACGGTCCGGCCGCCGGGTTCGGCGTGGGCATGATCGGCGCGAGCGACATCGCCGTCGGCGCCGACACCGCGACCTTCGCCTTCCCGGAGATCAAGGCGGGCTTCGCGCCGGCCGTGGTGATCAGCTGGGCCCAGTACCAACTTCCCCGGCGGCTCCTCTACGACATGGTCTCGACCGGCGACCCGATCGATGCGACCACCGCGGTCGCTGCGGGGCTGCTGACGGAGGCGGTGCCCCCCGGGGAGCTCGAGGCTCGCGTGGACGAGCGCATCGCCCGGCTCCAGGCGGTCGACGCGTTCGCGCTGCGGGAGATGAAGCGGTTCCTGATCTTCACCCGGGCGATGGACCCCGCGACCGCGGCATCGGCGTCGGTGGACACCCTCGTGTTCAGCGGGCTCCGCGTGGTCGGGAAGTTCTGACGTCCGACGCATCGTGCCTCGGCTGGGATGGCCCCGAGACCAGTGCCTTGACGGGATGACCCGAACGGGCGATGGTCGAGGAAGCGTGCAAGCTGCACATTATATATAGTCATGGGGATGGCGCTCCCCTCCCGGGGAGGGCCTGGGATCGATGGTCCGGGGGGCCCCGGACGGAAGGAGGACGGGGATCCGATGAAGTCGCAGCGCAGGGTCGGGATCTTCCGGACGCTCGCGCTCCTGAGCGTGCTCGCCCTCGTGGCGGTCGCGTGCGGGGACGACAACGGCGGAGGCGGAGGCGGAGGCGGGGGGGACACGGGCGAGGACGGTGTCATCCGGTTCACGTTCGCGCCGGATCCCGTCTGGGACTACCTGAAGGACTCCGGGATCCGCGAGGAGATGGAGGCCGAGTCCGGGATCCGGATCATCGAGCAGGCGAGCTGGGACGAGTTCGGCCTGTACGCGGGCGGGCACGCCGACATCGTGTCGATCGCCTCGTTCGAGGTGCCGCTCCTCGAGGAGGAGACGGGCAACCCCGCGACGGTCTTCGGCAAGTACAACATCGACCGCAGCATCCTCGTGGTCCCGGCCGACTCCGACGCGCAGACCCTCGAGGACCTGGAGGGCGAGAAGATCGCCGTCTGGGACTCCGTGTCCTCCACGGTGGTCTGGGGCGTGCTCGCGAACGAGCTGTACGGCCTCGACTTCCGGACCGGCGGCGGCGACTTCGAGCTCGTGGTCGCCGACCTGACGAACACCGGCGCTCTGGCGGCCGACAACGAGGTGGCCGGGGCGCTCGTGCTCCCCGACTTCAACGTCCCGCCGCTGCTGAACGGCGACGTCCGGGTGCTCTACGATGGCCAGACCGCGGCCGACCTGTACGCGGAGGTGGCCGAGGCGCCCGATCACGACGGTCCGATGATCAACATCTTCATGGCGCCGACGGACTGGTACGACGACCACCCCGAGGAGGTCGCGTTCTTCCTGTCGATGTGGGAGCGCGGCATCCAGGAGTGGCAGGCGAACCAGAACGAGATCATCGAGAGCTACCCGCAGCACTTCGCCGTGGAGACGCCCGAGGAGATCCAGTTCATCAAGGACTACATGGCGGAGCACGACTGGTTCGTGGAGACCGTCTACCTCGACCAGGACTGGGTCGACACCGAGGCGAGCATCTTCCCGATGCTCGCCGAAGCTGGCCTGTCCGACTCGGACGAGACCCCGCGGTTCGACGTCGTCGAAGCGCCGGCGTGATCGAGCGCTGAAGCCGACGCGCGAACGGCAGGAGGGGGCGTGAGCTCGAGGACCGCGACCGGCGGTCCTCGAGGATCCGCCCACCTGTCGATCGCGGGCCGACGCCGCGTCCGCGGCGTCGCCGGCCTCCTGATCGGCGTCGGCGGCTTCCTCCTCGTCTGGACGCTCCTGTCGGAGCTCGTCGTCGGCGACGTCCGCCTCCCGCCCCCGCTCGAGATCGGGCAGGTGATGTGGGAGATCGTGCGGTCGGGCGCGTTCCTCGAGCACTTCGTGCCCACGATCCTCCGCCTCGGGTACGGCTTCGGCCTCGCGCTGCTGATCGGGTTCCCGGTCGGCTACCTGATGGGGACGAGCCGTTGGTGGCGAGCCTTCTTCCACGACATGGTGATGGTGGCCGGCTGCATCCCCGGGATCACGTACGCGGTGATGGCCCTGGTAGTCCTGGGGATCTCGATCCTGGGACCGGTGATCGCCGTCGGCCTCGTGTCGATGCCCTACGTCGCGATCAACGTCGCGGAGGGGCTAGACTCGGTCGACCGCCGTCTCGTGCAGATGAGCGACGCCTACGAGCGGCGCCGGAGCTCGGTCGTGCGCCAGGTGCTCGTGCCCTCGGTCGCCCCGTTCGCCTTCGCCGGGGTCCGACTGTCGTTCGCGCTCGCGTGGAAGGTCGAGCAGCTCACGGAGGTGTTCGGCGGCTCCTCCGGCGTCGGTTTCCAGATCAGGCGAGAGTTCGAGGACTTCTCGATCCCGGGGGTGCTCGCTTGGGTGCTGCTGTTCATCGTCTTCATGATCCTGTTGGAGCGGTTCGTGCTCGGTCGGCTGGAGCGGTACCTCTTCCGCTGGCGATCGGATGACGGCACGTGAGCGACACCGTCGTCACGCCGGTCGCGTCCGCGGGGCCACTCGCCCCTATCGGGCGGTTCCTTCGGTCGGACCTGTTCGCGAAGCTCGTGAGCTACCTCTCCCTGCTGCTGCTCTGGCAGCTCGTCGCCCTCTACGAGGATCGGTTCCCCACGCCCGCCGAGACCTTCGGCTTCCTCTGGATCGAGGTGACGGCGGGTGCGCACGGCGGGGTGGTGCGCGGCGAGTTCCTCGAGCATTTCGCGGCGACGCTCCCCCGGTTCGGGTTGGGGATCGCGATCTCGATCATGCTCGGCGTGGTGGTCGGTGTCGTGATCGGGGGTTCGAGGCTCGCCGAAGCGCTCCTGAAGGACACGCTGCTCGTGCTGGTGGCCCTCCCCGCGATCATCTGGGCGTACCTCACCCAGATGTGGTGGGGCATGAGCGACTACGCGGTCGTGATCACGACGTTCCTCTCGGCGTTCCCGTTCGTCGCGGTGAACGTCGTCCAGGGGATCCAGGCGATCCCACGCGAGCTCAGGAGGATGTCGGGCGCCTACCACGTTCCGCTGTCGCGCCGCCTCCGGCATCTCCAGATCCCGGCGGTGACGGGCTACCTGTTCGCGGGGTTCCGCTTCGCGGTGATCATCGGCTGGAACGCCGTCCTCTTGGGAGAGTGGTTCTCCGCGAGCGAGGGGGTCGGCTACCGGAGCCGGTACTGGTACGACGCGAACCGGTACAAGGGCTTCGTGGGGTGGGTGATCCTGTTCATCGCGTTCATCGTGTTGCTGGACCGGCTCGTGCTCGTCCGGCTCCAGCGCCGGGCGTTCCGCTGGCGAGACGCGCAGCTCAGCGCCACCGAGCGGCAGGCAGAGGAGATCGACGTCGGGACCACGGGCACCTGAGGACGGACCGCGAGAGGAGCGAACGCGAGTGGCCACCCTGCAGGTCGAGCACCTGAACAAGACGTTCCCGGCGATCGAGCGACGATCGGAGCCGACCACGGCGATCGAGGACCTGAGCTTCGAGATCGGCGGCCATGTCTTCGTCTCGGTCGTCGGGCCCTCGGGGTGCGGCAAGAGCACCCTCCTCAACATCGTGTCCGGGATCGAGGAACCCTCGAACGGGCGGGTCACGGTCTCCGAGGGCGACCGGCCGGCGCGGCGCGGCTACGTGTTCCAGGAGCCGCGGCTCCTCCCCTGGCGTACGGTGATGCAGAACATGCTCTACGTGATCGAGGGCGGCGCCGGCGAGCCGCACGAGCGTGCCACGACGTACCTCCGCATGGTCGGGCTCGAGGATGCGGGGGATAGGTTCCCCTCGCAGCTCTCCGGCGGCATGCAGCAGCGGGTCGGCATCGCGCGTGCGTTCTCCGTGGAACCCGACCTCCTGCTGATGGACGAGCCGTTCAGCCACCTGGACGCGATCACCGCGCGCGGTCTCCGCGAGCAGCTCCAGGAGATCTGGGCCCAGACGAAGAAGACGGTGCTCTTCGTGACGCACGACATCACCGAGGCGGTTCAGCTGTCGGACCGGGTCCTGATGCTCGCCCAGGGCGGCCGTCTCTACGCCGATGTCCCGATCGACCTGCCCCGACCGCGGCGGGCATCCGACACGGAGGTGGCGATGGCGCAGGCAGAGCTCCTCCGTCGGTTCGAGACGATGCAGGAGGAGACGGACGCCGCGCGTGCCGCGGACGTCGCGAGCTAGCGATGGCGAGCGAACCCCGGCCACAGCCGCGGACACACGGCGAGGAGGTCCTCGCGTCGCTCCACGTGCCCCGCGACCTCCTGATCGGCGGCCGATGGGCGCCGGCGGCCGACGGCGGCCGGCTGCCCGTGGTCGATCCGTCGACGGGACGTGAGATCACGGATGTCGCGGCCGCGGCGGCGGCGGACATCGACGCGGCGGTCGAGGCCGGCCGGGCGGCCTTCGACGGCGGCGCGTGGAGCCGGATGGCGCCGGCCGCCCGCGCCCGGGCCCTGCACGCGTTCGCCGACGCCGTGGAGGCGAGGATCGACGACCTCTATCAGCTGGAGACGCTCTGCAACGGGCGGCCGATCGCGGAGACCCGCGCCCAGCTCGGACGCCTGCCCGAGTGGTACCGCTACAATGCCGCGCTGCTGGTGGCCGACCGGACCGACGTGATCCCGATGCCCGGCCCGTACCTCACCTACACGTCCCGGTTCCCGATCGGGGTCGTCGGCATCCTCAGCTCCTTCAACCATCCGATGATGATCGGCTCCAAGAGCCTGGCGCCGGCGCTCGCCACGGGCAACAGCGTCGTGCTCAAGCCGTCCGAGCTCACGCCGCTCACGAGCCTGGTGCTCGGGCGGATCACGCTCGAGTCGGGCGTGCCGCCCGGCGTGCTGAACGTGGCGCCCGGGATCGGGTCGATCGCGGGCGCCCGCCTGTCCGCGCACCCCGGCGTCGGGAAGATCACCTTCACCGGCGGCACCGCGGCCGGGCGGGCGGTGTCCCGGGCCGCCGCCGAGCGCTTCGCGAAGGTCACGGTCGAGCTCGGGGGCAAGACGCCGGTCCTCGTCTTCGACGACGTCGACATCGAGACGGCGGCGAGGGGCGTGGCGTTCGGGGCGTTCGTGGCGGCTGGCCAGACGTGCATCTGCGGCAGCCGCGTGCTCGTCCAGCGGTCGATCCACGACGACTTCGTCGAGGCGCTGGTTTCGATCGCGCGCTCGATCCGGATCGGCGACCCGTTCGAGCCCGACACCCAGCTCGGGCCGCTGATCTCCGCCGCCGCGCGGGAGCGCGTGCTCGGCTACGTCCAGCTCGGCGGCGAGGAGGGCGGCACCCTGGCGGCCGGCGGCGGCGTGCCGACCGTCCCCGGCCTCGAGGACGGCTTCTTCGTCGAGCCGACCGTGATCACGGGCCTGACGAACGCGAGCCGCTGCGCCCGCGAGGAGATCTTCGGTCCCGTCGCCGTCGTGGTCCCCTTCGACGACGAGGATGACGCCCTGCGCCAAGCGAACGACTCCGCCTACGGCCTCGGCTCCTCGATCTGGACGCCCGACGTGGCGCGGGCGCATCGCGTGGCGGCCGGGCTCACCCACGGGATCGTGTGGGTGAACGACCATCATCGCCTGGACCCCGCTGCGCCGTGGGGCGGCGTGCGCGACAGCGGCAGCGGGCGCGAGGGAGGCTGGGAGTCGTTCCACGACTTCACCCATCTGCGCACGGTCACGGTGCGGACGGCCCCCGAGGGCGTCGATTGGTACGGCGGCGAGACCGGGCGTCTGAACTAGCCGACGCCGGTGGTCTCAGCGATCGAGTCGTCTCAGCGAGCGAGGCGGAGGAGCCGCGCCGCGTTGCCGCCCGCGATCATCGACCGTTCGGCGTCTCCGAGACCCTCGACCCGGCCGAGCAACCCGAGGGGATCGTCCTCCCCCATGTCGTACGGGTAGTCCGTGCCGAGCAGGACGTGGTCCGCGCCCCACCGCTGCACGAGCGTGGCGAGCATCGCCGGGTCGTACACCATCGTGTCGAAGTAGACCTGGGCGAGGTAGGTCGTGGGCGGGCGGGAGATGTGCTCGCGGCAGTCCGCCCTCGCCTCATAGGCATGGTCGAAGCGTGCCGGGTAGAACGGCACGTACCCGCCGCCGTGCATCACGCAGACCTTCAGCGTGGGGAACCGCTCGAGCACGCCGCCGAAGATCATCCGCGCGATGAACACCGTGGAGTCCATCGGCATGCCGACGGTGTTGATCATGTAGTAGTCGGCCAGCCGCTCGCCCTGCGTGAATCCGTTGGGATGCACCACGAGGAGCAGGTCGTGCTCGACAGCCTTCTCGAAGAACGGCAGGAAGCGAGGGTCGTCGAAGTCCACGCCGTTCACGTTGGTGCAGATCTCCAGGCCGCCGAACCCGAGCTCTTCGACGACGCGCTCGAGCTCGCCGAGCGCGAGGTCCACGTCTTGGAGCGGGAGGGTCCCCAGGCCGACGAACCGATCCGGGTGCGCCTGCACGATGTCGAAGAGACGATCGTTCACCATGCCCGAGAGCTTCGCGCCGACCTGCGGCTCGGCCCAGTAGAAGTACTGAGGCGGCACGACCGAGATCGCCTGGACGTCGACCCCCATCCGGTCCATGTCGCGGAGCCGCTGCTCCGGCAGGGTCAGGTTCGGCACGATCTCCGCGAAGTGCGACCTGTTGTAGGCCTCGCTGACGGGTCCCGAGAAGTCGATGAACGGGTCCTTGCCGGGTGTGAACAACGGAGCGGCGATCTCCTCGGCTTCGGGGCTCATCACGTGCGCGTGGATGTCGATCACCGTGCCGTTGCGGTTCGCCATCCCCGTCCTCCGTCGTCACGGGCGTCCCGGGGGCGTGGGGCGCCGTCGAGCAGTTCTGACATTATATACAACTTCGCAGGGGCGGCGTCTAGCGACCGGTGGGGTAGTTGCCGTCCTTTGGCCGGTGCAGTCCGAACGCGACCTCCGGGTCGCCGGGACGGAACGTGCCGCTGACCTGGGCACGCTCGCCCACCTCCCTCGTCCGGGCCGTGGTGGCGCGTCCCAGCGCCAGCTGGCCGGGCTCCCACGCCGCGAGGGCCGCCGGCACGTCGCCGGCCGCCGACCCGATCGCCTCGGCGAGCACCCGCGCGTCGGCGGCCGCCTTCGCCGTCCCGGCGGCGATGTGAGGCCGGAGCGCGAACGCGGCGTCGCCGACGAGGCAGACGCGACCGCGCACCATCGCGGGGACCTCGAGGTCGACGATCACCTGGACGAACGGCTCCGGGGTCGCCACGATCAGGTCGGCGAACGCCGGCGGCAGCTCGGCCGCCGCCTCGCGGAGCTCTTCCAGGTGCTCGTCGCGCACGGCGCCGGCCGGCAGGGACAGGTCGTGCCGGGCGCCGGTTCGGTCCGTGAGCAGGTCGACGAGCGGTCCCCCGTCCGGCACGTTCCGGTACCAGACCCAGTTCATCGAGCCGCCGTCGGTCGCGGGGATCTCGTAGGACAGCACGTGCGTCCGATCGCCCACGTGGTACGTCAACACGTCGCGGAGCTCCTGGCGCGCCCGGAGAGGCAGGTCGCGATCGGGGACGGTCCCCCGCCATCCGACGTAGCCCGCGTAGGCGGGCCGCAGATCGGGGAACAGCAGCCCCCGCACGGTCGACCGGATGCCGTCCGCCCCCACCACGAGGTCGAACGCCTCCTGTTCCCCGTCGCCGAAGCGGACGGCGACGCCGTCGGCCTGATCCGAGACGTCCACGAGGTCCCTGCCGAGGTGATAGCGCGACGGGTCGACGAAGTCGACGAGCGCCGCGTAGAGCGTGGCGTAGGACGTGAAGCGATAGACGATCGGCTCCTCGAGGAGCACGTCGCCTTCGCGGGTGAGGTATCGAAGGGTCCGGGCCGACGAGCTCACGCGGCCGAGGTCGAGCAGCCCGTGCTCCTCGAAGTAGCGCGTCGTGACCGGGTGCAGCACGATGCCCGCCCCCCTCCCCTCGAGGGGGACGGGCGACCGTTCGTAGATCTCCACCTCGCAGCCGACGTCGCGCAGCTGCAGGCCCGTGATCAACCCGCCGAGCGAGCCCCCGACGACGGCGACGCGCGGCCTCCCGGGGGGCACGGGGTGTCAGTGCTTCAGCTCGACGGTGACGAACCGGAGCGTGGACCCGCCGACGTTCTCGAGGTCGTGCACGAGCGGATGATCCGGCGTGTGCATCAGATACTTCGTCTCGCCCAGCGCGTAGTCGCGCACGACGGACGTGCCGTCCACGAAGCGCTGGAGCCCGCGACCGGGCTCGACGACCGTCCAGAAGTAGGTCGCGTCGTGGACGTGGAAAGGACCCCGCTCGCCGGGTTCCAGACGGACCTCGAACACCCGGACGTGGTCGTTCTCGAACCAGAGCGACGTGCCGAGCCGCCGGTTCGTCGGCGCCGCGGCCAGCTCCTGCGCGAACTCCTCGACGGCGAACGCCCCTCGCTCCTCGCCGGCTGCTGCCGTCCCGCCCTGCATCGATGCCCTCTCCGCCCGTCTCGTATAGAAAATACAACTTCGGGTCTCCGCGCTTCGGACGCGGCGGGCCTTCGGACGTGGCACCGGGCCGCGTGGCCCGGAGAGGGAGGGCAGAGCCCTGCGAGCAGAGCTCGCGATCGTCGGCGGCACCGTGGTGAGCGGCGAGGGCGCCGCTCGCGCGGACGTCGTGGTGCGGGGTGGCCGCATCGCGAACGTGCTCCCGGGCGGCAGCGACGTCGCGGCCGAGACGACGGTGGACGCCGGCGGCCTCCTCGTGCTCCCGGGGATGGTCGACACCCACGTGCATCTGATGGAGCCTGGGCCGACCGAGCGGGAGGACTTCCCCACCGGGACGGCGGCAGCGGCCGCCCGCGGGGTGACGACGATCGTCGAGCACACGCACGAGCACCCCGTCCGCGATCCGACGGAGCTCGCGGACAAGCTCGCGGCCCTGCGCGGCAGGTCCAACGTCTCGTTCGGCCTCGCGGCCCACGTGTGGCCGGATCGGATCGACACGTTGGCGGAGACCTGGCGTGCGGGGGTCGTCTTCTTCAAGGTCTTCACCTGCACGACCCACGGCGTGCCGGCGGTCGAGGGCGACGACCTGCGGAGGACGCTCGAAGCCGTCGCCGCCGTCGGAGGCACCTGCCTCGTGCACGCGGAGGACGAGACCCGGACCGCCGAGGCCGAGCGGTCGCTCCGCGCCGAGGGTCGGACCGACCCGGGCATCCTCGCTCGGTGGCGCTCGCGGGAGGCCGAGCTGGAAGCGGTCCGGACCGTCGCCGCCCTCGCGGTGGAGACGGGCGCTCGGCTGACGATCGCCCACGTCTCCGCGCCGCCGGTCGCGGAGGCGATCGTGGCCGCGCGCGGGCGCGGCGCCGACCTCGCGGCGGAAGCCTGCCCGCAGTACCTGCTCCTCGGCGAGGACGAGGTCGCGACCCACGGACCGCTCCGCAAGTTCACTCCCCCGGCGCGGAACCGCTCGGCGGAGGACATGGACGCGATGTGGCGCCTCCTCGCGGACGGCGTCCTCACGCACGTCGCCTCCGACCACGCGCCGTCGACGCTCGCGCAGAAGGGCACGGGCGACATCTGGGACGCGCCGTTCGGCCTGCCGGGCCTCGACACGACCTCCCGGCTGCTCTTCGACGCCGTCGCGACCGGCCGCCTCGCCTGGGCCGACGTCGTCCGCCGCTACGCCGAGGAACCGGCGAAACGGTACGGCCTGTGGCCGGCGAAAGGACGGCTCGCGGCCGGTGCCGATGCGGACGTCGTTCTCGTCGATCCGTCGGCGAGCGTGCGGATCCGGGACGAGGACGTGATCTCGAAGGCCGGTTGGACGCCCTTCGCCGGCCGCACGACGACGGGCGACGTCGTGCGGGTCTTCCTCGGTGGCCGGGAGATCGCTCGCGACGGCGTCCCCCGCGACGAGCGCACCGGCTGGTTCCTCGCGGGCCCGGGCGCGGCCGTCGATGCCGGTGGAGCGGGACCATGATCGTCGACCTGAGCGTCGTCGTCGGCGTCTTCAAGGAGACCTGTGCGATCTGGGCAGACGTGCCGACTGCCTCAGCCTGAGGGCCGTGCGGCCACGAAGTCGACCTCGATCAGCCAGTCCGGATGGGCGAGGCCGGCGACGAAGATCAGCGTCGACGCGGGCCGGTGGCCGTCGAGCACCTCCTCCCGGACGGACCTGGCCGTGGGCAGGTCCTCCCGGCGAACGAGCAGCATCGTGAGCTGGGCGATGTCGGAGATCCCCATGTCGGCGCCGGCCAGGACACCCTCGATGTTCCGCCAGAGCAGCCGTGACTGCTCCTCGATGCCTTCGCCGATGCGGCCGTCGGTGTCGACGCCCGTCTGCCCGGCGCCGAAGAGCAGGCGGTGCGGGCCCGCGACCTCGATGCCGTGCGAATAGCTCCCGAACGGGCCGGCGACACCGGCCGGATTGAACGCGCGCATCGGTTCGTGCTCCCTTCGTTCGCGGAGCGGCACCTTAGCCGCCGCTGCCGCTTCCCGTCCCTGCGCGCTCGCACCCCTAGCATGCGAGCGTGCGCATCCTCGTCTGGCACGGCTGGCTCCTCGAGGGCTCGGGGTCCAACGTCGCTACCGCTCGGATCGTGGAGGTCTGGCGGGCGGCCGGGCACGACGTGCTGCTCCTGTCTCAGGAGCGCCATCCGGAGCGATACCCGTGGATCGACGCCACCGGGACGGTGGACCGGGACGGACCCTCCACCCTGGACGCGAACCCGTCGGCGTCGGCCGCGTCCGGGCGCTGCGTCCACCTCCGGCCGCTGATCGGCTCGATGCTGCCCGTCTTCGTCCTCGATCACTACGAGGGATTCGAGGAGGTCCGCTCATTCGTGGATCTGTCCGACTGGGACCTCGAGTCCTACCTCAGAGCGAACGTGGAGGCGGTCAGCGCCGCGGCGGCGAACCACGATCCGGAGATCGCGTTCGTGGGACACGGTATCCCCGGCGCCGCGATCGGCCGACGCGCGCTCGGCCCGGGCGCCTATGTGGCCAAGATCCACGGCAGCGATCTGGAGTACGCGATCCGCCCGCAGGACCGCTACCGCGACCTCGCCGGGGAAGGGCTCGAAGCGGCGCGCGCCGTCGTCGGTCCGAGCGCCGAGGCCCTCCGGCGCTGCGCCGAGCTGGTGCCCGAGATGACGCAGCGCACGCGGGTGGTCCCGCCCGGCGTCGACGTCGCGGCGTTCCGCCCGCGTCCCGCCGCCGAAGCGTTGCGGGACGTCGCCGACCGGTTGGAGCGCGATCCCGCGACGCGCCTCGGTCGGCCGTCGTCGCTGGACGAGGAGGTGGTGCTGGCGCTGGACGCGCGGGACGAGGATGCGCTCGACGCGCTGTTCGAGCGGTACGAGGAGGACGTTCCCGAGCCCGAAGCGGCGGCGAGGCTGCGCCAGCTCGCCGGACGGGAGGGACCGATCGTCGGCTACCTCGGCAAGCTGATCCCCCAGAAGGGCGTCGAGCTGTTCCTCGAGGCGCAACCGGCGCTCCGCCACGACGCCGCTGCGCTCGTCGTTGGGTTCGGCTCCGACCGGGACTGGCTCGCGGCGCTCGCGGTCGCGCTCCGTCGGGGCGACCGGGCCGCCGTCGAGTGGCTGCGGGACACGGGCGGGCTCCCCGTCGAGCTCGACGCGACGCCGAGCCCGGCTCCCGGGCGGCCGGACGTGACCTTCACCGGGCTCCTCGACCACCGGTACGCGCCGGGCGTGCTCGCCGCGATGGACGTGCAGGTGGTCCCGTCGATCCTCAAGGAGGCGTTCGGGATGGTCGCCGCGGAGGGCGCCGCGTCCGGCGCGCTGCCGATCGTCGCCCGGCACTCCGGTCTCGCCGAGGTGGCGGGCGCGCTCGAATCGGAGGTGGGGCAGCCAGGGCTGTTCTCCTTCGAGCCGGGCGAGGGGGCCGTGCGCCGCCTGGCGATGGGCATCGATCGCCTGCTCGCGCTGCCGTCTCGGGAGCGAGCAGAGCTCCGCCGGGCCGTGAGCGCGTTCGTCGCGGAGCATTGGACGTGGGAGCGCACGGCGGCGGGGCTGCTCGCCGCGGCCGACGGCCGCACATGACCTCCCCCCGCGGGGCTCACCCCGTCCGGCGCGCCTTCCAGCCTCCTCGATCGGCCAGCGTCGGGACCATGCCGCCGTCGCGAGTGGATCCGTCGGCGTCTCGGCTCCCTCCGGCGCCCGCCCTCGACGAGGTCCTCGATCTCGAATCCGGCGTCGCGGAGGAGCCTGATCACGTCGCCGTGGGAGATCGCGAACTCCACCGCGCCATCCGCATCGGGCCACTCGAACCGGTGCATGCCGAAGAGGTCGCGTCGCAGCTGCTCGCCGGCCGGGAGGTCCTCCTCGGGGAACGTCAGCATCGCGAGGGAGGAATGCCCGAGGAAGACCAGCCCTCCGCCGGACTTCAGGATCCTCGCCGCCTCTAGGATCCACCGATAGGGGTCGCACCAGATGGCGCGCCGTACTCGGAGACCGCCAGGTCGAAGCTCGCGTCGCGGAACGGGAGCCGCTCGGCGTCGCCGTGGATCAACGGGAAGCGGATCTCGAACTCGTCCTGGAACCGCCGCGCCGTCGCGAGCTGACGTCCCGAGGTGTCCAGCCCCACCGCGCGGGCGCCCCGGCGGGCCAGCCACGACGAGACGTAGCCCGTCCCGCACCCGAGCTCGATCGTCTCGAGGTCACCGACCTCGGGCAGCAGCCCCAGCTCGGCCTCGGGCACGCCCAGATGCCCCACGTGATGTCGTCCGCGGCCCACAGGACCCGGCCGCGCTCCACCCACTCGTGCGCGTCCGCATCCCAGGACGCGCGGTTGGCCAGCACATGCTCGGCGGTGCGTCCGTCTCCGTCCGACATGTCGACACCATACGGGCCGGGCGGAGCCTGCTCGGCGCCCCCGACGAGCTCAGGCGCGGGTGTCCCGGTCGTCAGCGTGAGCGAGCGGCGCCTGCTCGCCGCCCACCAGGCCCGCGAGCCGCTCGACCTGTGCCGCGACCTGGTGCACCATCCCGGCCAGCACCCGGACGTCGTCGGCTTCCCCCGGCGGTCCGTCGCCGTTGGCCATCCGCTCCGCCGTCTCCTTGGTCTTGCGCGCTTCCGCGACGATCGCGTCGGCTCCCTCGAGCTGTCGTTCGGCCATGATCGGTCCTTCCGGGTCGGTTGCTCCCCGCATTCCCTGCGTGCGAGGGCCGCAAACGCCCGGAGCGGCGCTGGGGGCGTCAGGCCGGCGGAGGCGGCAGGTCGCCGGGGACGGGTGGCGGTCCGCCGAGGCGCGACGCCGCGTCCCACACCTTGTTCAGGTGCTCCTGCGAGTAGATGCCGATCGCGATGCCGACGGCCAGCAGGAGGACGACGTTCAGGGCCGGCGACAGGGTCTGCGTGATGCCCGCTCGCTCCTCCATCCGGAGGATGTGCTTCGACGTGTTGTGCACCGAGATGAACGGCGGCACGATGATGAGCCAGCCGAGCGTGACGGCGAGCAGCGCCATCCCTGGTCGGACCGTGTCGTCCCGCTCGAACCGACGGATCTCGTCGTTGACCTGGTAGTACCAGTAGAGCCAGTAGATCCCGATGGTGATGAATGACAGTCCAAGCACGCCCAAGGGGTCGCGTTTCAGGTACCGCTGACCCTGGATCGTCACGACCTCCGCCATCCCGGTCCCCCTCGGTCTCGTCGGCGGTCGCAGTGTAGCCCGGCGGGTCGCGAGCTCTCGTTCCCGCGGCCCAGGGTGCGCGAACCGGCGCATTTTCGGGTATACCGGACGGGACAAGGAGGTCTGTGCATGGACGAGACCACGACGCAGGAGCTCACCGACGAGGACATCCGGACCGTGATGCCCGGGACCGGGAAGGCGCCGAGGGCGGAGACCGATCCCGACCGGAAGGACGGCGACGGCACCGACGGCGACGCGACCGACGGCAAGGACGGGGACGCCGGCGACACCGACGGGACCGACGGCACGGACACCGATGGCACGGACACCCGCGACGCGGACGGGACGGACGCCACGTCGTGACGCTGGACACGCTCGAACGTGTCCGCGCAGGAAGCGGACCCCTCGAGCGGTGCACCGGTGACCCTCGGTCGTTCCTCGCGAACGACTGGGGGAAGCGGGCGGCGATCCGCCACGGCGGACCGCCGCTCGCGGGGTTCGAGGACCTGCTCTCCCGCGACGACGTCGACCGCTCCCTCACGACGGCGGCGCTCCGCACGCCGTTCTTCCGGCTCGTGCGAGCCAGCGAGCAGATCCCCGAGTCCGCGTACACGCGGTCGGGCCGCACGGGCTCCCGCGAGGTGAGCGGCATGGCCGACCCAGCGGCCGTCGCGGCACTCTTCGAGGACGGCGCCACGATCGTGCTCCAAGGACTGCATCGATGGTCGGAGCCGGTCGCGCGCTTCTGCCGTGACCTCGAGCTCGAGCTCGGACATCCCTGCCAGGTCAACGCGTACGTCACGCCGCGCGGCGCGCAGGGGCTGGACCTGCACGTGGACGCGCACGACGTCTTCGTGCTGCAGGCCTTCGGCCGGAAGCGGTGGGAGGTGCATGCGGCACCGCGCGAGGGGGAACGGGAGCCGCTCGACGTCGAGGTGACGTCGGGCGACACGATCTACCTGCCGGCAGGGACGCCGCACGCCGCCCGCGCGCAGGACGACGTGTCCGGCCACCTCACGGTCGGCATCCACGTGACGTCGTGGCGGGACGTGTTGGCCGGCGTCGTCGGTCGGGTCGCCGACGCAGGCGAGGACCCGGTGCCCGCCGGATGGCTGGACGACCCGGACGGCTTCGCCGAGGGGCTCCACGAGCGGCTCGCGGCGCTCGCCTCGGCGCTCGGCGAGGTGGACGTCGCGAGGGAGGCCGACGAGCGCCGTCAGCGGTTCCTCTCGAACCGGGCACAGCTCGCGCGCGGGACGATCGCGGAGCGGATGGCGCCGATCGTCGTGGACGATGACACCGTGGTCGCGCGCCGCGCCGGCGCCGTCTGCGAGGTCCTTCGGCGTCCGGAGCGGCTCGTGGTACTCCTCGGGGACCGGCGCCTCGAGATGCCGGCATGGCTGGACCGAGCGATGTCCCAGATCGCCCGGCTGGACGACGGCGGAACGCTCACGGTTCGCGACCTCACGCCGCATCTCCCGCACGCCCCCAGCCGCGCCGTGCTGACGCGTCGGCTCATCCGCGACGGGCTGCTCACGATCCGCGACGGGCGCTGAGCGACGGGTCGTGCGAACGGCCGCCGCATCGGACCGCTGCTCCCTGCGGAGCCTGGCGGCCGGAGAGCCGCTCGCGGGCACGGCCTCCACGATCCGTCGCTGGCTGCTGATCGAGCACGCGGGCCCGTGGGGACGTGACGGGCTGCTCGACGCCCGGCTGCCCGAAGGGGTCGGGTCCGGGCTCCGGGCCCTCGAACGCCGCACCGGTGCCCGGGTCCTGCTGATCCGCAAGCCGGATCGGACCCCCGCCTCCGACGACGGCACCGTCCGGTGCTTCGGCGTGGACACGGAGACCGCATGGATGGGCGTCACGCCGCTCGGCCGGATCGACGAGGCGCTCGATCTCGATCCGCGCGATCGATCGCCGTTCGCAGAGGCGGCGGAGCCCGTGTTCGTCGTTTGCACCCATGGCCGCCGGGACCCGTGCTGCGCCGAGCGAGGCCGACCGCTCGCGAACGCGCTCGGGGCCTCGTTCCGCGACGTCACGTGGGAGAGCACCCACGTGGGCGGCGACCGGTTCGCCGGGAACCTCGTGGCGTTCCCCCACGGGCTCTTCTTCGGGCGCGTGGAGGCGGCCGACGGTCTCGCGATCGTGCCCGCGTACACCGACGGCCGGATCGGCTCGCTCGATCGCTACCGTGGCCGGTCGCGCGACCCGTTCCACGTGCAGACGGCTGAGCGAGCGCTCCGTCATCTCCTCGGATTCGATCGGCTCGGCGACGTCGTCCGGGCGCGCGCGACCCGCGACGGCACCGCCGCGGAGGTCACGTTCGCCACCCCGATCGGACATCACCACGTGCGGCTGGAACGGATGGCCGGTCCATCGATGCGGCTCACCTGTCACGCCGCGTACGAAGAGGCGCCGCCAGGCTGGCGGGTGCTCCGGATCGAGCGCGACCGCGGCTGACCTACTGCACGATCCAGCGGTGGACCGCGACCGCCGTGCCCGCGCTCGCCGCCCGCCGGGTCCCCTGCACGACGATCCGCACCGTGTGCGCCCGATCGGCGAGCCCGGACGCGACCGGCACGGTCGCGAACCGCGCGGTGGACGCGTAGAGGTCCACGACCTTCAGCAGCGCCCCGTCCAGCCACAGCTCCGCCCGCCCCATCCGCGGACCGCGCAGCGTGCGGACCGACATCCCGGTCCCGGTGAACCGGAGCCGGCTCCAGGCGTCGTGCGCCTCGCTGATCGCGTAGGTGCCGGCGCCAGCGGCGGGACTCGTCCCCGTCGCCCACCGGACCGAGGACGTCGGGGGATCGTCGCGGGTCGCGCCACCCCACCGCAGCGCATCCACGGCGACGCGCGTCCCGGTGGCCGCCGCTCGCTTGGTGCCCAGGGCCGCGACGGTGAGCTGGTGGGAGCCCGGGCCCAACCCCACGAAACGACGCCGCACCCCCGGCGTGAGCGTCCGCGCGTAGCCGTCGAACGTGGCCACCCTGGTCCCGTCGATGCGGATCCGGCCCTTGCCCATCGCCGGACCCGAGACCGTGAACAGCGACACCGAGCTACCCGAGAATCGGTAGGTCGCCGACGCGCCGGCCCGTCGCTCCCATCGGAACGAGCCACCGACCGCACCCGGGTGCGTCGATCGCCCCCACGCGAACCGCGTCCCGGCCCCGTCCTGCTCCACGCTCACCGTGGACGCGAAGCTCGCCACGACATGCGTCCGCGACGAGACGGTCACCGAGCACGTGGCGGCGGAGCCGGTGCATCCGCCGCTCCAGCCCGTGAAGGCCGAGGCCGAGTCGGCGTCCGCGGTGAGCGACACCGTGGACCCCGCCGCGAACGGCGCCGAGCACGCCGTCCCGCACTGGAGCCGTGCGGGCGTCGACGAGACGGTGCCGTCCCCGCTGCCCCGTCGCTGGACCTCCACCGGGTAGGCGAAGACGGCTGAGACCCGCGTGGCCCCGAGCGCGGTCACGTCGCAGGTGGGAGAGGAGCCCGCCCCGCGACAGGCCCCGGTCCATCGCAGCAGCCTCGCGCCCGGCCGGGGAGCGGCGGTGAGGGTGAGCGACGTTCCCGGGTTCGCGAGCCGGGAACACCTCGTGGCGCCGCCGCCGCAGGCGATCCGCACGCCGGTGATCACGCCGCCGGACGCCGGGTCGACCTCGAGCGAGGCGATCGTCCCCCGACGGAGGTTCGTGCCGTTGAAGCGATCGCGGTCCACGTCGGTCGTGATGCCGGACACCCGTCCCGTCGCGGTCCATTGCCAGTACGTCCACCCGTGGCCGCCCCAGTTCGCGGCGGGGACGCTCGGCGCCGGCACGCCCCAGTGGGCGATCCAGAGCGGGAATCCCCGGTCCGCGAACCATCGGGTGTCGCCCATGTGGACGCGCCAGAAGTTCGGGCTCGCGTAGAGCATCGGCCGCACGCCCGTTCGGGCGTGCACCCGCTGGAGCCACGTCCGCACCCAGTCCTGCATCTCGGCGATCGTCAGCCCGTGGGTCTCCTCGATGTCGAGGACGGGCAGTACGTCGCCGGCCCCGATCTGCGCGTGCTCGACGAAGTGGTCCGCCTCCCGGGTCGCGTCGTCGACCGCACGGCCGACGTTCGCCCGGTGGTACGCGCCCACGACGATGCCGTTCGCCGTCGCCTCCGCGAGGTTCTCCACGTAGCGCGGATCGACGAGGCGCTTCGTCCCGGGCGTGTTCCCGATCGTCGCCCGCATGATCGCGAAGCGGACCTGCGTGGACGCGACCTTGCTCCAGTCGACGTCGAGCTGCCACTTCGACACGTCGATCCCCGCGACCCTGGTGGTCTCGCCCGCAGCGGGTGTCGGAGGGACGGTGACGAGGATCGTCGCGAGCAGCCCGGCGGCGAGACCGACAGCCGTTCCCCGGCGACGCCCGGTCGCCGGACGGCGTGCACCCACCCCCGTTGCCTCCATCGGGCCACCATAACCCTCGACTGCTCGATCCCTGCCGCTAGGCTGGCGCCATGTTGGGCGAGGAGGAAGCGATCGTGCTGGAGGTGTCCGCGTTCGACCTCCACGGTGTTACGTACTACGACCTCTCGGTCGGGTTCCCGGATCGCTCCGTCCAGCAGGCGAGGCTCGGTGCGGAGAGCGTCCCGGCGGACCTGCAGAAGGGCGATCGCGTCCTCGCGACGCGCGTGGCGAACATGGTGATCTCGGTTCGCCGGCCCTAGAGGCGCGGCCCATCCAGCGTTCAGCGGTCCGCGTCTCAGCGTTTCAGCGTGAGCGCGGCACCCACCGTCACGAGGACGAGGCCGGCGACCCTCGCCGCCGTCACCGGGATCTTGGGCGAGCCGAGCCACCCGAAGGCATCGATCAGCGCGCCGGCCGCGAGCTGTCCGGCGATCAACAGCGCGACCGTGGCGAACGTCCCGATCCGCGGAGGTGCGTAGGCGATCGCGAGCACGATCATCGCGCCGAACAGACCACCCAGCCACAGCCAGGGAGGCTCGTGGACCGCCGCGACCATGGATCCGCCTCGCCCGAGGACGAACGCGAGAGCGATGACCAGGGCCGCCGCCACGATCACGCCGAATCCGGCCGAGCCGATCGTCCCCACTCGCCGGCCGAGCGCGCCCGAGAGCGATGCCTGGGCGGCGCCGGCGATCCCCGCGGCCAGCGAGAACGCGATCGCGATCTGTGTGCCCGTCACGCGGCGAGGCTACCGGTTACTCGAGCTCGACGTGCATCGCCGACTCCTCGGCGGTCTCCGCCGGTTCGACGGACTGCTCCCCCCTCCTGCTCCGTGCGATCGAGGTCGGCAGCCTCCGGATCGACTTCGGGATCCTCCGCCACGACGTCCTCGGTCGCGACATCGTCGTCGAGGACGGGGGCCGCCGGACGTTCCGAGCTCGCCGGACCCGACTCGGGCTCGTCCATGGCGAGTCGTCGTTCGAGGGAGCGTTCCCGCTTCCTCGACGTCACCCCAGGCCGGTCCACGGCGACCGGTCGTCAGGGAGCTCCCACACCTCACCCCGTGAGTCGTCCGACGAACTCGCCCGACCCCTCGTCCCGCGGGCCGGATCCACGTCCCGCCCTCTCAGCGGGCGCGACGGGAACGCGCCGAGCGGGCCGACGCGGCCTTGCGCTTCCGGGTCGCGGCGGCCTTCTTCCCCGCGGTCACGCGCTTGGTGGACTTCCGCGCGGTGGACTTCCGCGCAGTGGTCCGCTTGCGGGCCGGCGACTTCCTGGTGGTCGCCTTGCGGGCGGTGGTCCGCTTCCTGGAGGTCGACGCCTTGCGGGCCGATGCGGTCTTGCGCTTCCGGGTCGCGGCGGCCTTCTTCCCCGCCGCCACACGCTTGGTGGACTTCCGGGCGGTGGTGCGCTTGCGGGCCGGGGACTTCCTGGCGGTCGCCTTTCGGGCGGTGGTCCGCTTCCTGGAGGTCGACGCCTTGCGGGCCGA
>JBOGVD010000016.1:0-17246 GCA_050696355.1 Actinomycetota bacterium
AGGACAGGGGTTGCGCTCGTTGCGCCACTTAAGGCAACACCTCACGGCACGAGCTGACGACAGCCATGCACCACCTGTGCAGGCTCCGAAGAGCGCCCGCTTTCACGGGTTTCACCCTGCATGTCAAACCCAGGTAAGGTTCTTCGCGTCGCATCGAATTAAGCCGCATGCTCCGCCGCTTGTGCGGGGCCCCGTCAATTCCTTTGAGTTTTAGCCTTGCGGCCGTACTCCCCAGGCGGGGTGCTTAATGCGTTAGCTTCGGCACGGACGGGGTTGATATCCGCCCACACCTAGCACCCAACGTTTACGGCTAGGACTACCAGGGTATCTAATCCTGTTCGCTCCCCTAGCTTTCGCGCCTGAGCGTCAGGTAAGGCCCAGAGATCCGCCTTCGCCACCGGTGTTCCTCCTGATATCTGCGCATTTCACCGCTACACCAGGAATTCCGATCTCCCCTACCTACCTCTAGCCTGGCAGTATCGGATGCAGTCCCGGGGTTGAGCCCCGGGATTTCACACCCGACTCGCCAGGCCGCCTGCGCGCTCTTTACGCCCAATGATTCCGGACAACGCTCGCCTCCTACGTGTTACCGCGGCTGCTGGCACGTAGTTAGCCGAGGCTTCTTCTGCAGGTACCGTCACGGTATCGCTTCGTCCCTGCCGAAAGGGGTTTACGACCTGAAAGGCCTTCGTCCCCCACGCGGTGTCGCTGCGTCAGGCTTTCGCCCATTGCGCAAGATTCCCCACTGCTGCCTCCCGTAGGAGTCTGGGCCGTGTCTCAGTCCCAGTGTGGCTGGTCGTCCTCTCAGACCAGCTACCCGTCGATGCCTTGGTAGGCCGTTACCCCACCAACAAGCTGATAGGCCGCGGGCCCATCCCCGACCGGCGGACCTTTCCTCTTCCGATCAGGAGATCGGAGGAGAGTATCCGGTATTAGCTCCGGTTTCCCGGGGTTATCCCAGGGTCGGGGGCAGGTTGCCCACGTGTTACGCACCCGTTCGCCACTGATCCCCGGGCCGAAGCCCGGTTCACCGTTCGACTTGCATGTGTTAGGCGCACCGCCAGCGTTCGTCCTGAGCCAGGATCAAACTCTCCGTAGAGATCGACCGGAACCGACGAGTCGGTCCCGTTCGACTTGATGGAGGTCGGCCCTGCCGGCGAGGCACACGCCAGCAGGACCCTTTCCCCGCCAGACGTTTCCGTCTGGACGGATGAAGCGTGCCGTCGTTCCCAAGGCACGGCGAACCGCGCCGATGTGAACGATGACAAGCATCGGCTCTTTGACACGCTGTTCAGTTCTCAAGATGCGACCGATGCGAAGCTCCTGGTCAGAGTGTTGGACACCCTCGGGAACCGCGCCGGATGGGTAGGATAGCAGTCCGGGTCCGAGCGTCAACCGAGCACGACCCTCGAACCGTTGTTCGAGAGACTAGCTCTCGAGGCCCGCGAGTCGCGCGAACCGCCGGCGACCCACCTGCCAGACGGAGCTCGCGAGCTGCCCCGGCGGGTCCCCTTCGATCCGGATGTCCTCCATCCCGATGGGCTCCCCGTTCATGCGGACCCCGCCCTGGGCCTGCAGGCGCCGCCCCTCCGAACGACTGGCGACGAGCCCCAGGGCCTCGAGCAGCGCGGGGACGTAGACGAAGCCCGCCCCGTCATCACCCGTTCCGAACACCGCCGCCGGGATCGTGACGCTGGGGACACCCTCCGGGATCTCGTGCTGTCGATGCACGATGTCGAAGCGCTCCTCGGCGGCCGCTCCCGCACCCGGGCCGTGGTAGAGATCCACCACCTCACGCGCCAACCGGCGCTTCGCGTCGTTCGGCAGGACCGATCCATCGCCCAGGCCCCGTTCGATGTCGTCCACGTCGTCGGGGTCCAGGGGAGCGCTCAGCCGAAAGAACTTCGAGATCAGCCCGTCGGGGATCCGCATCAGCTTCCCGAACATGTCGTCGGCCGGCTCGGTGAGGCCGATGTAGTTGTCGAGGGACTTCGACATCTTCCGCACGCCGTCCGTCCCCTCGAGGAGGGGAACCGTCAGCACGACCTGCGGGTCCTGCGCGTAGGCGCGCTGCACCTCACGACCCATGAGGAGGTTGAACGTCTGGTCGGTGCCGCCCAGCTCGACGTCGGCCCTGACCGCGACCGAGTCGTAGCCCTGCAGGAGGGGATACAGCAGCTCCACCACGCCGATCGGGCGCTCCCTCCGGAAGCGATCGCGGAAGTCCTCGCGCTCGAGCATCTGTGCGACGGTGGCGCTCGAGGTCAGCCGGATCAGCTCGGCCATGTTCATCCCGGCGAGCCACTCCGCGTTCCCGTGGATCTCCGCCGTGTCGACGTCGATCACCTTGCCCGCCTGCGCGAGGTACGTCGCCGCGTTCGCCCGGATCTCGTCCTCGGAGAGCATCGGACGAGTCTCGGACTTCCCGGAGGGATCGCCGATCCGAGCCGTGAAGTCGCCGACGATCAGCACGGCGACGTGACCCGCGTCCTGGAACTGCCGCAGCTTGCGGAGGACGACGGCATGCCCGAGCGTGAGATCCGGGCGGCTGGGATCCACGCCGAGCTTGACCCGAAGGGGCCTTCCCTCCGCGAGGCGCTGCTCGAGCCCTCCTTCCGGGACCAGGTCGACGCTGCCGCTGGCGAGCGTCGTCAGCACGTCGGCGGCCATGGCGCGGCGATGCTACCGCACCTCCCCGATCCCCCTCAGGACGCGGGGTACACTCGCCCGCGATGACCCGCCGGCACTTCCCCCTGGCGGCCTTCATGGCAGCCTTCGCTGTGTTCTCCGCTGCATGCGGCGTGCACCTGGAGGACGCGCCCCGACGCGAGCTCGCACAGACCTCGTTCGTCTTCGCCGCGGACGACACCGTGATCACCGAGCTGCACGCGGTCGAGGACCGCGTCGTGATGCCCACGTCGCGGATCCCCACCTGGATCCGAGACGCGGTCGTCGCGATCGAGGACCGCCGCTTCTACCTGCACCACGGGATCGACGGGCGCGCGATCCTGCGCGCCTCGTACGTGAACCTCCGCGACGGCAACATCGAGGAGGGCGGGTCGACGATCACGCAGCAGCTCGTGAAGAACCTCTACACGGGGGCCGACCGGACGATCGCCCGCAAGCTCGGTGAGGCGTCGCTCGCCTGGCAGCTCGAGGATCGCCTGACGAAGGAAGAGATCCTGACCCGCTACCTGAACACGGTGTACTTCGGCCAGGGCGCCTACGGCGTCCAAGCGGCGGCGCGGACGTTCTTCGGTGTCGACGCGGCCGACCTCACCCTCGCCCGGTCGGCGCTCCTCGCCGGGTTGATCACGAGCCCCGGTCACTTCGACCCGTACGAGTACCCGCGCCGCGCGATGGGCAGGCGCCGCGTCGTCCTCCGGCTGATGCACGAGCTGGGGATGATCACGCCGGCCCAGCGCCGCCACGCTCGCATCCAGCCCCTCCATCTCCGGCGCGCGATCGCCTCGGGCCGGTCCGACTACCCCTACTTCGTCGACTACCTGAAGGAGTGGTTCCTCACGAACCCGGCCTTCGGCGAGACGCGGGAGGACCGGTACCGGTTGCTGTTCACCGGGGGCCTCCGGATCCACACGACGCTCCAACCCAGGGTGCAGGCGGCGGCGCAGCGCGCGGTCGATTCCGTCCTGTCCTACCCGGAGGACCCCTCCGCGGCCGTCACCGTCCTCGATCCCCGGAGCGGGTTCGTCCTCGGGATGGTCGGAGGCGAGCAGCGCGACTATTGGCGGGACCGGGCCGCCGGGCGCGTCAACCTGGCCACCGCAGCGGGTGGGACCGGTCGGCAATCGGGTTCCGCGTTCAAGCCGTTCGCCCTCGTAGCGGCCCTCGAGAGCGGCCTGTCGGCCTCGGAGACCTTCTCGGCACCCTCCTCGCTGCAGCTCCCGCTCGAGTCCGGCGAGATCTGGGAGGTCACGAACGCCGAAGGCGCAGGATTCGGCACGATGAGCCTCCGCGCGGCGACGGTGCACTCCGTCAACACCGTCTACGCCCAGCTGATCGACCGGCTCAGCCCCGCCACCGTCGTCGAGGTCGCCCAGCGGATGGGCCTTCGGTGCTGCCGGCGCGTGAGCAATCCACGCCGCCCGCTACAGCCCTTCCTGTCGGCGGTGCTCGGGACGAACGAGGTGAACACCCTGGAGATGGCCTCGGCGTACGGGACGCTCGCCACCGGCGGCCTCCGGAGCCGCCCGGTCCCGGTCTCACGGATCACCGACGCGCGGGGTCACGTGGTCTGGGAGGCGGATGCGACCCCCGACCGGGTGCTCGACCCCCAGATCGTCTCGGTCGCCAACGAGATCCTGAACGAAGCCGTGCTGTACGGGACGGGCACGGCGGCGAACATCGGCCGGCCGCAGATCGGCAAGACGGGCACCGCGATGGACCACTCGGACGCGTGGTTCGTGGGCGCGATCCCGCAGATGGCGGCGGCGGTCTGGATCGGGTTCCCACAGGGACAGGTCCGGATGGAGCCGCCGCGGACCCGGATCACCGTCTTCGGCGGCACGTGGCCGGCCCAGATCTGGCGCCTCCTGATGCTCGAGGCGTCCCGAGGCGTGCCGGTGACCGCGTTCCCGAACCCGGACGTCGGGTTCGTCTCCGTCTCGGTCGACGCGTCGCAACAGCCGTACTGCCTGCCCAACGCCTTCACGCTGCCACAGAACATCCAGATGTTGCAGTTCATCGCGGGCACGGAGCCCATGAAGATCTGCACGTCGCCGTCGTCGCTGCAGGAGGTCCTGGTCCCGTCCACGATCGGGTCGTCGGAGATCCTCGCGATCGAAGGGCTGACGCAGGCCGGCTTCTACGTGGACGTCGTCACCGCGCCGTCGACCCAGCCGGACGGGACCGTGATCCAGCAGGAGCCCTCGGCCGGCACGCAGGCGTATCAGACCAGCACGGTGACGATCACCGTCTCGTCGCCCCAATCCGCTGAGCCCGACCCTTCCCCGTAGGCGGTCCGGGCCGCCCGCGAGAGACGAACGGACTCCCCTCGAGCCAGAACCGCCACGATCGCGCCGTCTCGCGGACCCCGACGCGGATCCCCGTGGCGATCGGCTCGGAGCGCGAGCCTCGCTCCACCCAGAGCGCCTCTCCGGAAACCAGATCGGCCCCGTTCTCCTCGCGGCCCACGCCGAAGGCCTGCGCCAACCGAGCCGGTCCGGAGCACAGGTCGAGGACCTGCTCGCGTCCACGTCGGCCCATCATCGCCGGGACGCCCTCGAGAGGCTGCGCGGCGCGAAGCAGCACCGCGGTTCCCTGCCCCGCCCGCCCGGCCACGGCGTTCATGCAGAAGTGCATGCCGTAGGTGAAGTACACGTACAGGTGGCCCGGCGGCCCGAACATCACCTCGTTCCGCTTCGTCCGGCCACGGAACGCGTGACTCGCGGGATCGTCCGGACCGTACGCCTCGACCTCGACGATGCGCGCGGTGGCCCGCCCCCCGTCGAGCGAGGCACGCACCAGGACGTGGCCGAGGAGGTCTCGCGCGACCTCGGTCGCGTCGCGCGCGTAGAACGAGCGCGGCAGCGAGTCGGTCACGGACGCCCTTCGGCGAGGAAGCGACGGAGCACGCGGAGCGGCCACGCGTTGATCACGTCGTCCTTGGTCAGCCATCCGCGCTGCGCGATGCCGACGCCGAACCGGCGATGGTCGAGATGCGGGACGGCGTGCGCGTCGGTGTTGACGGCGAAGCGCACGCCGTGCCGCCTCGCCCACAGCACGTGCTCGTCGGACAGGTCGAGCCGGTCGGGATGGGAGTTGATCTCCATCGCGGTGCCGGTCCGGCCGGCTGCCTCGAACACCGCTTCGAGATCCAGGTCGACCGGCGGCCGCTTGCCGATCTGCCGCGTCGTCAGGTGACCGATGATGTCGACGTACGGGTTCTCGATCGCCCTGATCACCCGCGCGGTCATGTGGTCGCGCGACTGGTTGAAGTGAGAATGGACGGAGGCGACCGTGAGGTCGAATCCGGCGAGGAAGTCCGCGTCCCAGTCGACGTGGCCGTCCGGGTCGATGTTCAGCTCGGTGCCGTGCAGCAACGTCATCTTCGGATGCTTCGACCGGAGCTTCTCGATCCGCCCCCGCTGCGCGAGGATCTTGTCGTCCGTCATCCGTTGCATGTACAGGTTGGGCGCGTGATCGGTGATCGCGAAGTAGGCGTATCCGAGCTCCGCGGCGCGGCCCACCATCTCGTCCAGGCTCGCGAGACCGTCGGTGAGGTTCGTGTGGGTGTGGAGGTCACCCTGCAGCTGCCGCTCGGTCAGGACGGCGGGGAGCTCCCCGGCGAGGGAGGCCTCGACCTCGCCGCGATCCTCGCGCAGGGTCGGCTCGACGTACTGCATCCCGAGGCGCGCGTACACGCTCTCCTCGGTGTCGGCCGCCAACAGGTCGCCCGACGTCGCGTCGAACAGTCCATACTCGCTCAGCTTGAGTCCCTGGCGGACCGCCATCTCGCGGATCTTGATGTTGTGCGGCTTCGAGCCCGTGAAGTAGATCATCGCGGCCCCCCACGCCTCCTCGGGGATCACCCGCAGGTCAACCTGCACGCCGAGATCCGTGAGGATCGAGGACTTCGTCTCGCCGCGCGCGATGATCCGAGCCACGGACGGGTGCGTGACGAACGCCTCCATCACCGGCGGGGCATTCGACCCCGCGACGAGCAGATCGACGTCGCCGATCGTCTCCCTCCGACGCCGGAGCGAGCCGGCGTAGGCGACGCGCTTGGCCTGGGGGAGCGGAGAGAGCACGTCGAGGAAGGTCTCCGCGATCGCCAGCGCCGCGTCGATCTTGACGCGGCCGCCCGCAGAGCGCATCTGCGTGATCCCGCGGGCGATGTTCTCCTGGGTCTTGGCGCCGAACCGTGGCAGAGTCGCGAGCCGTTCCTGCTCGATCGCCGTCTCCAGTTCGTCGACGGAGCCGACCCCGAGCTCCTGGTAGAGGACCATCGCCTTCTTGGGCCCCAGGCCCGGGATCGACATCATGTCGCGGACGCCGGCGGGGATCTTCTCGCGGAGGGCCTCGAGCTCGGCGAGCGCCCCGGTGGTCAGGAACTCGTGGATCTTCTCCCCGATCGATCGCCCCACCGACGGCACCTTCAGGATCTCGGGCAGGTCCTTGCCCTCCAGGTCCACCGGGTGACCGCCGACCGCTCGCGCGGCCTTCTCGTAGGCGCGAGGCTTGTACGGATCGTCGAACAGGATCGAGAGCAGGTCGGCGTACTCGACGAGCATCGCCTCGACGGCGTCGTTCGCCTGCGGCATCGCGTCAGGCTACGCCGAAGAGGCGGAGCAGCAACGCCTTCTGCGTATGCAGGCGGTTCTCGGCCTGGTCCCACACCACGGACCTCGGTCCGTCGATGACCTCGTCGGTGATCTCCTGGCCACGGTGAGCGGGGAGGCAATGGAGGACCAGGACCTCCGGATCCGCGACGTCCACGAGCTTCTGGCTGAGCTGATAGCTCGGGAAGACGAGCGCTCGTTCGTCGGCCTCCAGGTCCTGCCCCATGCTCGTCCAGACGTCGGTATAGAGCGCGTGCGCCTCGATCGCGGCTTCCTCGGGATCGTGCGCCAGCTCGACCGCGCCGCCCGTCTCCGCGGCGATCTCCTCGGCCCGATGCACGACCTGCGGGATCGGCTCGAAGCCGGGCGGCGTGGCCACCCGGACCGTCATCCCGGCCTTCGTGCCGGCGAGCAGGAGGGAGTGCGCGACGTTGTTCCCGTCCCCGAGGTAGGTCAGGATCCGTCCCTCGAGCCCGCCGAGATGCTCACGGATCGTGAACACGTCGGCGAGCGCCTGACACGGATGCTCGAAATCGGAGAGGGCGTTGACGATCGGCACGGTGGCGGTCGTCGACAGGATCTCCAAGCGCTCCTGCTCGAAGGTCCGGAGCACGATCGCGTCCACGTACCGCGACAGGACCCGGCCGGTGTCCTGGATGGTCTCGCCACGGCCGAGCTGGAGCTCGTTCGACGAGAGGACGACCGGGTACGCTCCGAGCTGCTCGACCCCGACCTCGAAGGACACGCGCGTCCGGGTGGATGGCTTCTCGAAGATCAGCGCCACCGACCGGCCCGAGAGCGCCTGCGCGTGTGTGGCGGGGTCGACCTTGAGCCCGGCCGCCAGGTCGAGGATCTCGGGCAGCTCCGAGGTGGAGAGGTCATCGACGCTCAGGTAGTGGCGCATGGCGTCCGAGTGTAATGGGACTTCACGATCCGGGTTCCCGCTTCAGGCTCGGAGCTCGGCATCCAGGTCGTCGCGCAACCGCTCCACGATGTGGGCGATCACCGGCTCGACCTCCTCGTCGGTGAGGGTGCGGTCGGGGGATCGGAACTCCAGCGCGAACGCCAGGCTGGTGCGACCGTCAGGGACGCCGCCGCCGCGGAAGACGTCGAACAGGTGCGAGCGATCCAGCAGCTCACCGGCGGCGGCATCCAGGGCGGCATGCACGGTCCCGGCCGGTACGTCGTCCGCCACCACGAAGGCGAGGTCCCGCCGGATCGGCGGGAACCGTGGCACCTCCGCAAGGCGGAACGGCCTGGAGGCCGCCGCCCGCAGGGGCTCGAGCTCCAGCTCCGCCAGCGCGACCCGTCCCTCGAGGTCCAGGGACGACGCCGCGCGGGGATGCAGCTCCCCCACGACCCCGATCGGTCGACCCTCCAGCAAGACGCGCGCCGACCGCCCCGGATGGAACGGAGCCGGCGGCGGCTCGCCGAGGATCCATCCCGCCACCCCCAGGTCGTCGAGGAGCGTCTCGATCACGCCGCGAGCGTCCAGGACGTCGAACACGCGATCGTCGTCCGCCCAGCCTTCGCCGGCGGCGCCGCAGAGGACGAACCCCAGCAGCCGGACCTCTTCGAACGGATCGGCCAGCCGGAAGACGACACCTACCTCGAAGATCGCCAGGGAGCCGGTCCCCCAGCGCTGGTTCTTGGCGACGGTGTGGAGCAGGCCCGGGAGCACCCGCGTCCGGAGCCACGCCTCCTCGGCGCGGAGCGGGTTCGCCAGCGGGATCGCATCACGATCGCCCATCAGCGCGAGGTCGTCCGCGGACACGAAGGGAAGCGGCTTGGCTTCGCGGAGACCCGCGCGGACGAGCGTATCGCGGACCCGGCGAGCGAACGCATACCTCTCCGGGACGCCCCCGAGATGGGGCGACCGCGGGATCGTGGCCCCGATGCGCCCGTACCCCTGGATGCGGGCCACCTCTTCGATCAGGTCCACCTCGCGGTCGATATCGACGCGGTAG
This sequence comes from Actinomycetota bacterium, assembly GCA_050696355.1. Taxonomy (GTDB): domain Bacteria; phylum Actinomycetota; class UBA4738; order UBA4738; family HRBIN12; genus JAJNBA01. Next base: position 9,269 of record JBOGVD010000016.1, read on the forward strand.
GCGGGAACCTCGATCTCGATATCGTCGCCATCCTCCCGATGGGTCATCCGGAGGGCGTCGAAGACCGTCGCCGCGTCGGACGGCTCTACGGGATAGCCGAGGAGCGCGGTCGCCCGGGAAGCACGCATGGAGACCCAGCGGCGCTCGGGCGGACCGCCCGCCCGCGCGGCCCCGCTCAGCGCCCGAGCGCCCGTCCACCCGGCGATGAGCGCCGCGCATCGACGGGCAGCCCGATCGACCCCCTCCGGGTCGGTTCCTCGTTCGAAACGGTGAGATGCCTCCGAGTGGAGATCGAGGCGGCGCGCGGTGCGGATGATCCCGGTCCTCGTGAAGTGCGCGGCCTCCAAGAGGACCTCCGTGGTCCCGTTCGAGACCTCGGACGTCTGCCCGCCCATGATGCCGGCCAGCGCGACCGGCCCTTCGAGATCACAGATCAGCAGGTCCTCCGCCGTGAGCTCGCGTTCCGTGCCGTCCAGCGTGACGAGCCGCGCGCCCGGCTCCGCTCGCTGCACCACGATCCCGGGTCCCGCCAGTCGTTCCAGGTCGAAGGCGTGCAGCGGCTGGCCGAGCTCGAGCATCGCGTAGTTCGTCGCATCCACGATCGGCGAGACCGGCCGCATCCCGGACGCCGTGAGCCTCGCTTGCGCGCGAAGCGGAGTCGCGCCGCCGCCGGCTCCCCGGAGGATCCGGGCCAGGTAGAAAGGACAGCCGTCGGGGGCTCGGAGCTCGACCGTAGCCACCGCGTCGGCGTGCTCCGGATCCTCCGTGACCTTCGTGTTCGGCTCGACCAACGGCAACCCGAGGATCGACGACGTCTCACGCGCCACGCCGTAGACGGAGAGGAAGTCGGGCCGGTTCGGCTCGACCTCGATGTCGAGGACGGCGTCGTCGAGTTCCAGCGCCTTCTTGAGGTCGGCCCCGACGGGAAGGTCGTCGGGAAGGATGAGGATCCCCGTCTCGTGCTCGTGGGAGATCGCGAGCTCGCGAGGCGAGCAGAGCATCCCGTTGGAGATCTCGCCCCGGAGCGACTTCGCCCCGAGCGGCTCCTCCAGGACGGGGACCCGAGCGCCCGGCTCCGCCCATGGTACGAGGTCGCCCGCCGACATGTTCCGGATCCCGACGACTACCTGCACCGGGCCGGCTCCCCCGTCGACCGTGGCGAGGCACAGCTTCTCGGCGTTCGGGTGATCGCGGACCTCGAGCACCCTGGCGACGACGACGCCGTCGAGCCCCGCCCAGGGGCGTTCGACGCCCTCTACCTTGATCCCGCGGGCATCGACCCGGTCCGCGAGCTCCTCCGCACCGAGCTCGACCGGGACGAACTCCCTGAGCCACGCCAGAGACACCTTCATCGGCTAGCCCCGAACTGCGCGAGGAACCGGATGTCACCCTCGACCAGCAGGCGGATGTCCGGGATCCGATACTTCAAGATCGCGACCCGATCGATCCCCAATCCGAAGGCGAAGCCCGTGTATCGCTCCGCGTCGTAACCGCAGTTCTCGAGCACCTGCGGGTGCACCATGCCGCACCCGAGCAGCTCGATCCAGCCGTTCCCGCAGACCGCGCATCCCACCCCGTCGCAGCGCATGCACGTCACCGCGAGCTCTGCCCCCGGCTCCACGAATGGGAAGAACGCCGGCCCGAGCTTCGTCTGGCGATCCGCGCCGAACAGCGCTCGTGCGACGGCATCGAGCGTCCCCTTCAGGTCGGCGAACGTGATGCCCTCGTCGACGACCAACCCCTCGACCTGGTGGAACACCGGGAGGTGGGTCGCGTCGGGCGTCTCGCGCCGGTAGACGCGACCCGGCGCGATGATGTACACGGGCGGAGGCTGCGACTGCATCGTCCGGATCTGGACGGACGACGTCTCGGTCCGGAGCAGCAGCTCCGGGTGCCCGGAGATGTCGACGTAGATCGAATCCTTCATCGTGCGGGCGGGATGGTCGGGCGGGATGTTGAGCGCCTCGAAGTTGTGCCATTCGTCCTCGATCTCGGGGCCTTCGGCGACCCGATAGCCGAGGCGAAGGAAGATGTCGACGATCTCATCCTCGGCGAGCGAGAGGGGGTGCAGAGATCCGGAGCGAGGCCTCCGGCCGGGAAGCGAGAGATCAACCCGGTCGGCGACGAGGAGCGCCTCCTCGGCGACCGCCTCCAGCTCCGCCCGTCGGGTGTCAGCCGCCCGCTGCAGCACCGCGCGCGTCTCGTTCACGGCTCGCCCGACCGACCTCCGTTCGTCGGGCTCGAGCGAACCGACGTCCCGCTGGACCTGCGAGAAGGGGGCTTTCCGTCCGAGGACGGCGACCTGCGCGACCTCGAGCTCGCTCAGTGAGGCGGCAAGCGCGAAGGCGCGGATGCCCCGCTCGCGCTCGTGATCGAGCGACCGGAGCATCTGCTGGGCTTCCATGAGGCGCCGAGTCTACGGTGTGTACGGCGCCGGACCTGCGACGGGGAGGTCGACGTGGAAGGTCAGACGACCGTCCGTGACCTCACCCCAGGCGCGTCCTTCCTGTGCCTCCGCCACCCGTCGCGCGACGTACAGACCGATCTTGGAGCCAGCTCCGGTTCCCGGCGGTCTGGCGTCGAACAGCGGATCGACGTCGACGGACTCATCCGCCGCGCGCGAGGCCCACACGTGCAGATGGTCGTCCCGCACCTCGCACGCGATCCGGATCGGGCCTTCGCTCCCCCACCACACGAGCGCTTCGGTGAACGCGAGGATCGTCGTCTTCAGGCGCCCCCCGTCGACGAGCACCGGGCGGGCGGCGCCGGTCCACTCGACGGGCGGATGTGCCGGGTCGCGCCCCTGCTGCTCGGCGATCTGGTGGACGAGGTCGGCCGGGTCGGTGAGCTCCGCGTAGGCCCGGAACGTGCCGCTCATCACCCGCGCGGCGTCGAGGAGCTGCCGGACGATCGTGTCCATCCGGTCGGCATCGTGGACGATCCCGGTGAGCATCAGGTCCCGCTGCTCGTCCGTCATGTCGGTCCATCGCTTGCCGAGCGCGTAGCCGAAGCCCTTCATGGCGGTCAGCGGGGACCGGATATCGTGCGCCGCGGCCGCGACCAGCGCTTCGAGCGTTTCGCCGGGGCGACGGCCGCGGCGCACCCACTCGAAGAGGCACACCGTCGCCGCCGCCGCGAGGTTGAGGCTCTCGGCGCGACCTGCCTGCGGCACCCGAACCCGCCGGTCCGCCTCACCCAGGACGTCGGGAGGCAGGCCGTGCGCCTCGTTGCCGAACACGAAGGCCGGGGACACCGGGAGCGATCGTTCGAAGAGATCCTCGTCGCCGTGGGCGTCCATCGCGACGATCTCGAAACCCCGCTCGCGCAGCGCGGCGAGCGCGTCCATCGTCACCACGTCGCGCACGACGGGCACGTGGAAGATCGAGCCGGCGGAGGCGCGGACGCTCTTCGGGTTGTAGACGTCCACGGAGCTGCCGGCGAACACCACGCCTGACGCGCCGGCCGCGTCCGCCGATCGCAGGATCGTGCCGGCGTTGCCCGGGTCGCGCACCTCGTGGAGGACCGCCACGGCGCCCGGGGACGCCAGGTCTTCCAGCCGACCGTCCACGAACGGAGCGATCCCCACGAACCCCTGCGGCGTGACGGTCGACGTGAGGCGCTCCATCACGCGATCCGTGACCTGCTGGACGGGCACGCCGGCCTGCTCGGCTCGGACGGCCAGTGGATCCAGGTCGTCTCGCACGAAGAGCGACAGGAGACGGCCGTCCTCGGCGAGCGCCTCGACCACGGCCTGCGCCCCTTCGACGAGGAAGCGGTGGTCCTCCTCGCGGAGCGCTCGCTTCTTCAGGCGCACGGCCGCGACGACCCTGGCGTTCTTGGCGGACGTCAGCACGATGCCGCTCGGCCCCCTCGCACGGCGGGAGTGTACGCGTGAACTCGGACGGGCCGCGCTACGGGTTCGACGGAGCCGACGACTTGGCGGTCTCGACCAGCTGCGCGAACGCACCCGGATCGCGGACGGCCAGATCGGCCAGGATCTTGCGATCGATCTCGACGCCGGCAGCGGCGAGCCCGCTCACGAAGCGCGAGTAGGAGAGGCCGTGCGGACGGACCGCCGCGTTGATCCTCGTGATCCAGAGGCGGCGGAACTGCGCCTTGCGGTCCCGGCGGTCGCGATAGGCGTACATGCCGGAATGCATGACCTGCTCCTTGGCAACGCGGATCCGCTTGCGGCGGCTCCCTGTGTAGCCCTTGGCCGCCTCGAGGATCTCGCGGCGCTTCTTCTTCGCGTGCACCGATCGCTTGATCCGGGCCATGGCTCAGACCCCCAGGAGCCGCTTGATGGTCTTGACGCTGGCCTTCGAGCGGATCTCGGCCATGCCCTCGACGCGGCGGCGGCGTGACGACGACTTCTTCGTGAGCATGTGATTGCCCGTCGCCTTGCGATGCAGCACCTTGCCGTTCCGGGTGATCCGGAACCGCTTGGCGGTGGCTCGGTGGGTCTTGTTCTTCGGCATCCTCATCCCTCGTCTGGCTCGGGAGCGATGGCGACCGGCTCCGGCTCCGGCGCGGCCTCCGGCTCCGGCTCCGGCTCCAGCTCCGGCACCAGCTCCGGCCCGCGCGCCTCCGCGCGAGCGAGCTGCTCGAGATGCCGCTTGTTGGGCGAGATCACCATGATCATGTTCCGCCCTTCCTGCTTCGGCATCGATTCCACCGTCACCATCTCACCCAGGTCTCCCACCAGTCGATCCAAGATCTTGCGGCCGAGCTCCGTGTGGGTCATCTCGCGACCGCGGAACATGATCGTCACCTTCACCTTGTGCCCGCCCCGGAGGAACCGTTCGACGTGACCCTTCTTCGTGCCGTAGTCGTGCGCGTCGATCTTGGGACGGAACTTGATCTCCTTCAGCTCGGTGCGGGCTTGCTTCTTCCGAGCTTCCTTCTGGCGGATGTCTCGCTCGTACTTGAACTTGCCGTAGTCCATGATCCGACAGACCGGCGGGTTCGCCTGCGGAGCAACCTCGACCAGATCCAGGTCGAGGTCGCGTGCCTGGCGAAGCGCTTCTTGCGTGGCGACCACCCCGATCTGGTCGCCGTTCGCGCCGACCAGCCGAACCTGTGGGGATCGGATCCTGTCGTTCAAGCGTGGCTCGGTCGAGACCCCGCATCACTCCCTTCGAAAACGAAGCACCGGACCAGCCGGTGCTTGTGGCGGATCAGGTGGAACACGTGCGCCAGAGTATAGGACCAGGCTCCGACGCCTGTCGACGCCGCTCACCAGTCGGGTTCGAGCGGGCGGCCGTAGGCGTCCTGCAGCCGCTGGGTGTCGTCCTCGGTGGTGTAGCCGTAGGCGACCTCGAGGATCCTCCCGGGCTCGGAGCCGGTGCAGCGGATCCGGTGGGCCTGCTCCGCCGGGATCACGAACTCCTCACCGGGGCCGGCATCGACCGCCCGGTCGCCGATCTCGACCGTGAGCCCCGGGTCGAGCACGACCCAGGTCTCGTCCCGCATCCGGTGGTAGTGCACGCTCGTCTCCTGGCCCGGCTCGACGGTGATGACCCGGACCGACGAGGGCTGATTCAGGGCGTAGGTCACCACGCGTCCCCACGGCTTCTCGACGATCATCGCAACCCCTCCTCCTTCGGCAGCCCATCGAGGAGGTCGGCCATCTCGAGCGCGGCCTCGGCGGCGTCCCACCCCTTGTTGCCGTGCGTCCCGCCGGCGCGCGCCTCGGCGTGGGCGAGCGACTCCGTCGCCAACACCTCGAAGATGACCGGCACCCCCGTCTCTCGACCCACCGCGGCCACACCGCGCGCCGCCTCGTTCGCCACCAGCTCGAAGTGCGCCGTCTCGCCCCGAACGACCGCGCCGAGACAGATCACGGCGTCGTAGGCCCCGGTCGTCGCCACCCGACGAGCCACCAGCGGGATCTCGAAGGCGCCCGGCACCCACGCCACGTCGACGGCGTCCTCGGCGACGCCATGGGTCCGGAGCCCGGACAGCGCCCCTTCGAGGAGCCTCGCCGTCACGTGCTCGTGGAACCGAGCGACCACGATCGCCACGCGCCGCCCCTGTCCCACCGGCCGGCCCCGCGACACGCTCACCGGCGGGCCTCCACCTCACCCACGCCGGGGTCCTCGACCTCCGGGAGATCGAGGAGGTGGCCCAACTTCTCGCGCTTGGCACGGAGATAGCCCACGTTCTGGGGCGTCGGGTCGGTCTGCAACGGCAGGCGCTCGTTGATCGCCAGGCCGTGGCCTTCCAGGCCGGCACGCTTCTCCGGATTGTTGGTGAGCAGCCGCATCGAGCGCACCCCGAGGTCGTACAGGATCTGCGCGCCGATGCCGTAGTCGCGCTGGTCGGCCGGGAACCCGAGCTCCAGGTTCGCCTCGACCGTGTCCCGCCCGCGATCCTGCAGCTCGTAGGCGCGGAGCTTGTGCGTGATGCCGATCGCCCGCCCCTCGTGGCCCCGGACGTAGAGGATCACACCGCGGCCCTCCCGTCCGATCAGCTCCATCGCCCGGTCCAGCTGGCTCCCGCAGTCGCAGCGGAGCGAGCCGAACACGTCGCCGGTGAGGCATTCGGAGTGCACCCGGGTGAGGACGTTCGCGCCGTCGCCGATGTCGCCGGTCACGAGGGCGACGTGCGTGCGCCCGTCGACCACGCTCTCGTAGGCGATCGAGCGGAACTCCCCGTGACGGGTGGGGATGGTCGCCTCCGCCACCTTGGTGACGAGGACCTCGTGCTGCTTGCGGTACGCGATCAGGTCGGCGATCGAGATCATCTTCAACACGTGCGTGCGCGCGAAGACGATCAGGTCCGGCAGCCGCGCCATCGTGCCGTCCTCGTTCACCGTCTCGCACAGGACCCCCGCTGGGACCAGGCCAGCGAGGCGCGCGAGATCCACGGCGGCCTCGGTATGGCCGGCCCGCGTGAGGACACCGCCGTCGCGGTAGCGCAACGGGAAGATGTGGCCGGGCCGCGACAGATCGGACGGTTCGGTCGCGGGGTCGATGATCGCCTGGATCGTGCGAGCGCGGTCCGCGGCCGAGATCCCGGTGGTGACGCCCGCCCGCGCGTCCACCGACACCGTGAAAGCCGTGCGGCGATTGTCGGTGTTGGCCGCGACCATGAGAGGGATCTCCAGCTCGTCGAGTCGCTCACCCATCACCGGCATGCAGATCACCCCGCTCGTGTGCCGGACGATGAACGCGATCGCCTCGGGCGTCACGCGCTCCGCGGCCATGATCAGGTCGCCCTCGTTCTCCCGGTCGGCGTCGTCGACCACGATCACCATCCGGCCCTCGCGGATCTCGTCGATCGCCTCCGGGATCGAGGCGAAGACCTTCTCCTCCGTCACCGCGTTCATGCAGTCCGTTCCTTTCCGGTTCGGGCGACGGCGACGCCGTCGGTCATGACGTGCTCGATGTTCCTGGCCACGTACTTGGCCATCACGTCGACCTCCACGTTGACCGGATCGCCCTCCCGGGCCGACCCGAGCGTGGTGACGAGCAGGGTGTGCGGGATCAATGCGACGTCGATCTCGTCGTCGCGGAGCGCCGCGACGGTCATGCTCACGCCGTCGAGGGTGATCGATCCTTTCTCGACGAGGAATCGGAGCAGGTGCTGCGGGAGCCGCAGGGACAGGCGAGCGCCCCCCTCGGGTTCGGCGTGGACGGCGGTCACGTGCGCCACGCCGTCGACGTGCCCCTGGACCAGGTGTCCGCCCAGCCGGGACGCGAGCGTCGCCGGGCGCTCCACGTTCACGGCGCCGCCCACCCGGAGGGATCCGAGGGTCGTGCGAGCGAACGTCTCCGGCGAGATGTCGAAGGACAGCTCGTCGTTGGCGCGAGCGACCACCGTGAGGCACACGCCGTCGATCGCGATCGAGTCGCCGACGCCCGTGTCCGACGCGGCGATCGAGCTCCGCACGACGATCCGCGCCCGGTCGCGCGACACCACGCGACCGAGGTCCTCAACGATCCCGGTGAACATCCGCCACCACCTTCAGGTCTCG
>JBOGVD010000017.1:0-34648 GCA_050696355.1 Actinomycetota bacterium
TCAAGGGGCAGTACGCCGAGACGGCACCCGACATCCTGATGGTGCCGGCCGAGGGGTACTCGCTCACGCACGCGCGCTCCGCGATCGAGGACGCCGACTGGGTAAGCGGCGACCACCGCCTGGAGGGGACGATCGTGGCGGTCGGTCCGAACGTGAAGCCGTTCGAGTCACAGCCGGCGCTGATCGACCTGGCGCCGACATTGGTGGCGGCGTTGGATGCCCCCACGGCGGTGCAGCCGAAGGGCCGGATCCTCCACGAGATCGTCGGCTCGGAGAAGGCGCTCACCGCTCGCGAGGCTCAGCCGTCGGTCCAGATCCCCGGGATGGGCGAGTCGGCCGTCTCCGACACCGAGGCCGACGAGATGGAGGAGCACCTCCGAGGCCTCGGCTACATCGAGTAGGCGCGTGACCGGCCGAGTCGGCCCCCGCCGCTGGAAAGGCGACCTCCACGAAGGGGAGCCCCTCGAGTACGTCGGCTCGGATGCAGACGATTGGCTATCACCGGGAGACCGGGGCACGCTGATCACCCCTGGCGAGCTCGGCGATCCACCACCCTCGTGGGTCGTGTCCTTCGAGAACACGACCGCGGTCTTCCCATCCTCTGATCTGCGCCCGGTCAAGTTGGACTACGAACTGCGGGTGGTCGACTCTGATGGCGCGCACCGAGTGCGGATCACCGAGTTCCTCGACGAGCGATCGACGGCTCGGGTCGCCCGGCTCGGCGAGCTCGTCGACGCGACCGCGCAGACGGCCCTCGTCGCGGAGAAGGAGGGACGGATCGTCGGCGTGCTCACGTAAATCATCGACGACGACTCTTGCGAGGTGCTTACGCTGCACGTCTCCGAGCGGTCGATCGGAGTCGGATCCGCGCTTCTCAGGGAGGCCGAGTGGCTGGCACGGGCCGCGGACTGCCGCCGCCTGTGGCTGATCACGACGAACGACAACCTCGACGCCCTCCGCTTCTACCAGCGGCGTGGCTTCACCCTCCTCGCCCTACACGTCGGTGGGATCGTCCGGGATCGGAAGGTGAAGCCGGAGATTCCGGCGATCGGCGAGCACGGGATCTTCATCCACGACGAGATCGAGCTCCAGAAAGTCCTGAGACCGGATCCGAAGCAGGGCCTCCCGGATGAGCCATGGCCCAGGCCAGACCCTGGTCCATAGAGTGTAGCCGTGGCGAACGAGTTATCCGGCGAACTGGCCGACCTGGTCCTCGCGGCCCTCGATCATGGGGTCGACTCCGTGCGGGAAGGGCAGCCCGCTGATCCCCTTGTTGATGTCGGATACCGTGCGGTCCCACAGGCTTTACGTTTTTACCTTCTGCGCTATCCTGCTGGAGGTTATGTCAAAAGGTAAAGACGACCCCCTCGGGCTGCCTGAGCTGATCAGACTCCTCGCGGCGGACCTCCCGTCCGTGTCCTCGGGCGACGTCGCGCGAGCCGCCGGCGTGACGCGTCAGGCTGCCCACTACCACCTCTCGAGGATGGTGGAGAACGGTGAACTGCTCCGGACGGGAGCCGGTCGGGGCACCCGATACGTCCGGAACGCCGACCTCGACCGTCGCTATCCGATACCAGGGCTCGAGGAGGACCACGTCTGGCGGGAGGTCACCGGAGCGCTCCCTGCGATCGACGGCGCCGAGTCGAACGTTCGATCGATCCTCACGTACGCCTTCACCGAGATGCTGAACAACGCGATCGACCATTCCCAGGGCGAGGAGGCCAGGGTGATGGCATGGACGCGCGGCCCCTTCGTGTCCGAGGTGCACGACGACGGCGTCGGCGCCTACCGACACCTCCGCGAACGGCTCGGTCTCGAGGACGACCTCGCGGCCCTGCAGCAACTGGTGAAGGGTCGGGAGACGACGGCGCCCGATCGCCACACCGGCGAGGGGATCTTCTTCACGTCCCGCGCCGTCGACCGGTTCGAGCTCGACGCGAATGGGCTCCGATGGAGCGTGGACGCGGCTCGACAGGATCACGCGATCGGCGAGGCACCCGATCATCCGGGCACGAGGGTCCGGTGGGAGGTCGATCCCGCCACGCGCCGGACGCTCGACGACGTCTTCACGCCGTTCGTGGATCCTGACTCTCTCCGGTTCGAGCGCACGGTCGTGCCGTTGCGTCTCTTCGAGACCGAGGGACGATTCGTCTCTAGGGCAGAGGCGAAGCGCCTGGGCCGGAGCCTCGACCGGTTCCGTGAGGCCGTCCTCGACTTCAACGGGATCGATGAGATCGGTCAGGGGTTCGTGGACGAGCTGTTCCGAGTGTGGGCACGCGATCACCCGCAGACCCGCCTCGTTCTGATCAACATGTCCTCGGTCGTTGAGCGCGTCGTGCGTCGGGCTTCCGGACGGTAGTTCTCCCGGGCGCCCTCACACGAGCCGTGAAACCCCTCCACGTCAAGGCCTACCGGCGGACACCTTTGACCCAGTTGGCCTGATTCTCCGTGCGAACGCGGCCGTTGGCGCTTTGGAACCGGCGATACGCGTCGATGATCTTGGCCCAGACGCGCTCTTGCACGTCGGCCGGCTGGCTCTCGAGCATCGTGGTCAGCCGCGGCGCGACGTCGCGGATGAAGTCCGCGAAGGCATCAGGTGACTCGGTCTCGAAGATCACCGATACCGTGCCGGTCTCGACGTCTCGGAACCCGGCTTCGATCGTGCGACAGACGTCACGCCTCTCCCACAGAATGGATCGATGGACGATCGCACCCGGATGTGGGGCTTCCGGCACGTCGCGACGCGCTACCTGAACCCGCTCACACGACTCTTCGCCGGCTGGCTGCCGGGGTTCGGGATCCTGACCCATGAGGGTCGCACGACCGGATGGTCCTACCGGACGCCGATCAACGTGTTCGAACGAGATGGGGACTACGTGTTCTTCCTCACGTACGGCTCGGACGTCCAATGGGTCAAGAACGTCCTTGCCGCCGGGAGGTGCTCGCTGCGGACGCGAGGGCGAGACGTGACGCTCGTCGACCCCGAACTGAGCACTGACGCCGAACTCCGGATCGCGCCTCCCGTCGTTCGCTCGATCGGGCGACTCGTCGGGATGACACAGTTCGTGCGGATGCGGGCCGCCTGATCGAGGCGGAGCCGGGGGCTGTTCCGGGCTACAGGGATCCGGGGTGCAGTTCGATCGAGCGGACGACCGCTCGAAGATCGGTGTTCACGATGATGTCCCCATACAGCCGGAAGACGTAGCCACGCCGATCCTCGACGGCGAGCACGACACCGCAATCCGCGGACAGTCTCCCCGTGATCCCGTCCACGGTGGTCGGGACGAAGACGGACCCGGCGTCTCCGAGCCCCGCGACGACGACGGCGCGGCGCTCCTCGCGGTCCAGCCACTCGTCTGGCGTCATCCCCTCGGGGATCTCGATCGACCCGGCCTCGAGGAAGATCCCCTCCGTGTCGACGCCCCGGAGGACGTCCGCGAGCGGGGAGCTGCGGGGCGTCGGCTTGACATATCGCTTCTCGATGCTATCGTTCATCGATAATATCGACGAACGATATGGAGGGTCGAGATGGATCCCATGCCGTCACGTGCCGCTCGCACCGCGTACCTCGTGCTCACGGTCCTGCTTTGGATCACCCTGGTCGCCGGCCTGATCCTGGTCGCGCACCGCCTCTTCGGGTTGTTGCAGGACTCCCAGACCCTCACCGTTCCGGCGAGCGCTGCCGTCGAGGACGTCCCACTCCCGGACGCGTTCGAGATCGCTGGGCCGCTGCCGGTCAACGTCGACGTTGAAGACCCGAGCCTGGCGCAGCGCGCGATCGCGACCGTACCGGGGCTCGTCTGGTTGATGCTGGCCTTCGTCGCCTTGTGGCTCCTGCGCAAGGTCGCACGATCCGCCGCGAAGGGGGACCCCTTCCAGGCGTCGAACGTCACCAGGCTGCGGTGGCTCGGCGCGCTCTTCCTGCTGGGATTCCCGTTCGCGACGATCGTCGACGGCTACTTCAGGGACCTGCTCTTCTCCGCGGATGTGTGGACGGGTGGACCGCTCCCGCCCGGCGGGATCGAGACCGGGTTCCAGGTGGTGGTGTCCGCCCCCGCGATCATGGCGGCCGTCTGCTTGTTCGCGCTCGCAGAGGTGTTCGCGTACGGCGCTCGGCTGCGCGAGGACGTCGATGCCACGATCTGAGGCCGACCCGCAGCTAGACCATCGGATCGCCGTGCATCTTGATCGTGTGCTCACCGATCGCGGGATGACGCTCACCGAGCTCGCCGAACGCGTCGGCGTCACGGTCGTGAACCTCTCCGTGCTCAAGAACGGCAGGGCCCGCGCGGTCAGGTTCTCGACGCTCTCGGCGATCTGCGATGTCCTCGATTGTCAGCCGGGAGACGTGCTCACCTTCGCTCCGAAACGATGATCAACCGCCGGGAGCGCTTCGGAGGACGCGGTACTCGAGATGCGTCACGCCGCCGGTCTGGCTGACCCCCGTCTGTTCCAGCTCGATCCGCTGCGGGAGTTGGTCGAACAGCCGACGGCCGCCACCGAGCAGGACATCGATCAGGTGGATCCTGATCTCGTCCACGAGCCCGGCGGCCAGGAACTGCTGGTCGATGTTCGCGCCCATGAGCCCGATCGCCTTCTCGTCGGCGGCCTCCTGCGCCTTCACCAGGGCACCCTCGATCCCGTCGGGGACGATCGCGAAGACCGGATCGGCGCCCTCGATGGGCCTGTGGGTGACCACGAAGCACGGGACGTCTTCCAGCGGGCCTTTGCCACCCCAGTTCTCGATCGAGTTGTCGTACGTTCGGCGGCCCATGATCACGGCGCCAGTGTTCTCGGTCACGTCTCCGTACACGCGCTCGAAGACCGAGGGGTCGTCGAACGCCCAGTTGTGGAGCCGCATCCCGTCCTCGCCGAGCCCCTGCTCGGGAGTGTCGTTCGGCGCCGCGATGTAGCCGTCCAACGACATGCTCATGTCGATCACCACGTTGCCCATGTCGCCTCCTCTGTTCCGACGATGAGACCGGCTGACGCTCACGAACCTATCGGGGCGCGGCTGCCACCCGACAGGTCGGCGCGTTCGGTGCCGACCCTGCGGTAGATCAGGTCGAAGTCGGTCGTGTAGTCGGTGCCGTCTTCGGCGATCTCCCAGCGTCCGGTGATCGTGTCCCCGTCGTCGCTGAAGGTCGCCGTGAAGCGCTGGGAGAACGGCTCGCCCTCCCGCCAGAGCTTCCACTCGCCGTTGCCGATGCTCATCTGGTAGACGCGGCAGACGCCGCGCTCGTCGGAGTAGAGCTGGAAGTACGTCCCGTTGGCCGCGTCGCATCCGATGATGGAGACGTTGTCGGGCGCCTCGGGAAGCTCGGTCGTCCCACGCTGGATCAGATGTGCCCTCGAGTCGTGCCACTCGAAGGACGCCCTTCCGGCGCCCGGCCACCGCTCTCCGTCGGGCCAGCTCGGCTCGAGGGTCCACGCGCCGACCAGTGGCTCGAGCTCGCGTAACGCTTGCTCCGCGGTTGGTTGGTCCATCGATCTCCCTACGACTGGCGTGGATGATCCACGTGGATCTCGACGGGCTTGCGGCGGTGATGACGTGTTCCCGGCCTAGGGTCCTGACCGACCACGGTACCCATCACGGCCGCAGGCCGCTCCTCGAAGCGAATGACCTCAACCTGGAAGCCTTCCCGGGAGAGCATGTGGCGAGCGTCCTCCACGTCCAGGCCCTCGACGTTGGGCACTGCAGTGCGGCCCTTCGGCCTTGGCGCGGCTCCGTCACCGGGACCGCCTCCGTCGAGCCGAAGGACGTTCGAAAGCAGGTCCCCGATGCGATCCACCAGGTACCCGACCGAGTCGAACATCTCTGCCTCCGCCGACGAGTCTAGGTGGGAATGGGTGAGGGCTGAGCGGGAGTTGCACACGGAGGCAGGCGTGCCCGAACGGCTCTGGAGGGAGGACCCGATGTCGGATCTGGAAACGAACAAGCGAACCGTCGTGGAGTTCTACGAGCTCGCGTTCAACGGGAAGCAGCCGGAGCAGGCTGTCGAGAAGTACATGGGCTCGCGGTACGTCCAGCACAACCCACAGGCCCCCGACGGGCCGGAGGCGTTCATCGGGTTCGTGAAGGCGTTCCCCGAGGCGAGCGTCGACATCCGTCGCGTCTTCGCCGACGGCGACATCGTCATCACGCACAGCCGGTTGAAGTTCACGCCCGACGACCGCGGCACCGTCGCCGCCGACTTCTTCCGACTCGAGGACGGCAAGGTCGTCGAGCACTGGGACGTGTTGCAGCCGTTCCCCGAGGACAGCGCGAACCCGCACCCGATGTTCTAGCGAGGGCCGGTCGGCTCGGCCGCTCGCTCAGGGGACGAGCTCGAGCGACGCCGTGAACGTTCCCTTCGAGGGGAAGTCATTGTCGGCCAACTCGACCTCCGCGCGGTCGAAGTCGCGGTAGCGGAACACCACGTCGTAGTGGCCTTCTACCTCGGTGCGGAGGACCCGCTCCGTCGACGGATCGATCCAGCCGGTCACCGTCATCGCGCCGGTCCCGGTCACGCGGACCGTTCCGCTCGAGACCGAGCCGAGTCCCGAGAGCTGGGCGACCTCCGGGGCGAGCATCGTGAAGTCGTACTCGAAGGACAGGTCGTTCCGGACCTCCGCGGTCTGGATCCCGGCCACCTCCTCGGAGCCCACGTGCTCCCCGGTGCCTTCGTAGCGGGCAGAGCCGGTCGCCGTGGGGAAGCCCGCCTCGAACGCGATGGGCCACGGGTCGCCCTCGGAGGCAGGCTCGGGCGACGTCACGGGGAAGAGCAGATCGAGGAAGTAGAAGAACGTGCCGGTCGAGTCGGCCGCCACCATGACGACGTTGTCGGGCCGGGCTTGCTCGTCGAGTCGGAGGAGCTGCGGTTCGGCGATCGCCACCGGCCCGGCCTGTCCGTCGAAACGAGCGTCGACGTCGCCGAGCCGCACCTCCGCCGTCATGCCGGCGCCGACGTCGGAGACATCGATCGTCAGCGTCGTCGAGAGATCGAAGTGGACACCTTCCGGAACCGCCTCGCTGGGATCGGCGTCGTCGGTGGCGCGCAGGCGGTAGGTCGTGGCGGTGTTCGCGGCGACCGCGGGCGAGCGCTCCGCCCGCGGTTCCTCGTCGCCGGCGAGGAACGCCCACACGAACGCACCGACGACCGCCAAGCCGATGAGCAGCACCGCGGCGATCGCCACGATCGGCGCCCGGTCGCGAACCGGCACGTTCGGCTGAGGCGGGCTCGGGGATCGGGGAGGAGGTGGGAGGCCATCGGCATCCATGGACGCAGTCGCATCAGAACATCGGCCATGACGTGGGTCAATCCCGCCCTGATGTCCCTCGAAGGCGACCGAGCTGCGAGCTCCGTCAGCGTGCGCTGTACATTCCGGCCCGTGCACGACGACGGCTACTTCGACGAGCGGATCGCCGCGACCTATGACGCGGACTCCGCAGAGATGTTCGACCCTGATGGCCTCGAGCCGGTCGTCGACTTCCTCGCCGAGCTCGCCGGAGATGGACGTGCGCTCGAGCTCGGGATCGGCACCGGACGGGTCGCGCTCCCGCTGGTCCAGCGCGGCGTCACGGTCCACGGGATCGAGCTGTCGAAGGCGATGGCGGCGAAGCTGCGCGAGAAGCCGGGCGGTGAGGACATCGGCGTGACGATCGGCGACTTCGCGACGACCTCCGTCGACGGGTCGTTCTCCCTCGCGTACCTCGTCTTCAACACGATCGGGAACCTCACGACGCAGGAGGCGCAGGTCGCGTGCTTTCGCAACGTGGCGGCGCACCTCGAGCCCGGCGGCTGCTTCGTGATCGAGGTCGGCGTGCCGGAGCTCCGGCGGCTCCCGCCCGGCGACACGGTCCGCGCCTTCCACGTGAGTGAGACCCGGTGGGGCTTCGACGAGTACGAGGTCGCGACGCAGGGGCTCACCTCGCATCACTTCTGGATCGGCGAGCGACGGGTCGACCACTTCTCGCTCCCGTTCCGGTACGTGTGGCCTGCCGAGCTCGATCTGATGGCGCAGCTCGCAGGGATGACGTTGCGCGAGCGCTGGGGCGGCTGGAAGCGGGAGCCCTTCACGAGCGAGAGCGACACGCACGTGTCGGTCTGGGAGAAGCCGCGGTGGTCGAGTGAGCGACGCGGCGTCGGCACGCCCGTAACTCGAACGGGCTATTGACACCGGGCCGGGAAGAGCAGGGAGTGGGCCTGTCGGTTGTCCATCGGGACAACTAGGTCATGGAGCCCAGGGGGAGGGGATCACATGAGGTCTGTGGTCTCGTTATCGAGGTCCCGCGTCATCTGGGCACTGGTGACGCTCGTGCTCGCGATCGTGACCGTATCCGCCACGATCGCGCTCCCGGCGATCGCGGCGACCAAGACCCGGCTCGTCACCGGGCTCGCAGGAGGGTCGGGCAGCACCGTCGGACCGGATGGCGCCCTGTACGTGACGGAAGGGTTGGCGGGCCGGGTCTCGCGGGTGGATCCACGGACCGGCGCCGTCACGACGTTCGCGACCGGGCTGCCGCCCTTGCTGGCCGGCGTCGGCATCGGCGGGGCCATGGACGTCGTGTTCAAGGGCGGTACGGCCTACGTGCTCGTGACGCTGGTCGGGCCGGACGTCGGGGGGACCAGTGTCGCTGGCATCTACCGCGTGGATGGGCCGAGCCAGTTCACGGTGATCGCGGACATCGGCGCGTTCGCGCTTGCTCATCCGCCCAACACGGACTTCTTCGTCCCGACCGGGGTCCAGTACGCGATCGAGAAGTTCCGCGGCGGGTTCCTGGTCACCGACGGTCACCACAACCGGGTCTACCGGGTGAGCCTCGACGGGACCGTCACGGAGGAGATCGTCTTCGGCAACATCGTGCCGACCGGGCTCGAGATCCGCGACGGCACGGTCTTCATGGCGCAAGCCGGACCGGTTCCGCACCTGCCCCGGAACGGCAGGATCGTGAAGTTCCGAGCGAGCTCGAACACGGCCTCCGAGGTGGCCCGCGGCGGTCGGCTCCTCGTGGACGTGGAGTTCGGCGCGGGTGGGCGCTTCGCCTTGGCACAGGGCCACTTCACGCCCGGCAACCCCGACGGCTCGCCGGCGGACCCGAACACCGGCCGGTTGCTGAAGGTGGCTGGAGACGGCTTCCGAGCGGTTGCGTGGCGTCTGAACCAGCCGACCTCGCTCGAGCTCATCGGGAGGAACGCGTACGTCGTCACCCTGGGCGGGGAGATCTGGAAGATCCGGCTGGGTGATGACGACTGACGGGGTCCTCACGTACACGATCGGGGGCGTTCGACGCGACACGAGGATCATCGGGCCACGAGGATCTCGAAGGGAGAAGGGCTGGAGCCCACGGACCTTGGAGAAGGGCTACGTGGCTCGCTCCGGCGCCTCGAGGTGGAAGCGGAACGTCACGAGGACCACTGAGTGCTCTCCGTCGAGGCCGTGGCGTGGATCACCGGTATCACCTGGGGACTGGCGGGTCTGTTCTGGGCCCTGATGCTGCGCTGGGAGGCCACCGGCCTGACCGAAGCCCGCCGGCGAGAGAAGGAGCTCGAGGGCTCGGCGGAGGTCTCGGCCGGGATCCGGGCGTGGCGTGCGATGACGACGACGGTGACGGGCGCCGTCCCCCTCCTGTTCTTCATCGACGGCTTCGTCGGCGAGATCGAGGTCCTCTACGTGCCCGGACTCTCGTTCCACGCTGGACCGGACCTCGCGCTGCAGATCGTCGGGATCGGCTTGTCGGTCCTCGGCCTCGCGATCCTCATCGGCGTCGGGCGCAAGCTCGCCGTCCACGTGTACCGACGGGCCGAGCGCGAGCGGGAGCTGATGACGACCGGCGTCCATCGGTACGTCAGGCATCCGTTCTACATCCACTTCCTCGCGCTGCCGATCGGCCTGTTCCTCGTGACGCTGAACTACCTCGCGCTCCTGGTGCTGGCCTCCTACACGATGCTCTGGGAGCCGCGGACGGTGGTCGGGTGGATGCGCCAGGAGGAAGAGGATCTGCGGCGCCGCTACCCTGCCGAAGCCGAGAAGTACTTCGGACGGACCGGTCGGGTCTTCCCCCGTCTGCGGCGAGAGTGACCAGCACCATGGCCATGTCGATCGAGGTTGCGAGCCTCGTCCCGCGGATAACGTCCACCGTGTGGAAGGGATCGCGGGGTACTTCACGGCCCTCGGGCTCTCCACGGCGGCCGGCCTCAACGCCTACATCCCGCTGCTCAGCGTCGGACTGCTCTCCCGCCACACCGATCTGATCGACCTCCCGGCGCCGTGGGATGCCCTCGGCGATCCGCTCGTGCTGGGGATCGTCGGCGTGGTCGGCGTGGCGGACTTCATCGGTGACAAGGTCCCGATCGTCGACCACGTGCTGCACGTGGTGGGCCTGGCCATCGCGCCGGTGGTCGGAGGGCTGTTGGCGCTCGCGTCGGCCAGCGCGTTCGACCTCTCGCCGGGCGTGACGGCCGGGCTGGGGGTCACGGCGGCGCTCGCGACGCAGGTCGGCCGGACGGCGGCACGGCCGGTCTCGACGGCGGTGACCGGCGGGGGAGGGAACCCCGTCGTGAGCCTCGGCGAGGACGGTGCCTCGGGGGTGCTGGCGGTCACCGCGGTGATCTGGCCCGTCGTGGCCGCCGTCCTCGCCGTGATCCTGCTGGTCGCGATCTTCCTCCTCTGGCGGAGGTGGCGAGCCCTCCGCCCGCGCCTGCAGAGACGCCGTCTCCCCACGGGCTAGGGGGGCGCCTCGCGGATCGCGGTCCTGACCCGCTCCGGCGTGAACGGGACATCCAGGTGGCGGATGCCGAGAGGCCCCAGGGCGCGGCAGACGGCGTTCGCGACGGCGGCCGGCGTCCCGATCGCGCCTCCCTCGCCGATCCCCTTCGCCCCGAGCGGGTTGAACGGGGAGCGCGTCTCGATCGCTTCCACCACGATCGGAGGGATCTCCATCGTCGACGGCATCGCGTACTGCAGGAACGACGTCGTCATCGGTTGCGCGGCTTCGTCGTGGACGACCTCCTCCATCAGGCTCTGGCCAAGGCCCTGCACGGTCGCGCCGAGGACCTGGCCGTGCGCGAGCAGCGGGTTCACGACGCGGCCCGCGTCGTCGACGGCGACGATCCGGCGCACGCGGACCTGGCCGGTCTCCCGTTCGACCTCCACGTCCGCCGCGTAGGCGCCGGAAGGGAACACCGGCCCCGGGAGCATGAACGTAGCCTCCTCGGCGAGCCCGCCGCGCAGCTCCGGAGGCAGCTCGTTGCCCTCCGCGACGTAGGCCGCGAGGTCCGCGAGCCCGGCCGAGCGCGCCGGCGACCCTCGGACCTCGGCGCGCCCCGCCGACCACCGGACGTCCTCGGGCGAGACCTCCAGGAGCAGCGCGGCGACGCCGGCGGCGCGATCGCGGACGCGCTCGGCCGCGATCAGCGCCGCGGAGCCGCCGATCGTGACCGAACGGCTGGCGAACGAGCCCACCCCCTCGGGGCTGTCGGCGCTGTCGCCCTGGCGGACCTCGACGTCGTCGGGATGGATCTCGAAGACGTCGGCGACGATCTGGGCGAACGTCGTCTCGTGGCCCTGGCCGTGGGCGTTCGAGCCCGATCGAAGCAGGATGCGACCGTCCGGTTCCACGGAGACCGCCGCGGTCTCCCCGAGCCCGGCCGGGCCGGCGGCCCCCCCGCCGGCCCGCTCCACGTACATCGCCACGCCGATCCCGCGGAGCGGTGACGCGTCGACGGGCCCCGCCGCCGGCTCGCCGTAGCCGATCCGCTCGCAGGCGAGTCGGAGCGCCCGCCCGTAGTCGCCGGAGTCGTAGACGAAGCCGAGCGGCGTCTGGTGCGGGAACGCCTCGGGCGGGATGAAGTTCCGGTGCCGGAGCTCCACGGGGTCGATCCGGAGCTCCGTGGCGAGCAGGTCCATCATGCGTTCGACTAGCAGCGCGGCCTCCGGCCGGCCGGCGCCGCGGTACGGCCCGACCGGCACCTTGTTCGTGGCCACCCCGACCAGCTCGACCTCGGCGGCCGGGATCGCGTAGGTCCCGCACATCAGCATCCCGGTCGTGATCGCCGGGACCGCGGACGTCGGCTGGAGGTAGGCGCCCATGTCGGCGATCAGACGGGCGCGGACCCCGAGCACGTGGCCGTCGGCGGCGGCCGCGAGCTCGACGTCCGCGTCCAGCCCGCGGCCCTGGTAGGCGGCGAGGAAGTTCTCGCTGCGCGTCTCGACCCATTTCACCGCTCTGCCGGTCCGGATCGCGAGCAGCGCCGCGAGGACCGCCTCCGGCGCGACCGGCCCTTTGCTCCCGAACGCCCCGCCGACGTCGGGCACGATCACGCGGATCCGGTCCGCCGGCCGCCGGAGCATCCGCGTCAGGTTCGCGAGCGGACGGTGCGGATCCTGCGAGGAGAGCCAGAGCGTCAGCAGATCCTCCCTGGCGTCGTAGCGGGCGATCGCCCCTCGCGGCTCGATCGGCGCGGCGACCAGCCGCGGGATGTGGAACCGCTGCCGGACGACGACGTCGGCGGCGGCGAACGCTTCCTCGACGTCGCCGCCCCGCCGCTCCCAGCGGACCAGGACGTTGTCCGGGAGGTCCTCGTGGACCCGGACCCCGCCGACGAGCGCCTCGTCCGGGTCCCCGACCGTCGGGAGCGCGTCGTAGTCCACGAGCACGAGCTCCGTCGCGTCCTCGAGCACGGCTCGCTCCTCGGCGAGGATCGCGGCAACGGGCTCGCCGACGAAACGAACGGTGCCGGCGCCGAGCACCGGGAGCGGGACCGGCGCGACCTCGGATCCCTCGGCGGCCGCGATCGCATACGGGTCGACCTGGCCGGCGATGTTCGCGGCGGTGACGACCGCGATGACCCCTTCGAGTGCGAGGGCGCCCGAGGCGTCGATCGGCCTGACGCGGGCGTGCGCGAAGGGGCTGCGGACGAACCCGAGGTGCAGCGCGTCCGGCGCCTCCAGGTCGTCGACGTAGGACGCGTGCCCGGTCACGAAGCGAACGTCCTCGCGCCGGGTCAGCGGCTTGCCGATCCACCCGCCCGCCCGCTCAGCCACCGATCGCCGCCTCCAGGGTCATCCCGAGATCCTTCAGCACGACGAGGGTGGCGTTGCGCCCCGGGCCGCCGGACACCGAGGCCCCGGGATGGGTCGTGGAGCCGGTCTGGTACAGGCCTTCGATCGGCGTCCGGTGACCCGCCCAGCCGTACGCCGGCCGGAGCTCGCCCGACTGGGACGCTCCCTGATCGCCGCCGTGGCAGGAACCGCGGAAGTTGTGCGCGTTGAACCGCTCGAGGCCGAGCGGGCTCCGGACGACAGAGGCGAGGATCGCGTCGTCGGTGAGGTTCGGCGCGTAGCGGCGGAGCTGCTCGAGGTGCCGTCGGGAGACCTCGTCCTCGATGTCGTCCCAGTGCTCGGGCCCCTCCGGGAGGTCGTAGGGCTGGAAGCCGACCACGTTCAGGGTGTGCTTGCCATCGGGCGCGCGGGTCGGATCCTCGACCGTCGCGCAGATCGACAGGACGATCGGGTCCTCGGCCGCGACGATCCCGCGCGCGTAGTCGCTCCCGACGCGGAGCAATCGGTCGACCGACGTGACGATCATCGCCGTGACGGGTGTGAGCGTCCCGCCCCCGGTGGCGAACCGCGGCGGCTCGGTCGTCGCGTGATGGGTGACGAACATCGAGGGGCCGCCCTGCCATCGCTCCACCGCGTACAGGAAGTCTTCGTTCCACGCCTCGCGGGGCGCCATGTCGATCAGGTGGCGGACGTGGATCGAGGAGACCACGGCCCGGGACGCCCGGTAGCGCGACCCGTCCGCCGTGTCGATCCCGACGCAGCGCCCTCCCTCGACGAGCAGCGCCGCGGCGGGGCTGCCCGTGACGATCCGGCCGCCCTGCTCCTCGATCAGGCGGACCAGCGCGGTCGGCAGGGCGCCCGAGCCGCCCCTCGGCAACGTCCAGCTCTGTTGCTGCCGTCCGTACAGCAGCGAGGACGCGAGCGGTCCCGTCCCCGGCCGGTCGGGCGGCTGGACGGTCATGAACGCCATGCCGAGCAGGAACGCGCGCGTGTGTTCGTCCTCGAAGTCCTCGCGGATCACGTCCCACGCGCTCAGCGCGAGGCGCCGCACCCACGTCGCCGCGTCCGGACCCGCGGCGAGCCGCTCCCGCAGCGACGGGCCCCAGCCGATCGGCGTGTACCGGTACGCGGAGAAGGCGTCCTTGACCGCGTCGTAGTCGGCGAGGAGGTGGCGCAGCGCGTCGGCGTCCCGACGGGAGAACCTCGCGAACTCCTCGCAGGTCCGGTCCAGGTCGAGCCACTGCGTGATCGACGAGCCGTCCGGGAACGGCATGTGGACGACCGGGTCGGGCCGCAGGTACTCGAGCCCGTACTCCGTCAGGTGCAGCTCGTCGTCGCGGAGGAGCGGGTTCGACTGGATCAGGTTGTGCGCGGTCGAGCACGTGTCGTGGAGGAACCCGGGGAGCGTCAGCTCCTCGGTCGCCGTGTCGCCGCCGACCGCGTCGCGGGCCTCGACCACGACCACGTCTTTGCCCGCCTTCGCGAGGTAGGCGGCCGCGATCAGCCCGTTGTGGCCGGCGCCGGCGACGACGACGTCGGAGGTGTTCTCGCTCATCGGTCGGGCTCGAGCAGCCGGACCGCGTTCCCGCCGAGGACGAGCTCCTCCTGCTCGGACGGGAGCGCCGCCTCGCGGACGGCCTCGACGGGGCGGTCGGTGCCCATGTCGAACGGGTAGTCCGATCCGAGCAGCACGTGCTCCGCGCCGACGACCTCGACGATCCCGCGCAGGAGCGCGGCGTCGTGGGTCACGGTGTCGTAGTGGAACCGTCGGATCGACTCGATCGGCGCTTCCCGGAGCCGTGACCGCGCCTGCGGCTGGAACGTGTGCGAGTGCGCGAGCCGGCCACGCACGGCGAGGAACGCGCCGCCGCCGTGCGCCAGGACGATCTTCAGGTCAGGTCGCGACTCCATCCGGCCCGTCATCGTGAGGTGGGCGGCGGTGATCGCGGTCTCGAGCGGGTTCCCGACGGTGTTCCACAGGTAGTGCTCCTCGAACACGGGGAGCTGGAACCCGCGCGTCGTCGGGTGGACAAGGACGACGGCGCCGAGCCGCTCGGCCGCCTCCCAGAACGGCGAGAACCGGTCGTCTCCGAGGTACGTGCCGGCGACGCTCGCGGCGAGCTGGACGCCGCGCATGGCCGGGAGCCCCATCACGCGCTCGAGCTCGGCGGCCGCGAGCTCGGCGTCCTGCATCGGCACGGTGCCGACCGCCAGCGCACGGCCGCCGCTCGTCGAGGCGATCCGGGAGAGCGCGTCGTTCTGGAGGCGGCTACGACGGAGCCCCTCCACTGGCTCGGCGTCGTAGTACGTCAGCGAGACCCACGGGGACAGGAGCGTCAGCTCGATCCCCATCGCCGCCTGCTCGGCGAGCACCTGCTCCGCGTCCACGAACTCGTGGATCGCGGCGAGGATCCGCTTGCCGCCGAGCTCGATCACCTGCCGGCCGTCCTCCCGCGTGATGCGCGGCCGCCACTCCTCGGACGGCTCGGCCTCGCGGAGGATGTCCGGCACGACGATGTGGGCGTGGACGTCGACGATCACGATCAGGATCCTTTCAAGATCAACATCAGCGAGCCGGCGATCACGAGCGCGGCCCCGAGCCACAGGCGAGGGGTCACGCGCTCGTGGTGGCGGCCGACCACCAGTGGCGCCAGCAGGAGCACGGTCGGGACGGAGATCGAGTTGACCGACAGCACGACCGCCACCGTCGTGAGGTCCAGGGCGATCCACCGCATCCACGTCGAGAGCCCGACGAGGAGCCCGGCGGCGAGCTTGAAGCCGAGGGCGGTTCGGGAGTCGATCCGGTTACCGAGGCGGCGCCGGCGGGCGGCGAGCACGACGCCGAAGACGACGGCGCTCGCGACCATGCTCACCGTGACCCCGAGCAGCGGAGAGGGCAGCCCCTCGAGTCCCTCGCGGATGAAGATCGGGCTCACCGCCCAGCAGAGGGCGGTGCCGAGCGCCGCGAGGATGCCGGCGCGGCGACGGGTCCGGGGGATCGTGGCGACCGCCGAGCGTGCGTTCGGCGCCCCCGGTCCTTCGTCGTCGGGGAGCACCGGCGACTCCACGATCGCTTCCCGTTCCGTGCTCAACACCAGGACCCCCGTGACCGTCAGGACCATGCCGCCCACCGTGAGGACGCCCGGCACCTCCTGGAGCCAGATCGCGGCGAGGACGGCGCCGAACAGCGGTGTGGTCGCGAGCAGGGGACCGGTTCGGGCGGCGCCGATCAGCTTCTGACCGAGGTTCAGCAGCGTCCACCCGAGGAAGAAGTGGATCAGCCCGACGAACCCGAAAGCGAGCAGCGCGCCGACGGGCGCCGAGGCGATCAGCCCGACGTCCTCGGTCAGGAGCGAGACGGACGTCAGGACGATCGCGCTGACGAAGAGCTGGATGAACGTCGAGAGCGCGACGTCCATGCCGGCGAGCGCCCGTCGGTTCAGCGACTGGAAGAGACCGAAGCCGAGGCCGGAGCCGACCGCCCAGAGCGCTCCGGTCATGCGGGAGGTGAGCCGAACACGGCTGCAGCCGTCACCGGTCGCCCTCGGACGCGCCCGCCAGGCGGGCCAACGTCTCGAACAGGATCGCGAAGTCCTGGTCCCGGAGGCCCAGGCCGCGGGCCGCCGTCAGCAGCTCGTTCGTGACCGCCGTCGTCGGCAGCGGGACGTCCAGCTCGCGGCCCATCTCGAGCGCCAGGAGGAGGTCCTTCTGCATCATGTCGACATCGAACCACGCCTCCTCGGGCATCCCCAGGACGAAGGGCCCGCGGTACTTGACCATCGGTGAGGCGATCACGCTGTTCACGAGGACCTCCACCGCGTCCTCCCGCGAGATCCCGCCGCGCTCTGCCAGCAGGACTCCCTCGCTGAACGAGAGCATCTGCACCGCGAGGCTGAGGTTCGTCGCGATCTTCATCAGGGCGGCCTGGCCGTTGCCGCCGACGCGCGTGACCTTCCGGCCGATGTCGAGCAGGACCGGCTCCGCCCTGGCGACCGTCTCGGAGTCTCCACCCACCATGATCGAGAGCTTGCCCTCCTCGAGCGTGATCACGCTGCCGGAGACCGGCGCGTCCAGCATCGAAGCGCCGCGGGCGGCGACCTCGGCCGCGATCTCGCGGCTCGCGGCCGGGCTCACGGTGCTCATGTCGATGTAGACCTTCCCGTGACGCAGGCCGGCCAGGATCCCGTCGTCGCCGCCGGTGACCGCGCGCAGGGCCTTCGTGTCGGTGAGCATCGTGAAGGTGAACTCCGCCTCCTCGGCCACCGCGCGGGGCGTATCGGCCCAGCGCATGCCCGCCTCGACCAGCCAGGCGACCTTGTCCTTCGTCCGATTCCAGCCGTGCACCTCGTGACCGGCGTCGAGCAGCCGCTTGGTCATGCGGGAGCCCATCACGCCGAGCCCCGCGAAGCCGATGGTCGTCATCTCGTTCCTCCTCCGATCGATCTGATCCTCATGGGACGGTCGCTCATCCTCCGATCCTCGCGAGTCCGGGAGGCGCGCGGTGCAGACGCTCCACGTCCTCTCGGGTCACGTGGACGAGCTCGCCCGTCTGCACGCCGGCCCGCTCGTCCCGCGTGATCACGTTCGGCTGGATCACGACGGTCATGCCGGCGCGGAACGTCATGTCGGGCGGTGGCTCGAGCGTCCGGCTCCTGCTGCCGAGCACGGGCGGCAGGTAGCCGCCGACGAAGCCGTGCACGAGGTCGTCGTAGGTCGTGAAGCCGGCGTCCTCGATCACCGTCGCGGCCTCGATCGCCTCGCCGACGTGCGCCCCATCGCGGACCACGCCCGCGATCGCGTCGAACGCCGCCTCTGCCACGTCGTGCAGCTCTCGGTACAGCGGCGTCGGGTCCGCCGCGATCGTGAACGTGCGCAGGACCTGTCCGGGATGGTCCCAGAACGACGCGCTGATCTCGGTCGCCAGGGCATCGCCCGCGACGAGACGACGGTCCGACGGGAACTGGGCGGGGACCGCTCGTTCCGGGGCGGCCATCGACGTCACCCCGAAGTAGTGGATGTGGTTCACGCCGCCCTCGGCGAGGTAGGCGCCCTCGACGATCGCCGCGAGGTCGTGCTCCGTCAGACCGGGCTCGACCTCGCGCCGCAGCGCCTCGATCGATCGGTCCGACAGCTCCGCGCCGACGCGGATCCACTCGATCTCTTCGGGCGACTTCACGAGTCGGAGGGACGTGACCGGCCCGCTCAGGTCGATGACGTCCCCGAACGAGGCCGCGAGCGCGTCGCGCTGGCTGGCCGTCACCGGCCCCGCGAACCCGATCGTGGTGTCGCGCGCCCGGCGTTCCTCGAGGACCTCGACGACCGTGGCGATCGTCGACGGGCCGCCCCACCGCACGTCCGCGTCGCGGGCGAGGCGGCGGGCGTTCGGCACGTGGTTGTGGAACTGCACCAGCAGCACGTCGCGCGCTCCGGGGGTGACGACGACCGCGGCCTCGCGCGTGACCGGCCACGCGGTCAGCCACTGCACGGCGGACCCGAAGCGGTTCGCGCCGTGGAGAACCAGATGGGACGCGCCGTGCTCGCCCATCACGCCCTCGACCGCAGCGCGACGACGAGCGATCTCCGCGTCGGAGAACCTCGGGTAGCCGTCCTCGGTTCGCGCGATGCTCACCGAGCGCCGTCGGCGAGATCCGCGCGGCGGCTCGTGTGGAGGATGCACGAGGTCACGTGGCCCTGGCGGACCTCCTCGAGCGGTACGGGCTCGATCTCGCGGAACCGGACCTCCACCGTGGCGTCCCTCCGCTCCAGCTGCAGCAGCGCCTCCCGCATGCTCGCGCCCGCGTCGGCGCCCTGCAGCGCCCGCACGAGCCGGTCGGCCGACGCCTCGTCGGTGAACGAGAGCTCGGCGTGGAACGGCGAATGCCGTTGGACCCCTTCGAGCTCCTCGAGGCCGGCGCTCCGGCCCTCGAGCGAGCGGACGACGTCGTCCACCTCGAACCCGCAGAACGGTGTGACGACCGGGCACCTGGTATGGAACCGGCACCCCTGCGGCGGTCGGGCCGGGTCGGGCACGGCGCCCTCGAGCAGCCACCCTCGCTCGGTCTCCGACTCCATGACGTCGGGGCGGGCGGCCATCAACGCCTGCGTGTAGGGGTGGAGCGGCGCGGTGAAGACGTCCTTCCTCGAGCTGCCCTCTACGATCTCGCCCAGGTACATCACGAGGACCCGGTCGCTCATGTGCCGCACCACGCCGAGGTCGTGGCTGATGAACACGTAGGTCAGGCCGTGCTCGGCCTGCAGGTCGCCGAGGAGGTTCAGGATCTGCGCCTGAACCGACACGTCGAGCGCGCTCGTCGGCTCGTCCAGCACGATCAGCGCGGGCTTGAGCGCCAACGCCCGCGCGATCGAGATCCGCTGGCGCTGGCCGCCGGAGAGCTGGTGCGGGTACCGGTAGAGGTGGTGACGGCCGAGGCCCACGCTCTCGAGGAGCTCGACCACGCGCTCCAGGAGCGCCCCCCCGGAAGCCTCGCGATAGACCTTCAGCGGTCGGCCCACGATGTCCTTGACGAGCTGCCGCGGGTTCAGCGAGGAGAACGCGTCCTGGAACACGACCTGGCAGTTCCTCCGGTACGCACGCCACGCGTCCCCTTGGAGCCGGTCGACGCGGTGCGCCCGGTCCAGGCGCTCGAGCTCTTCACGCTGAGTGGACGACGAGCGCTCCGGCGGGACCGCGAGCAGAGCATCGAGCCGCGCGTCGTCCTCGTCGCTCAGGCGGTAGTACACGCCCCCCTCGGTCGGATCCGTCAGCCCGCTGATGACCCGTCCGAGCGAGGTCTTGCCACAGCCGCTCTCGCCGACGATCCCGACCGTCTCGCCGGGACGGACCTCGAAGCTGACGCCGTCGACCGCGCGGACGTGGCCGACGACCCGCTGGAGCGCCCCCTGCCGGATCGGGAAGTGCTTGCGGAGATCGCGCACCCGCACGAGGGCCCGACCGGAGGGGGCTTGCGTTCCGGTCGCCGCGTGCTCGCGCGTGACCGTCATCCCGTCCGCTCCAGGGTGGGCATCTGCTCCGGCTCGACCCCGACTTCGTGCGGCGTCTGGTAGAGGAAGCAGGCGACCCGCCCCTCCGCGGCCGGCGGGCTCGTGAGGACCGGATCGACGACGGTGCAGACCTCGGCCGCGTGCGGGCACCGCGGGTGGAAGCGACATGCCGGCGGCGGGTCGATCAGCTCCGGCACCGTTCCGTCGATCGCGGCCAGCCGTCCACGTTCCTCGCGATGGCTCGGCGTCGCCGCCAGGAGTCCTCGCGTGTACGGATGGAGCGGAGCCCGGAAGAGCGCCCCGGCGTCCTGTGTCTCCACGACGCGGCCGGCGTACATCACCGCGACGCGATCGCAGATGCGCTTCACGACCGACAGGTCGTGGCTGATATACAGGACCGCGGATCGATGCCGCGTCTGCAGCTCGCGGATCAGGTCGAGGATCCGGGCCTGGATCGTGACGTCGAGGGCGGTGGTCGGCTCGTCGGCGATCAGCAGTTCGGGGTCGCACGCGAGGGCCTGCGCGATCATCACGCGCTGCTTCATGCCACCCGACAGCTCGTGCGGGTAGCTCCGCATGATCTTGCGAGGGTCGGCGATCCGCGTCTCGGCGAGGCTGCCCGCGACCCAGTCGTCGACGACCCTTCGGACCTTCCGGGCGCCTCCCCGGATCCCCGGCGACCGGAGCGCCAGCCCCTCCAGCTGGGTCGACCGCTGGCGCGCCATCCGCCGGAGCAGACGGGTGACGACGTCGCCGTCCGTGGGGTCGATCCCCGCCCGGCGCAGGACCTCGTCGGATCGGTGCGCGAAGAGGACCTCCGAGACCTGGTCGCCGACCGCGAGCGCGGGGTTCAGGGCCTTCCCGGGGTCCTGGAAGATCATCGCGATCCGGTTGCCTCTGATGTCCTGGAGCCGTTCCTCCGGCGCCGTCATCACATCGATCGCCTCCTCGCCGGTACGACCGTGGAACAGGACCCTGCCTCCCGCATGGACCCCCGGGGGCATCGGGACGAGGCGCAGGAACGACCTGGCCGTGACGGTCTTGCCGCAGCCGGTCTCGCCCACGAGGCCGAGCGCCTCGCCGTCGAGGATGTCGAACGAGACCCCGTCCACGGCGTGCACCATGCCGGCCTTCGTCCGGAAGTGGATCCGGAGGTCCTGGACGGAGGCGAGCACCCGTGCGGAGACAGGTCCGGGCCGCTCGCGCTCCACCTCGACGCCGCCCGGCCGGGTCCGCTCGGTCACCGGCGCGACGTCCGTGGGTCGAGCACGTCGCGGAGGCCGTCGCCGACGAGGTTGAAGGCGAGGGCCCACAGGAACACCATCAGGCCCGGGAAGGTGGACGCCCACCACCGCCCCGCCGAGATGCCGGCCTGGCCCGAGCTCACCAGGACCCCCCACTCCGCCAGCCCCGATTCGGCGAGGCCGATGAAGCTCAGCGTGGCCCCGATCAGGACGACGTTGCCCATGTCGAGCGTCGCCTGGACCATGACCGGCGTGATCGAGTTGGGCAGCACGTCTTTCACGAAGATGTTGAGCCGCGAGTCGCCGGTGACCCGCGCGGCGTCGACGTACTCGTTCTGCTTCACGTGGATCACCTGCCCGCGGATGATCCGGGCGTACTTCACCCAGAAGACGGCGGCCAGCGCGAGGATGATGTTCCGGAAGGACGGTCCGAGGACCGCGGCGATCGCGAGCGCGAAGATCAGCTCCGGGATCGAGAGGAACACGTCCACGAGCCGCATCAGCGCCTCGTCGAGCCGCCCGCCCAGGAACCCCGCAAGGCTCCCGATCACGACCCCGATCGCGACCGTCGCGGAGACGACGATCACCGACAGCCGCAGCGATGTGCGCGAGCCCCAGATCACCCCGTAGAGCACGTCGCCGCCCTCCTGCGTGGTGCCGAGCGGGTGGCCCGGGGTGCCGGGAGGCTCGTTCAACGCGCCCCAGTCCCGGGGCATCTGGTACGCGTCCGGGGTGTTCGGCTCCATGAGCAACGGCGCGAGCAGCGCCATCATCATCAACGCCACGATCATCAGCAGGCCGATCAGCGCGGTCGGGCTCTTGAGCGCCTCCAGGGCGACGCCGCCGAGCCGGCGCGCCCGGACACGGAATGCCTGCGCGGCGACCTGGAGCCCCGAGGTACGGCGCTCGACCTCGATCATCCGCTCACTCTCCCAGGACCACGCGTCGGTCGAGGTACGCGTATGCCGCGTCCACGACGAGGTTCACGATCAGGAACATCACGCTCGTGAACAGCACGTAGGCCATGATCGTCGCCCGGTCGCCGCGCAGGACCGCGTCGGCCATCCATCGTCCCAAGCCGGGCCATCGGTAGATCACCTCGACCACCACGGTGCCCTGGAGCAGGAAACCGAAGCTCAAGCCGATCACGGTGACGGTCGGGATCAGCGCGTTCCGCCGGGCGTGCCGGCGGAGCACGAGCCGTTCCGGGAGCCCCTTGGCGCGCGCCGCGTCGACGTATTCCTCGCCGAGCTCCTCCACGAGCGAGGACCGCATCATGCGGAGGATGATCGCGGTGGTGGAGAACGCGAGCGTGACCACCGGCAGGGCGAGGTGCCACAGCGCGTCGACGAACGCGCCGAGGTCGCCCGACAGCAGCGCGTCGAGCGTGTAGAAGCCGGTCGGGTGGGCGATGCGGGCGAAGACGTCGGCGTCGGACCGTCCGATCGAGACCCAGCCCAGCGAGACCCAGAAGACGATCAGGAGGATGATGCCGAACCAGAACAGCGGCAGGCTCGCGCCACTGATCGCGAACACCCTCGCGAGGTGGTCGGCCAGGCGGTTCCGGTGGGCACCGGCGAACGTCCCCAGCTTGATGCCCATGTAGACCGCGAGGAGCGCGGCGAAGACCGCCAGCTCGATCGTGGCCGCGAGCTTCCTCGGGAAGACGTCCGCCACCGGCGCCGCCGCGACGCCGGACCAGCCGAGGTCGCCTCGGAGCACCCCGCCGGCCCAGTAGACGTACTGGACCGGGAGCGGATCGTTCAGGTGGAACCGGTCCTCGAGCTCCTCGACCTCCGCGGGTGTCATCTCGTGGGAGAGGTAGATCCCGATCGGCGACCCACCCGCGCGCGAGAGGGCGAAGACGATGATCGAGGTCAGGAAGATCAGGAGGGGGAGGATCATCAACCGCCGCAGGACGTAGTCCCTGATCTGCATCAGGATCGCCGTCGCGCGGCGAGGATGGGGGCGACCGGGCCGTCGTCGGAGGCGCGGTCACCGCGCCTCCACCGACGGCCCTCCGTCGCTCGGGTCACTTGTCGTACAGCGCGAACTTCAGGCTGGGTCTGGGCCACAGCGGGTTCATCACGAATCCCTGCAGCCATTCCCGGTGGGCGTTCAGCGCCGTCTCGTTCCCGGCGATGATCCACATCGGGTCCTTGAACAGGATCTCGGCGAGCTGGCCGTAGATCTCGACGCGCTCGCCGGGGTCCGTGGTGGTCGAGGCGTCGTCGATCATCGAGGCGATCTGCTCCGGGTCCTCGTAGCCGTTCGCGAACCCGTGGACCTGACCCCAGGGGCCGTCGGGATGGATGTAGTCCCGCATGAACGCGTGCGGGTCGGCGTAGGGATCGGCGTTCTTGACCCACATCGCGTACGGGAGGGGATCGCTCGCGTGCGCCTCGTCGAACTGCGCCTCGGCAACGGCGAGGACGCGCACCCGGAAGTTCTCGTTGAGCCCCTCGAGCGAGTCCTTGAGGACGAGCGCGCCGACCTCGAAGAGGTTGGCCTCCTCCGTGATCACCGAGATCGTGAAGCCCTCGTCCCACCACCCGGACTCGCGGAACAGCTCCTCGGCTCGCGCGAGATCCTGCTCGTAGACCGGCATGCTCTCGTCGTAGCCGAGGACGCCCTGCGGGAAGTAGTGCGGGACCGGTGCTCCGAACCCGCCGAGCGCTCCGTCGATGAAGCCCTGGTAGTCGAACGCGTAGTTGAAGGCCTGGCGGACTCGCGGATCGTGGAAGAAGTCCGTCGGGATCGTGTCCTCCGGTGGCAGGGCACCCTCGGGGATGTTCAGGTTCATGCCGATGTGGATCGGCTCGAGGAGGTACTCGCCCGCGAAGACCTCGACGCCGTCGGCCCCCTCGACGTCGCCCACGAACGACGGGTCGGTTTCGATCGAGTCGTAGTCGCCGGCGCGCAGACCGAGCACGCGCACGTCGGGGTCCGGGACGATCTCGAACCGCAGGTCCAGGCTCGCGGGCGTGCCCCAGTACTCCTCGTTCACCTCGAACAGCATGTTCTCGCCCCGGTTCCACGCGGTGAAGACGTACGGGCCGGTGCCGACCGGGTTCGTCTGCATGTACTCGTTGGGCTCGCCGGCGGTGATCCCGCCGTTCGCCTCGACGACCTCCTCCGACACGATCGACGCGACCGACTGCGTGACGACCGAGTTGAGGAAGGCGGCGTTGGGCTGGTTGAGCGTCACCTCGAAGGTGGACTCGTCCACCACGTTCGTCTCGGTGATGATGTCGGCCAGCAGGCCCGCGTTCGCCTCCGGGAGTGCCATCTCCAGGACGCGGTCCCAGGAGTACTTCACGTCGTCCGCCGTGAGTGGGCTCCCGTCGTGGAAGCTGACGCCTTCCCGGATCGGGAACGTGTAGGTGAGCCCGTCTTCGGAGATCATGCCGTTGTCTCCCGACGGGACCTCGGTGGCCAATCCCGGCTCCAGCTCCGGCCCTTCGGGACTGAATTCGACCAGGCGCTCGTACACCTGGAGGATCACCGACTCCCCCCCTTCACCCGGCTCCGCCTGGGCGGGGTCGAGGGACAGTGGCTCATCGTCCGCGGCGTGGACGATCACGTCGGGGTTCTGGACCTGGGCCGCGCCGTCGTCGGTGTCCGGGGCCGGCTCCGGGTCCTCACCCCCGGTGCACGCTGTGAGCGCGAGGGCGAGAGCGGCCAGGAAGGAAAGCGTCCGACCTCTCCACGCGATCCCGCCGCGTCTGGGCCCGCGAGCCCACGAACCTTCCTGGTGTCCCGCACGTGCCCCTCGCGCCGATGCGAGGGGGCTACCGGTGTCGTTCGACATCGACCCCACCCTTCGTCGTCCGATGCGACCGCTCGCACGTCCGACCCGGACCGGACGACGACCGACGCGCCCAAACATCAGTGTTCTGTGCATTGTGTATTCCTGTCAAGGCACACCGTCTGGAATGGCGGCTACCGGGCCGCCGCCCCGAGCTGCTCCGCCATCCAATCTCCCGCGAGCGGCCGGTACTTGTACGGGATGTTGTTGCAGACGTGGTTCCCCTCCGGGTACATCACGAGCTCGGCGGTCGGGGACTCCGCCACCACGCGCTCCGCGTGCTCGTACGGGACCAGCCGGTCAAGCTTCCCGAAGATCACCAGGAACGGTTGCGTGAGCTTGGGCAGCACGCCCGTCAACGTCATCCGGTCCGCGATCGTCTGCATCTGCTGGAGGTCCTCGGCACCCGAGTGGTGCAGGAACGTCTCGCGCGAGATCGAGGGCCGGTCCGCGATCAGCTCGCCGAACGAATGCGTTCCCCCGATCGCACAGACGGCCCGTACGCGAGGCTCGAACGCGGCCGTCCGCGGCGCGTAGTACCCACCGAGCGACACGCCGACCACGCCCACCTGGTCGAGGTCGAGGTCCGGCCGGTCCGCGAGGTGATCGAGCATCGCCCTCGGACCGACCTCGTAGTCGGGCCGGATGTGGGTGTGGTAGCCGGTCTCGCCCTGTCCGGGACCGTCGAGCGACAGCGTCGCCATCCCTCTGGCCAGGAACACGTTCTCCCAGTTGAAGAACTCTTCCTTCGTGGAGTCGAGACCGGGGAGCAACAGCACGAGCGGCGGGCGCGCCTCGGCGCCGGGACGGCGGAGGTTGCCGACCATCGTGCCGCTCTCGAACGGAACCTCCAGGCGCTCGGCAGTGGGGTCGAGCAATCGGTGGGCCTCACGGAGCGCGGCGACGGACCGGTCGGCGGCGTCACGATACTTGCCGAGATCCACCATCCAGACGAACTTCGCGAAGTGGTAGGACAGGGCCGCGTGGACCCACGCCTCGCCCGCGGACAGGACGCGGGCGGACTCCTCGGCCTCTCGCGCCAGCTGCGCATGCCTGTCGCCGTTCGCGCACCAGGCGTCCAGCCAGTCCTCCCACCGATCCACACCGCTCGTGACGCGCAGGAAGTCGTTCGGATCCACGCCCTGCGACGTGAATCGCGGGGCCCAGTGGGCGGTCGCTGCCTCGATCCGCTCGTCTGCCATCTCGGAGCACCTCCTCAGGGTCGTTCAGCTCGATCACCGTGCCATCGTGCCGCAAGAAGAAGGGAGCGTACGAGGTCATCGAAGCGCCGTAGTGTGCGGGGCCATGTCGGATCTGAAGATCGCGCGACGGCGGATCCGCAACTCCCGCCTGCGCGGCGATCCGTTCGCGGTGCCGGAGGAGGCCGTCGGGTGGCACCTCGCGATGCAGGCGCAGGAGTACGGCCCCGCGACGTGGTCGATCGGGCAACGGTCGACAGGGATCGACCACGCCGACGTCGATCGAGCGCTGTCTGACGGCGCCATCGTGCGGACGCACGTGCTCCGGCCGACGTGGCACTTCGTCGCCCGTGACGACCTCCGCTGGCTGCTGGCGCTGAGCGGGCCGCGCGTGCAGCAGGGGAACGCCGGGCGGTACCGGCAGCTCGGGCTCGACACACGCACGCTCTCTCGAGCCGAGAAGGCGATCGCCTCGGCGCTCGAGGGAGGGAACCGTCTGACGAGGGACGAGATCGCGGCCGTCTTCGATCGAAGGAAGCTCGTTCGCGACGGTCAGCGGATGCCGTACCTCCTCATGCACTGCGAGCTCGTGGCGCTGATCGGCAGCGGCGGGCGCACGGGGAAGCAGCAGACGTACGCGCTCCTCGACGAGCGGATCCCCCCCGGCCGCCGCCTCGACCGCGACGAGGCGCTGGTCGAGCTCGTTCGTCGCTACCTGACGAGCCACGGCCCGGCGACCGTCAGGGACATGAGCTGGTGGTCGGGACTCACCATGACCGACATCCGCAACGCTCTCGAGATGCTCGGAGACGAGGTCGGGAACGAGGAGGTCGACGGCCTCTCGCTCTGGTCCGTGACATCGGAAGGGGGCCGGCGCCCGCCCCCCGCCCGTGGCGCACATCTCCTCCAGACCTACGACGAGCTCGTCGTGGGGTACACGGAGTCCCGCTTCCACGGCGAATCGGTCGGAGAGCTCGCGCGCGAGGCATGGAGCGACCGGACGTTTCCGAGCGGGCTCGTCCTGTTGCGCGGACGCGTCGCCGGTCACTGGAGGCGCACGTTCGAACCGAAGAGGATCGAGGCGACGATCCACCTCTACCACGCCGTCACGGACGCCGGCGAGAAGACGCTGGAGGCAGAGGCGAAGCGCCTGGGTCGCTTCTTCGGGCTCCCGGTGACCCTCGACGTGAGCCGCTTCCTGCGCCGGTAGGTCGGTATCGTTCGAGGGTGCGGACCGACCTGACGATCGAAGACCTGGGCGGCTTCCTCGACGAGCCGGTGATCGCCGTGCTCTCGACCGTCCGGCAGGACGGCAGCATCCTGCTGTCGCCAGTCTGGCACGAGTGGCGCGACGGCGGGTTCAACGTCTGGACGGGCGCGAACGACGTGAAGTCGCGGCACCTTCGTCGCGAGCCTCGCGCCTCGATCCTCGTCGCCGAGTCGAGCTACCCCCTGCGAGGCGCGGAGGTCCGGGGCACGGCGCGGATCGTGCCGGAGGATGCCTTCGAGACCGCCATCCGGATCGCGGGCCGGTACCTCGGACCGGAGAAGGGCGAGGCCTACGTCCGGAAGGTCGGCGGCAACGACGTGACGATCCGGCTCGAGCCCGGCGAGCTCCGGGCCTGGGACTTCGTGGACGAGGAGGAGGGGATGAGCCCTAGAGGTACCGGGCCGCCGCCATCCCGCCCACGGCCACGACGAGCAGCGGCACGATGACCTGACCGACCGCCTTCCCCCGCTCCTGGAGCGCTTGGAGCTGTGCGCCCTGCTCGGGCGTGGGCGGGCCGCCGCTGGCCCCGACGTCCCGGCCGATCGCGAGGGTCGCCATGATCGTCGGTCGGACGACGCTGAGACCGAGCGAGAAGGCCGCGATGCCGCAGAGGGCCCCGATCGTGAGGGACAGCCCGGGCGCCGACGTGAGCCAGTCGCCATCCAGGCCGTCCGAGACCCGCCAGTACATCAGGAGGCCGGCCAGGATCGTGAGGCCGGCCGCGCGGAGCACCCAGTCCACCATGTGCTTCTTCCCGGCGAGATGCGCCATGAAGTGACCCGCCGCGGGGCCGACGTCGCGTGCCGTCGGCTGGAGGAACAGGATCGTGGTGAACGCCGCGCCCACCCAGAACACGCCGGCGAGGATGTGCAGCATCCGCAGCACGACCATGTAGGTGTCCATCTCGCGCGGACGCTACCGGGCGGCGTCCCGCCGGGCAAAT
Organism: Actinomycetota bacterium; assembly: GCA_050696355.1. Lineage (GTDB taxonomy): Bacteria > Actinomycetota > UBA4738 > UBA4738 > HRBIN12 > JAJNBA01. The sequence goes on from JBOGVD010000017.1 coordinate 28,511, forward strand.
GCGGGTTCTTGCCCGGCAGCCTCAGCGGTCGATCGAAGGGAGCAGCTCGTCCTTCGCGAACGCGAGGAACTCCTCCTGACGAGGGCCGACCTGGTGGAGGAGGACGTGATCGAAGCCTGCCTCCACGAACGCACCGATCTTCTCGACGATCGCGCCGGGATCCGGCCCGCAGACGACCTTCTCGCCGACCTGTTCCGCGGTGATGAGCTGCGCGACCTCCTCGAAGTGCTGCGGCTCGGCCAGCTCCACGCCCAGCTCCCCGGGCAGGGTCGTGTTCGGCCACCATTCGAGGGCCTCGTCCTTCGCCTTCGCCTCGTCCGATCCGTAGCAGGCGGTGAGCTGCCCGTACACCGGCATGCCCTCACCGCCGGCGTCGCGGAACGTCTCGACCAGCTCAGCATCCGGGGCGGTGGAGATCAGCGCGTCGCCGGCACGCCCGGCGAGCTTCGCAGCGGCCGGTGAGGACGCGGCGACGGCGATGGGCGGCGAGGTCTCGGGGATCGTGTAGAGACGCGCCCGGTCGACGGTGTAGTGGTCGGTCCACTCGGTGACGAGCTCGCCGGTCCAGAGCCCGCGGATCAGCTCGATCGCCTCCTCCAGCATGTCGAGCCGCTCCTGCGGGTGCGGCCAGCCGGCGCCCACGATGTGCTCGTTCAGGTTCTCGCCGCTGCCGAGCCCCAGGACGAACCGGTCCGGCAACAGGCAGGCCGTGGTCGCCGCCGCCTGCGCGATCACGGCGGGATGCATCCGGATCGTCGGACAGGTCACCGCGGTCACGATCGGGATGTGCTCCGTCTTGACGGACAGACCCCCGAGGACGCTCCAGACGAACGGGCTCTGGCCCTGTTGAGAGGTCCAGGGGTGGAAGTGATCCGAGACGGTCAGGAAGTCGAAGCCCGACTCCTCCGCGATCCGTCCGTACAACAGGAGGTCCCCGGGTCCGTGCTCCTCGCTGGACAGGGTGTAGCCGATCCGCACCATGCAGGGATGATGTCCGCGAGACCTTCGATGCAAACGTCGTCTCCCTCTCGCGTGGCATGATGCTCGTGCCGAGGGGGCCCCGCCCCGCGTCGCCGCGTCGAGGGAGGAGAGCAATCATGCCGAGGATCTTCTCGATCCGCCCCACCTGGTCGTTCAAGGGTCGCCGCTCCCAGGGCCTCCGGGGCTTCAGCGGGAAGCCGTTCCACCCGCCGCTCACGGACTTCCCGATCGTCTGCTACGCGCTCGCCGGAGCGTTCGATCTGATCTCGTACTTCTCCGACGCGTCGGATCCCAAGGCGCAGGACTTCTTCGCCGCAGCCACGTTCGTCATGGTCGCCGGGTTCATCGTCAGTTTGGGGGCGTTGCTCACGGGCGTCATGGACTGGTGGAAGGGGATACCGCGTGACCGGAAGAGCGGGCCGATCGGGCGAGCGAAGCACACGCAGGTATGGCGCACGATCAACTGGCACGCGGTGATCATGTTCGCGATCACCGCGGTCACGCTCGTGAGTCTCTTGCTCCGGATCCCGGGCTTCGACGAAGGCCAGACGCAGGGAGCGTGGCTCGCGCTGTCCCTGATCGCCGCGGCCGGCGTGCTCTTCGGCGCCGCCTACGGCGGGACGCTCGTGTTCGAGTACGGCTTCAACGTGGAGAACGTCGACGAGGTCTGGAACGAGTCCGAGGAGGACCATGTCCGCGGCGCGCGTCGGGGGTCCGCGGGATCCTAGGCGACGGCCGTGGCCGACCGACCGCTGGGGTTCCGGACCCGGACGTCCGTCACGTCCTCGGCGTCGCCGCAGACCGTCTACGGCACGATCGCCGACCTCCGCAACCACCTGGACTGGTCCGGCGAGCGCGCGAGCAGCGAGACGTTCAAGCTGCTGTCCATGGAGGCCCCGGAAGGTCCCGCCGCGGTCGGGACCGCCTTCACCTCGGCCGGTGCCGCCGACAACGGAACGTTCAGCGACCGTTCCGTCGTGACCACGGCGACCCGACCGACGACGTTCGTGATCGAGACCGACGCCCACCTGGACCGCAAGCGAGGGAAGCCGTGGGACGCGCACTTCTCCCATCGGTACGACATCGCGCCCGAGGGCAAGGGATCGCGGATCACGTACACGGAGACGATCGAGCGCGTGAGCTACGTGCCGTACTGGCTGCAGCCGGTGATCCGTTCCCTCTTCACGATCTACGTGAACCGCGCGGATCGCAGGCAGCTGGCGAACCTCGCGCGTCTGGCCGAGGAGCGGGCGGCCTCGGGGCCTTGATTCAGAACTCGAGCGTGCAGTTCTCGCAGACGAAGCGGGAGGCGCGGAAGTTGCTGCTGTGCCCGCCGCATCGGTGACAGCGCCGGCAGGTCCCACCGGCTGCGCACGCGATCGGGTCCGTCGTCTTGCCCGGCTGATCCCACGTGGTGGCGGGCTCGGACGGCCTCGGGAGCTGGATCGACAGGAGGGTCATCGGCTCGTCGCCGCTCACGAACCCGTGCGGATGCGCGGTCGCCCGCCCGATCACGAGGCTCCCTTCGAGCGGGACCGGGTTGTCCGCGAGCAGCGCCTTGCCCTCGCCCGACAGGACGACCACCCACTCCTCCGAGTCGGGGTGGGTGTGGGCATAGGCGGTTTGGTTCGACGTGAACCCCTGGAGCGAGAGGTAGAACTCGTCCCCCTGGCTGATCGGCACCCGCCGGAAGCCCGATGGACACAGACCCAGCACCTCCTCCGGATGCATGGCGAAGACCCCGAGGTTGTCCAGCACCTCCGCCAGGTCGCCGATCGAGTGCGGCATGGCTAGCATCCTGCCGTATCGCCCGCCGTTCGGCCAACCGGGGCCGTCGGCGGCGCCATCGAGATCAGGCGGCCGAAGGAGGTCAGGCATGACAGACCGGCACGTCGTGGTCGATCACGTCTTGTTCGTCGTCGAAGACTTCCCGGCGAGCCGGCGCCTCTACACGGCGGCGCTCGCGCCGCTCGGGATGAAGGAGTTGAACGAGGAACCGAACTGCATCTCGTACGGTCGGCAGCAGCTCGATGACTTCTCGATCTGCGAGGGCTCTCCGGTCACGACCGCGTCGCACGTGGCGTTCGACTCCGCCGATCGCGACGCCGTGGACGCGTTCTTCGACGCCGCGCTCGCCGCGGGCGCGAGCACCCGCGGCGAACCCGGCATCTGGGCCCAGTACTCGGAGCGCTACTACGCGGCGTTCGTGAACGACCTCCACGGGAACAACGCGGAGGCCGTGTTCCACAGCCCGACGCCGATCACGGACGCCCCGCAGCGCCGCGGCGTGCCGTAGCCGGCACCGGACACGAACGAGGAGGACCCGAGGGTCCCTCCTCGTCGCGAGCCCGCGCGACCCGCTCGTTACCCGAGCCGGTTCAGCAGACCGAGCAGCTGGTTCAGGAGCCGGGCGATGGCGTTCGCCGGCGCGTCGTTGTCGAGCAGCCCGGCCACCGCGCAGATCAGGTTCCCCAGGAGGTTGCCGGGGCCCTGCTCGGCGGTGATGTTCAGGTGCACGGTGTCGAGATGCACGACCAGTCCGAGCAGGTCGAGGTCCAGCAGCCCGAGGGTCAGGTCGAGGATCTCGCAGCTCACGCTCTGCAGCGGAAGCGCCGTCGCGACGTCGGTCACGCTGCCGATCACCGTGCCACCGGCGTCCGTCAGGACTCCGCTGATGTCACCGACCGCGACGACCTCGCCACCCTGGGCGGCGAACCGCTCGATGTCGAAGGTACCTGTGAACGTGCCGCCTTCACCGAACGAACCCGTCACCGGGATGTCGTTCAGACCGGGTGCCGGCGGTGCGGCCACCGCCGCGCTCCCGGCGGAGAACAGCAACAGGCTGCTCATCGCGAAGATCGCGACGAGCGCGGAGAGCTTCTTGGGCATGATGGATCACTCCTTCCGATGGTGATTCGATCTCTGACTGACGGCCGAGAAGCGGACCCCGACCGCCACGTTCGGGCTCTCCTGCCTCCGCTACCCGGGACGGTGTCGCAGGTAACGGGCGAGCGTGTCGGGCGAATCGCCCACGCGCGGTCGCGTTTCCGAACCGGTGTCCCGGGTACCCAACACCCTCCCTGAACCGGTATGTGAGGGACGTCACCCCTGGCCGGCGACGCCGCTGCTACCCTCGCCTGAGATGGAAGCTGCCGTGTGGACCGCGATCGGCATCCTCGCCGCGACGTCACTCGGCAGCCTCTTCTTCCTCGGCACTCGGATCGACGCGATGGGCGCGCGGATCGATGCCCTCGGCGCCAGGATGGACGCCCGGTTCGATGCGCTCGAGGGCCGGATCGAGTCTCGGTTCGCCCGCGTCGACCAGCGGTTCGATGCGCTCGAGGCACGCCTCGACCCACCACGACCGCCACGCCGGCTGACGGCTAGGTGAGCTCGGCCTTCGCTTCCGCGAAGGCACTCACCGCGAACGCCAGGTCCTCCTTCGAGTGCGCCGCCGAGACCTGGGCCCGGATCCTCGCCTTCCCCTTCGGCACCACGGGGTACGAGAACCCGATCACGTAGACGCCCTTCTCGAGCATCGACTCCGCGATCCGGCCGGCGAGCGCCGCGTCGCCCACCATCACCGGGACGATCGGATGTTCCCCGGGGAGCACCTCGAGGCCGGCGACCTCCATCTCGCCGCGGAAGAACCGCGTGTTGTCCTCCAGCCGGTCGCGGAGCTCGGTCGAGGCCGTCAGCAGCTCGATCGCCTTGATCGAGCCCCCCACGACCGCCGGCGCCACCGTGTTCGAGAACAGGTACGGTCGCGAGCGCTGCCGCAGTAGCTCGACGACCTCCCTCGGACCGCTCACGTAGCCGCCACTCGCCCCGCCCATCGCCTTGCCGAGCGTGCCGGTCAGGATGTCGACCCGACCCATCACGCCGTGGTGCTCGTGCGTGCCCCGGCCGCCCGGTCCCATGAACCCGACCGCGTGCGAGTCGTCGACCATCACGACCGCGTCGTGGCGCTCGGCGAGGTCGCAGATCGCCGGGAGGTCGGCCAGGTAGCCGTCCATCGAGAACACGCCGTCGGTCGCGATCAGTCGCCGGCGAGCTCCCGAGGCCTCCTTGAGCTGTGCCTCCAGATCGTCCATGTCGTTGTTCCGGTACCGGAAGCGCTCGGCCTTCGACAGTCGCACGCCGTCGATGATGCTCGCGTGGTTCAGCTCGTCGGATATCACGGCGTCGTCCGGACCGAGCAGCACCTCGAAGATGCCGCCGTTCGCGTCGAAGCACGACGAGTAGAGAAGCGTGTCCTCGGTGCCGAGGAACGACGAGAGCGCGTCCTCGAGGTCCTTGTGGATCGCCTGCGTCCCACAGATGAACCGCACCGACGCGAGCCCGAAGCCCCACTCCTGCATCGCCGCGTGCGCTGCCTCGATCACGGCGGGATGGTCGGCGAGGCCGAGGTAGTTGTTCGCGCACAGGTTCAGAACCTCGTCGTCGCGGCCGCCGCGCACGGTCACGCGCGCGCCCTGCGCTGACGTCAGCACGCGCTCCGGCTTCTCGAGGCCGGCGCCGCGGATCTCCTCGAGCTCCTCCGCGAGCGCGCCTCGCACGGAGTCCGTGGTCATCTCTCCGACGACCAGTCCAGGAGGACCTTGCCCGTCTCGCCCGATCGGATCGCGTCGAAGGCCTCCTCGAACCGACCCGCGGGGAACCGGTGCGTGATCACGGGGGCGATGTCGAGGCCGCTCTGCAGCATCACGGTCATCATGTACCAGGTCTCGTACATCTGACGGCCGTACACGCCCTTCAGCGTCAGCTGGTCGAAGATCACCGTGTTCCAGTCGATCGCGAACGGCTCGTCGGGCAGGCCGAGCATCGCGACCTTCGCGCCGTGCGACAGGTTCGCCAGCATGTCCTGCAGCGAGGCGGGGTTGCCGCTCATCTCCAACCCGACGTCGAAGCCCTCCTTCATCCCGAGCTTCGCTTGCGTCTCGGCGAGCGAGCCCTCGCGGACGTCGAGGGCGACGGTCACGCCCATCGAGCGGGCGAGCTCGAGGCGATAAGCGTTCACGTCGGTGATCACCACGTGCCGAGCGCCCGCGTGCCCGACGACGGCGGCGGCCATGAGACCGATCGGCCCGGCGCCCGTGATCAGCACGTCCTCGCCGAGGACCGGGAACTGCAGCGCGGTGTGCACGGCGTTGCCGA
>JBOGVD010000018.1:0-5821 GCA_050696355.1 Actinomycetota bacterium
CGACCGGGCTCGCGCGGCTGGCTCATGGACGAGGCCGCGGACGTCTGTCGCGCGGCGGCCGCGACGGACACCTTGAGACGGCTCCTCGAGGGATACACACCACATCTCACGAGGCACCGGATCAGCGGGACCGAGGCGACGGCGGCCCTGGCCGAGCTGAAGGGCGACCTCGAGGACGCGGTCCGGCGGTACGACGAGGCGGCGGAGGGATGGGCCGCGTTCCCGCACGTCCTCCATCACGGGTTGTCGCTCCTCGGCGCCGGGCGATGCCTCCTCGAGCTCGGCCGGCCGGACGAGGGGAGCGATCGACTGCGGTCGGCCCGCGAGGTGTTCGACGGCCTCGGGGCCGCGCCGCTGGTGGCGGAGACGGACGATCTGCTGGGCACCGCGACCGCGCTCAGCGGCTGAGGTCCGTCGAACCGGGGGGAGTCGGGCCGGCCGGCGGGGCAACGTCGCGTCCACCGGGTACGAAGATAACTGTTCTGTTATCATCGCGAGGCATGAGAGCGGGGACCCTTCTTCGTGAAGCCAGGACACGGGCGGGGCTCACGCAGCGACAGCTCGCCAGGAAGGCGGGTGTGCCGCAGCCCGCGGTCTCCCGGATCGAGCGCGACCACGTGTCGCCGCGGCTCGAGACGCTCGACGTCCTGCTCCGCGGGTGCGGCCTCACCCTCGACCTCGTGGAGCGACCCGGCCTCGGCGTGGACCGCACGCTGATCCGCGAGCGGCTGCGGCTCTCGCCGATCGAGCGCGCCCGACTGACCGCGCGAGAATGGAACCGCACGAGGCGGCTGCGCGGCCGGGCGGCCGGCTCGTGACCGAACCCGAGTTCGATCCGCTCGCCGGCCTCCGGACGCTCGTCGCGCACGGCGTCCGCTTCGTGCTGATCGGCGGTATCGCGGCCGCGCTCCGCGGCTCGCCGATGATCACCGGCGACGTAGACATCTGCCATGCCCGCGACCGGGAGAACCTCGTCCGCCTCGCCACGGCGCTGAAGGGCCTCGGTGCCCGGCTCCGTGGAGCGCCGGCGAACGTGCCGTTCCGTCTCGACGCCCGGACCCTCGAGCAGGGCGACCACTTCACGTTCTCGACCGACTCGGGTCCGATCGACTGTCTGGGTACGCCGGCCGGCACCGACGGCTTCGCGGACCTCGATGCGTCGACCACCGACGAGGACCTCGACGGCCTCGTCGTCCGCGTGGCCTCCCTCGACGACCTGATCCGCATGAAGCGCGCCGCGGATCGCCCGCAGGATCGGATCGCGGTGGAATGGCTCTCCGCTCTCCGCGACGAGCTCGAGGCCTGAACCCGACCCTCCCTCGGAATAGGTAAAGACGACGAACGCGCTCAGGATTCCGGCTCGATCGGCCGACCAGTCCTCCATGGCGATCGATCGTGAGCTCTCCGCCGCCCCGGTCCGCACGCGGCTCGCACGGCTGCTGGGCGTCCACACGGTCGAGCGGGTCCCACGCACGGGCACCCTGGGCGAACGGGGCAACGCATGGTGGCTCGGGCGATTGCCGGAGGGCTGGTTCGTCCTCCACGACGTTGCCATCGGGGAGCGCGGCCAGCACATCGAGGACCTCGTGATCGGCCCGGGCGGCGTCTTCACGATCAGCACGAAGAACCTCGCCGGCACGATCCGCGTGAACCCCCGGAGCATCGTCCACGACGGACATCGCACGAATCACCTCCCGAAGGCGTCGGCGGAGGCTCGCCGCGTGGCGCAGCTCCTGACCGCCGCGATCGACCGGCCCGTGGAGGTTCGCGGGCTCCTCGCGATCCTCGCCGACGAGTGGATCGTGAAACGGCTCCCCGACGAGATCTACGTCGGAGGCCCGGGGAGCGCGAAGCACTGGATGCTCCACCAGCCGACGGTCCTCCGCCCGAGCGACGTGATCGTCCTGACCGCGGCGGCCTCGAGGCCCGAGACGTGGACCGCGCCGCGGCGTCACGCCCAGGCTGCCTCACTGTGACCTCGACTCGGTAGGACCGGGGGACCTCCTGCTCGGACGCCGGGATCCCGACGCCTCTCGGAAGGCCACTGCCAACCCTCCGATGCATGTGTAGCCGCTCCGGATGAAGCGCCGGAGGCCGCCGAGCGAACGTTGCGGGTCTTCCGAGCGAAGAGCGACGCGAACCCGCGGCCTCCAGCTCCCTTCTATGCTCCGTCCGTGAAGCGCTGCCCGAGCTGCGGGGAGGAGAACGCCGACCGGGCCCGCTTCTGCCAGAACTGCGCCACTCCGCTGGGCGAGGGGGCGGCCCCCGCCGCCGACGTCCGCAAGGTCGTCACGATCGTGTTCGCCGACGTCACCGGCTCGACGGCCCTCGGTGAGCGACTCGATCCCGAGGCGCTCCGGAGCGTGATGGGGAGGTACTTCGACGAGATGACGGCGGCGATCGAGCGTCATGGGGGGACGGTCGAGAAGTTCATCGGCGACGCGGTGATGGCGGTCTTCGGGATCCCCCGGCTCCACGAGGACGACGCCATCCGAGCCGTGCGGGCAACGATCGGGATGCGTGAGGCGCTCGAGCGGCTGAACGACGACCTCCGGCGCGAGCACGGTGAAGGCTTGGCCGCGCGGATCGGAGTGAACACGGGTGAGGTCGTCGCGGGCGATCCGTCCGCCGGTCAACGTCTCGTCACCGGCGATGCCGTGAACGTGGCCGCCAGGCTGGAACAGGTGGCGACCCCCGGCGAGATCCTCCTCGGCGAGCCCACTTACCGGCTCGTGAAGGACGCCGTCGAGGTCGAGCCGGTCGAGCCCCTGGCCTTGAAGGGGAAGGAACGGCCGGTGCCCGCCTTCCGGCTCGTCGCCGTCGCGGCAGACACGCCCGGCCACGAACGACACCTCGACTCACCGATGGTCGGCCGCGCGAAGGAGCTCTCGCTCCTGGAGCACGCGCTCGAGCGCGCCCTCACCGATCGCACGTCGCAGCTCTTCACGCTCATGGGACCGGCGGGCGTCGGGAAGTCCCGGCTCGTCACGGAGTTCCTCGGCGCGGTGGGCGAGGCCACGATCCTGCGCGGCCGCTGCCTTTCCTACGGCGAGGGGATCACGTTCTTCCCGCTCGCGGAAGTGATCCACCAGGCGGCCGGGATCCTCGACGCCGACACGCCGGCCGTCGCGCGCTCGAAGCTCGATCGGCTGCTGGCCGACGCGCCGGAACGGGAGAGGGTCGAGGGACTCCTCGCGGGGCTCTTCGGCTGGGCGGGGCCGGGGGCCACCGAGGACGTCTTCTGGGCGGTCCGCAAGCTGCTCGAGCACCTCGCGCGCGAGCACCCGGTCGTCGTCGAGTTCGACGACATCCACTGGGGCGAGCCGACGTTCCTCGACCTGATCGAGCACCTGGCTGACTGGACGCGCGACGCCGCGGTGCTGCTGCTCTGCGGCGCGCGGCCGGAGCTGCTGGAGGTGCGCCCGGGATGGGGCGGCGGGAAGCTCAACGCGACGTCGATCCTGCTCGAGCCGCTCCCCGCGGACGAGGCGTCCCAGCTCGTCGACAACCTGCTCGGCCGGGCGGACATCCCCCGGATGGCCCGGGATCGGATCCTCGAGGCCGCGGAAGGCAACCCGCTGTTCGTCGAGGAGATGCTCGCGATGCTGATCGACGACGGCCTGCTCCGGTTCGAGGAGGGCGCGTGGCGGTCGGTCGAGGACCTCGCGGACGTGACGGTGCCACCGACGATCCAGCTGCTGCTCGCGGCGCGCCTGGACCGGTTGGACGCCGAGGAGCGTCGCGTGATCGAGCGAGGCGCCGTCGAGGGCAAGGTGTTCCACTCCGGAGCCGTCGCGATGTTGAGCCCCGAGACCGTTCGCCCCCAGGTCGGCTCACGGCTGCTGGCGCTGGCGCGGAAGGAGCTGATCCGTCCGGATCGCGCCGAGTTCGCCGGCGAGGACGCGTTCCGGTTCCGGCACCTGTTGATCCGCGACGCCGCCTACCACGCGATGCCGAAGGAGCAGCGTGCCGACCTGCACGAGCGGTTCGCGGCCTGGCTCACGATCGCGGCCGGGGAGCGGATCGCCGAGTACGAGGAGATCGTCGGCTACCACCTCGAACAGGCGTTCCGGTACCGGGAGGAGCTCGGCGCGGTCGACGACCGTGCCCGGGAGGTCGCGACGCGTGCCGCCCGGCACCTGTACGCGTCCGCGGAACGGGCGGACGAACGCGGCGATCTGGCGGCGGCCCGATCGCTCCTGGAGCGGTGTGTCGCCCTGTCAGACGGATCGCTCCGGGTCCGGGCGCTCGTCCGTCTGTCGGAGATGCTCCCGGAGCTCGGCGAGTACGCGACCGCGCACGATGCCGCGATCCGCGCGAGCGAAGCCGCGACCCGCGTGGGCGACCGGCCGTACGCGCTCCGCGCGGAGCTCGTCCGGATCCTGAACGAGATCTCGGTCGATCCGACGCGTACGATGTCGACCGGCCGCCAGGAGGTCGAGGCGGTGCTCGACGAGGCGGAGCGTCTCGGCGACGAGAACCTCCGGGCACGGGCCATCCTCGCGGTCGCGCAGATCTCGTTCTTCCTCGGGAAGACGGCCGACGCGATGACGATGCTCGCGGAGCTCTACGATCGGGCGCCGACGATGACCCGGCGGGACCGCACCGAGGTCGCCGCCCAGATGGCGGTCTGCGCGTACTTCGGGTCGGTCCGCGTGGGGGACGCGTTCGCCGTGCTCGATCGCGCCGCCATCCTCCGAGGAGGAGGCCTCCTCGGCGAGGCCCACGATCTGCGCGTCCGCGCCGGCGTCCTCGCGATGGCCGGGCGCTTCGCCGAGGCGCACGAATTGGTCGCGCGATCGGGAGCGATCTACGAGGAGCTGGGAGCACCCACGATCATGATCACCACGAGCCAGATCAGCGCGGAGACGCTGCTCCTCGAGGGTCGGCCGCAGGACGCGGAGCGGACCCTGCGGGAGATGCACGAGGCCTACGAGAAGATGGGCGAGACGGGGTTCAACTCGACGATCTGCGCCCTGCTGGGACACGCACTCTGCGATCAGGGTCGCTTCGACGAGGCCGAGTCGTTCGCGGAGAGGAGCCAGGAGCTCGCGGCTGAGGACGACTTCGCGTCGCAGGGCGACTGGAGGCGGGTGCAGGCGAGGGTGCTCTCCGGGCGTGATTCGTTCGACGAAGCGCTCGCGCTCGCCGACGAGGCCGTGGCGATCATGGACGCGACCGACTACCTCGACTGGCAGGGCGGAGGGCACGAGGTCCGGGGAGACGTGCTCGCGGCGGCGGGCCGCGGCGACGACGCGCGCGCGGCGTACGAGACGGCGCTCGAGCGTTTCGAGCGGAAGGGCAACGTCGTCGCCGCGGTCAGGATCAGGGAGCGGCTGGCGCAGATCCGACCGTAGTCGGGAGGAGGTTCGATGGCGCTCGGCTCGAGGGAGCTCCGTCGCACGATGCCGGCCCTGATCGCCGCGATCCCGATCGCGATCGTCTTCTTCGCGGTCCTCGGGATCATCCTGACCGCGGCCGGGCCGCGGGAGTTGGCGTTGTCGGACGCGCGGACCAGCGGTTGGATCGCGGTCGTCTACGGGCTCCCGATGCTCCCGACCCTGGTGCTCTCGATCCGGTACCGCCAGCCGCTCGTCTTCACCGGGAAACATCTTCGCGATCATCTTCGCTGCCTCCCGGACGATCCGCAGGTCGGCCCCCTTGGGCGGTGACCCGCGACCTGCGAACATCCTTCCATGCAGCAGGTCAACGCTCAGGGTTCCGATCCGAGGCCGGACCGACGCCTGCTGCTCGCTCGGATCCTGGCCGGCGTCACCCTGGTCGGCTTCGCGATCGGGCTCGTGTACACGATCCTCGACGC
>JBOGVD010000019.1:0-20936 GCA_050696355.1 Actinomycetota bacterium
GCGTTCCGGTACGAGGCGCCCTCGCGCATCAGGCGACGGAGATTCGGCCAGGCGTCGGGGAACTCCCGAAGCACGTTCCAGCCACCGCCGTCGATCACGAACGTGACGACGAGCTCCGGCCGCGCGCGCGGCGCCGTGATGCCCGGGAGCACCCGTCCCTCGCGGCCGAGGTCGAGGAAGTCCTGGAAGCCGATCAGCTCGGCGATCGTGGGGGCGACGTCGGCGAGGCTGACGCGGTCCGCCGAGTCCATCGGCGGGATGCCCGCGCCGGAAACGACCAGGGGCACCCGTTCGAGGTACATCCAGACGCTCGCGTGGCTCGTCCGGGGGTCGCCGGGCACGAGCGAGCGGGACTCCGGCGGGTAGTTCGCGCTGTTGTACGGGGCGACCACGAGCTGGATGTCCCCGCTGCGTTTGGGATGGTAGGCGCGGGCGACGAGCTCCATGTACTCGCCGCCGAGCTCGCGGGCCATCGCCTCCTGCACCGGGCGAGGGTCGGGACGGGTGACGCGCCGGATCGTCCGGCCGAGCGCCGCGCCGCCCGTCGCGGCGGCGGCCCCGACGAGCCCGGCGATCGCGAGGAGCCGGCGCCGCGACGGGTCCGTGGGTGCCGTCGCCCGCCCGACGGACCACGTGGCCAGCAGGGCGACGACCAGGCACACGAGGCCGGCGGCCACTCCGAGGAGGGCGCTGCCCGCGACGCCGACCGCGAACGCGGCGAGCCCGGCGAGGAGCACGAGCACGATGAGCGCCGCGGGGCGTCGGCTGGTCGCCATGGCACCAGTTTCTCGCACCGGACCCGCGAGGGAGCTACGTGCGCTTGCGTTCGAGGTCCAGGAACGGCATCGGGACCACGGTGGCGCCGACCTTCCCGCGCTCGCCCTCCACGGTCCACTCCACCGACAGCCGCGTCCCGAGCCGCGTCCGGGCCTTGTCCACCGACCCGAAGCCCACCATCTTCTTGATCGTCGGGCCCCAGCCGACCGAGGTCGCGCGGCCGACCCGCACGCCCTCCCGGTAGACCGGGACCGGCGCGCGCTGCACCAGCGGCGAGATCTGCGGGGCCAGGCCGTGCCGGGCGTACATCGCTTCGATCGCGGACCAGTCGAGCTCCAGGCCCACCAGCCGGCGCGGCGGTCCGCCCGCGTCGCGCTCATCGAGCAGCGCTCGCTTGCCCGTGAACGCGGCTGCCTTGTCGAACGCGACCAGACGTCCGAGGCCGATCTCGAAGGGGGAATACGTTAGCTCCGGCGAGAACGCGTGACGGGCGCTCGTGTATTCGGCCTCGATCAGGATCAGGCTCGCCTCGAGGCGGCAGATGTCGAGCGCCTGGATCCCCGCCGGCCGCAGCCCGTAGTCGTCTCCCACGTCGAACAGCCGATCCCAGACCGCGAGCGCGCCCCCGCGCGGGATCCAGAGCTCGTAACCGAGGTCGCCGGTGTAGCCGGTGCGCGTGACGTCCACGTCGACCTCCCCGATCCTGGTGGCGCGCCGCCGGAAGTACCGGAGCTCGAACCAGTCCTCGCCCGTGGCCTGCTCCAGCACCTGCCGCGACAGGCGCCCCTGCAGCGCCAGGGCGGCGGTCCGCTCCGAGATGTCGTCGATCGTGACGTCGAGGCCGGCGGCGTTCATCTCGAACCATCGGTACGAGGGGTCGGCGGCCGTGACGCGGAAGCGGCGCTCGTCCAGCCGGGTCACGGTGCCGTCGTCGATCACCTTGCCCTCCTCGTCGCACCAGGGGGTGTAGATCACCTGGTCGGGGATGACCCGGGAGACGTCTCGCGTGACGACGCGGTCGAGCAGGGCTGCCGCGCCGGGGCCGCTCACCTCGTACTTGTAGAGGGGCGACACGTCGATCACGGCTGCGGCCTCGCGGATCGCGTTGTACTCGATGTCCACGAAGTCGGCGAAGACGGCGGCGGCGTGGTACCCGGACCATTCGCCCCAGGCGAGCTTCGTGTTCAGCTCCCGCTGGCGCTCGAAGAAGGCGGTCCCGACGCTCATCGCGCACAGGCTATCGGAGGCAGCGTCTCCGGGCCGGACCGGCCGGCTGACCTGAGGTCAGGCACGCCGCTCCGCGGCCGGGCACCCCACGGCTAGCATCGCCGCTCGTGCGCCCGCGGGCGTTCGGATAGCCTTCTCGACGGATCCGGCCGGAGGAAGAGAGCGATGCCGCAGCGCTACGACGCCGTCGTGATCGGCGGAGGCCACAACGGCCTCGTGACCGCCGCGTACCTCGCCAAGGCCGGGAAGAAGGTGCTCGTCCTGGAGCGTCGGCACGTCCTGGGAGGGGCCGCGGTCTCGGAGGAGATCGTGCCCGGCTACCGGTTCAGCGTCTTCTCCTACGTCGTCTCGCTGCTCCGTCCCGAGATCATCCGCGAGCTCGAGCTGCCGAAGCACGGTCTCGAGATCCTGCCGCTCGACGGGACGATCACGCCGCTCGACGACGACTCGCTCTGGCGCGTCAACGATCACGGGCGCACGCGCCGTGAGCTCCGGCGCTGGTCGCTGAACGACGCCGAGGCCTACGAGGAGTACGGACCGCTGATGGCTGAGATGGCTCGGTTCATCAAGCCGATCCTGTCGATCGTGCCGCCGGACCCCGGCAAGGTGTCGGTCCGGGATTGGCTGCCCCTCACCCCGCTCGCTACCACGTTCAAGGACCTGCCCAAGCGCCTGCAGACGACGTTCATCCAGCTGATGACGATGTCCGCGGCCGACTTCCTCGACCAGTGGTTCGAAACGGATCCGCTGAAGGCGACGATGAGCGCCTCGGGGATCATCGGGACGTTCCAGGGACCGCGGTCGCCCGGGACCGCCTACGTCCTGCTCCACCACTACATGGGCGAGATCGACGGCGCCTATCGCGCGTGGGGCGTGCCGCGAGGCGGGACCGGAAGCATCTCGGACGCGATCGGCAACGCCGCGCTCGCCGCAGGCGCCGAGATCCGCCTGGAGGCGCCGGTCGGGCGGATCGACGTGCGTGGCGACCGCGCGACGGGGGTGACGCTCGAGACGGGCGAGCGGATCGAGGCCGGGATCGTGCTCTCGTCGCTCGACTCCCGCTGGACGTTCATCAAGCTGCTCGAGGACGGCGTCCTGGACCCGACGTTCCGCGACGAGGTCCTCCGGTACAAGTACCGGGGGTCGAGCGGCAAGGTGAACCTGGCGCTCGACGGGCTCCCCGAGCTCGCGTGCAAGCGCGGCACGGGCGAGTGGCTCCGGGGCGCGATCTCCTTCTCGCCGTCCCTCGACTACCTGGAGCGCGCCTACGACGACGCGAAGTACGGGCGCCCCTCGCGGCGTCCCTACATCGACCTGATCATCCCGACGCTCGTCGACCCGACGATGGCGCCGCCCGGCGGGCACGTGATGAGCTGCTTCGTCCAGTACGCGCCCTACCGTCTCGCCGGCCACGACGTCTGGGACGAGGGGGCCCGCGAGTCCTTCGGCCAGAACGTGATCGACACGATCGCCGAGCGCTTCCCCACGATCCGCGAGCACATCGTGGGCTCGCAGTTCATCACCCCCAAGGACATCGAGGACATCACCGGCCTCACGGAGGGGAACATCTTCCAGGGCGAGCTCTCGCTGGAGCAGCTCTTCTTCAACCGGCCGGTGCCCGGCTGGGCTCGCTACCGGACGCCGATCCGCGACCTGTGGATGTGCGGGTCGGCGACGCACCCCGGCGGCGGCATCATGGGGGCGCCCGGCCGGATCGCCGCGCTGGAGGTGCTGAAGCGCGGACGATGGGGGAGGGCGGCGTAGCGATGGCGGCGCGCTCCGACGTGGTCGTCATCGGTGCGGGCCACAACGGTTTGGTCGCGGCCGCGTACCTGGCCAAGGACGGGCACCGCGTGACGGTGCTGGAGCGGGCCCATGAGGTCGGCGGGATCCTTCGCGGGACCGAGATCGCCCCCGGCTTCACGGCCCCCGGGATCGCGCACACGGTCGGCCGTCTCCGCCGGTCCGTGATCGAGGACCTCAGGCTGGAGCAGCACGGACTCTCGCTGCTCGAGCCCGCGGTGCGGGTCTTCGCGCCGCAACCCGACGGGTCGTCGGTCACGTTCTGGGGCGATGTCGCCCGGACGGCCGACGAGCTCCGTGAGCGGAACCGGGGCGACGCGGCCGCGTTCGTCGAGTTCGACCGGAAGGTGCGCGCGGTGGCGTCCCTCCTCGCCTACGTGAACGTCGCGACGCCGCCGGACATCAGCTCGCCGACGCTCGCGGACGCGCTCTCGGGCCTGAAGGTCGGCCGGGCCTTCCGAGGGCTCGGCGCTCGGTACGGCCGTGAGGCCATCCGCGCGATGCCGATGGCGGTCGCCGACCTGGTCCAGGAGGTGTTCGAGGAAGAGGCCGTGCGAGGTCCGCTGTCGACGAGAGGGGTCCTCTTCACCGCGAGCGGTCCGTGGTCGGCGGGCACGGCGGCCGTGTTCCTGAACGACTCCGCCGGCAACGACGGTGGTGCGGCCGGGACCGCGGTGTTCGCGCGGGGCGGGACCCAGGCGCTCGCGGCCGCGCTCGCGGCGGCCGCCGAGAAGGCCGGCGCCGAGATCCGGACGGGCGTCGAGGTCACGGCCATCCGGTCGAGCGACGGGCGGGTCCTCGGCGTGACCCTCGCGGACGGCATCGCGATCGAGGCGGGGCTCGTCGTCTCGGCGGCGGACCCCAAGCGCACGCTCGCGCTCTGCGATCCGGTGGAGCTCGGCCCGACGATGCTCTGGCGGGCGAGTAACATCCGGCAGCCCGGAGCGACGGCGAAGGTGAACCTGGCGCTCTCCGGCCTTCCTGCCTTCCACGAGGATCCCGAGCGGCTGCGAGGACGGATCGTCATCGGTCCCTCGATCGATTACGTCGAGAAGGCATCGGACGCGAGGAAGTACGGTCATCTCGCCGACGAGCCTTGGATCGAGGCAACGATCCCTTCGCTCACGGATCCCTCGCTCGCGCCCGAAGGGCGGCACGTGATGAGCGCTCTCGTCCAGGCCGCGCCTCGGGAGCTCCGCGAGGGCGACTGGTCCGGCGAGCGTGAACGCCTGGGCGACGTGACGGTGAAGACCCTCGAGCGATTCGCACCGGGGCTGGGGGAGCTGGTCGAGGCTCGCCAGGTCATCACTCCAGAGGACCTCGAGAACGGGTACGCCCTCACGGGCGGGCATGTCCAGCACGCCGAGCCCGGCTTGGATCAGTTCTTCGCCTGGCGGCCGCTGAACGGCGAGGCCCGCTACCGGTTCGTCCTGGACGGGCTCTACCTGGCCGGTTCCGGGGCTCATCCGGGTGGCGGGATCACGGGCGGCCCCGGGGCGAACGCCGCGCGACAGATCCGCAAGGATTCGGGGCGGTCACCACGGCTCCGCTCCGGATAGAACCACCGTATGCGGTATCTCGTACGGTCCCTGTCCTGGCTGGAGCTGCCGTGGTTCGACCGAACGTCACCCATCTGAAGAGAAGAGTCTCGATGCTCAGGGAAGGCAGGCGCGGCGCGGGTCTCCTGTTTCGGCGTGATGTACGAGCGACGATGACGACCTAGATCGGCAACGAGTCGAACCTGATCGAAGAGGTCGGAATGGCGCCCTGGCAGAGGTTGGAGGAAGCAGCCACGGCGTACGGCCAGGCTCTCGATCCCTGGAGACGTTTCGCGTGTGCCGGATGTTGGTCGACTCGCATTCCGTCGCCGGGGGACCAGTGTGGAACTCACGTTTACAGACCAGCGAGTCTGGGTACCCCATCTCCGCCTCGTCCCGAGCCGAGAGGGGTGATGCTAAAAGGTTCAGCCTGCCCGCGATGCGCCCCACCGTCCTCGCGTACGCGAGGGCTGACCCCCGGGAGGGATGCATGAGGAAGACGAAAGCTTCATCCGCACGGATCCGCGTGCTCGGGCCGATACTCGTTGTCTCTGCGCTCGCCGGATCAGTACTGCTGGCGCCGGCCGCGATAGGCGTCGACAGCGCTGCTCTTCGCAACGCAGTAACCGTGGCTGGCATCCGAGAGCATCAGCAGGCGCTCCAGAACATCGCGGACGCGAATGGCGGGACTCGGCTCGCTGGCACTGCGGGCTACGACGAGTCCGCAGACTACGTCTACGACCGGCTGGTCGCGGCAGGGTACTCCCCGGTCCGCCAGCAGTTCGACTTCGCGTTCTTCCAGGAGACGGCCACCCCCGAGCTCGACCGGGTGTCGCCGGATCCGAAGAGCTATGTCGAAGGCACCGATTTTCTCACGATGCAGTACTCGGGCAGCGGTGACCCGACCGCACCACTCGTGACGACGAACGACATCGTCATCCCGCCGACACCCGCGCCGAGCTCCACCAGCGGGTGCGAGACATCCGACTTCCCGGCGAACACCCTGGGCAGCATCGTGCTGATCCAGAGGGGGACCTGCACCTTCGGCGAGAAGGCCACGAACGCGGAGGACCTGGGAGCCGTCGGAGTCATCATCTTCAACGAGGGGAACCCGGGACGGACGGACGTGCTCGACGGCACCCTGGGGGGACCGGACTTCACGATCCCGGTGACGGGCACCTCATTCGCGGTCGGTGAGGAGCTGTTCAACCTGCTCGGGGCCGGGCCGGTGACCATGCACATGTTCACCGAAACCGTCTCGGAGACCCGAGTCACCGAGAACATCATCGCGGAGACGGCGGCCGGGCGAACCGACCGCGTCGTCGTGGTCGGAGCCCATCTCGACTCAGTGGCCGCGGGGCCCGGCATCAACGACAACGGGAGCGGGTCCGGGACCATCCTTGAGATCGCCGAGCAGTTCGACGAGCTCGGGATCCAGCCCGTGAACAGAGTTCGGTTCGCGTGGTGGGGCGCCGAGGAGGAAGGCCTGCTCGGCTCGGAGTTCTACGTGAGCCAGCTGTCCAAGCGCGATATCAAGAACATCGCGCTGAACCTGAACTTCGACATGCTGGGCTCGCCCAACTTCGTCCGCTTCGTGTACGACGGCGATGGATCCGACACCCCGGTGAAGGGTCCGACGGGCTCGGCGAACGTGGAGAAGGTCTTCCTGGACTACTTCGCAAGTCAGGGACTCCAGACCGAACCCACCGCTTTCGACGGACGGTCCGACTACGGCCCATTCATCGCGGTAGGGATCCCCGCAGGTGGCCTGTTCAGCGGGGCCGAGGGTCTCAAGACCCCGGGGCAGGTGGCGGTCTACGGAGGGATCGCTGGAGAGCAGTACGATCCCTGCTACCACGAGGACTGCGACACGTTCCTGGGCACGGGCGGTGCTACGCCTCCGGGTCTGGGCCTCGTCTCGTTGGATCAGCTTTCGGACGGGACGGCCCACGCCACGTTCTCCTTCGCCATGACGACCTCGGCAGTGCCGGGCACCGACAAGTCGTCGGCCAAGGCGGCCAAGAACGCAGCCGGCCTCGAGTACTGGGGTCGGCTCCGCAAGTAGCGGTTACGGAGGTCCGGGAAAGGGGCGGCGCCTCTGCGCCGCCCCTTTCATGTCTACGACCGGGCGGTCCCAGATCTTTGGAGATCGCCGGGCTCTCGATGTCCGGGTCCAGCTTCATCGTGGGCCAAGGAGATCGGCGAACGTGGTCGGACCTCCGCTCGACCGACGGATCGGGCCGGGGCCGGAGCCGGGAGCGAGTCGCCCCCCTCCTCGCCGTCGCGCAGCGATCTGGACAAGCCGGGGGGACCCCGGGCCTCCTCTCCTCTGTGGCACACTGCGCGCGCGATGTCCGAGACAGAGCGTCCTTTCCGGGTCCCCGAGAGCACCCTCTACGCCGCGGAAGCCGACGAGTTCGACGAGTACGACTGGACGGATCTGCCGTACTACGCGGACTTCCGCGGCTCGTTCCACAAGTTCCCATGGGCGCTCGACGAGGACGCGGTGCGAGCCGCCGGCGCGGACGTCGCGATCGTCGGTGCGCCGTACGACGAGAGCGTGTCCGCGCGACCTGGAGCGCGGATGGGACCGAAGGCGATCCGGAACGCGCCCTACCACTGGGGGAACCAGGACGCCTGGTCGATCCAGACCGAGGTCGAACCGTTCGCCGCGATCACGGTCGTCGACGCGGGCGACGCGCCGGTGGTCCCCGGCCGGCCCGAGCGCAGCCTCCGCGTGATCCACGAGAAGGTCCGGCGTGTGGCCCGCGGCGGCGCGATCCCCGTCGTTCTGGGCGGCGACCACTCGATCACGTTCCCCTCGGCCGCCGCCGTCGCCCGGGTCCAGGATCCGCGCACGATCGGCATCGTCCACTTCGACGCCCACGCCGACGCCGGGGCCGACCAGTGGGGTTCGTTGATCGGCCACGGTCAGCCGATGCGACGCCTGATCGACGAGGGCTGGGTCGCCGGCTCGAACTTCGTGCAGGTCGGCCTCCGTGGCTACTGGCCCGACAAGGACACGTTCGCCTGGATGCGGGAGCAGGGCTTCCGCTGGCACACCCAGGTGGAGCTGGAGGAGCGAGGCCTCGACACCGTGATCGACGACGCGATCACCGAGGCCCTGGACGGTCCGGACCGGATCTACCTCTCGGTCGACATCGACGTAGTGGACCCGGGGATGGCGCCCGGGACCGGCACGCCGGAATCGGGCGGGATGCTCGCCCGCGAGCTCCTGCGAGCGATCCGGCGGATCGTCGGCTCGGTGGACCTCGTGGGGATGGACGTCGTGGAGGTCTCGCCGCCGTACGACCACGCCGAGGTGACCTCGATGCTCGCGCTCCGCTGCGTGATGGAGGCGATCAGCGCGCTCGCCGTGCGGCGGGGCTGAACGAGCCTCGCGCGGTACCCTCCCGGCCATGTGCCGAAGCATCAAGCGACTGCGGGAGCCGCACGGGCAGGGGCATGCCAGCGACGAGGAGATCCGGGAGGCCGCGCGCCAGTTCGTGCGCAAGGTGAGTGGGTTCGGAACGCCGTCGTCGCGCCATGTCGAAGCCTTCGAGCAGGCCGTCGACGAAGTGACCGATTCCTCCCGACGCCTCCTCGAGACGATCGACGCCACCCTGGGCGGCCGGGTGTGATCGGATACCCGCTCGATCCATCGCCCGAGGAGATGCGGGCGATGGGCGAAGCGGCGATCGAGTACGTGATCGGGTTCATCCAGGGCCTGCCGGACGCGCCCGCTCGGAACGTCGACGGCGCGCTCGAGGCCGCCTTGCAGCTCGAGGCGTCCCCGCCCGAAGAGGGCGGCTCGTTCGACGAGGTCTTCGCGCAGTTCCGCGATGCGGCCGCACGCGCGTACGAGACGTGCGGCCCCGGCTACCTCCCGTACATCCCCGGCGGCGGGTTGTACGCCTCCGCGCTCGGGCAGTTCCTCGCGATGTCGGTGAACCGGTTCCCCAACCTCTGGGAGGTCGCCCCCGGGCTCGTCCAGATCGAGCAGAACGTGATCCGGTGGCTGTGCGACCTGTTCGGATACCCGCAGGAAGCCCGGGGGATCCTTACGACCGGCGGGTCGATCGCGAACCTGTCCGCGGTCGTGACCGCGCGCCACGTGAAGCTCGGCGAGGATTTCGGCGACGGGATCTACTACGTGAGCGAGCAGGCGCACGCCTCCGTGCCCAAGGCGGCCGCGATCGCGGGGATGCCCCGTCGGGCGATGCGGCTCGTCCCCGTCGACGCCGAGCTCCGGATGGACGCGGAGGCGCTGAAGTCGATGGTGGCCGAGGACCGGGCGGCCGGCCAGCGCCCCTTCCTGGTGGTGCCGGCGGCCGGCACCACCAACACCGGGGCGATCGACCCGATGGACGCCGTGGCCGACGTCGCGGAGGCCGAGGACCTCTGGATGCACGTGGACGCCGCCTACGGGGGCTTCTTCGCCCTCACGGACCGAGGACGGGAGCGGTTCCGCGGGATCGAGCGGGCGGACTCGGTCACCCTCGATCCCCACAAGGGGATGTTCCTGCCGTACGGGACCGGCTCTCTCGTCGTTCGCGACGGCGCCGCGCTCCGCGACGCGCACCACGTCGGCGCGGAGTACCTCCAGGATCGCGCTCCCGAGGCCGAGCTGCCGAACTGGAACGAGTACTCGCCCGAACTGTCGAGGGACCATCGCGGGTTCCGCGTGTGGCTGCCGCTCGCCCTCCACGGGGTGGGGGCGTTCCGCAAGGCGCTGGACGAGAAGCTGGATCTCGCGGAGCACCTCTACCGCGCGCTCTCGGAGATGCGGGAGATCGAGTTGCCGTGGGCGCCGCAGCTCTCGGTGGTGCCGTTCCGGCTGGCGGGGGCGAGCGACGAAGAGAACCGGGCGTTCCTGGATCGCATCAACGAGCCGAAGCGCGTCTACCTGTCCAGCACGACGATCCAGGGCCGTCACGTCATCCGGGCCTGCATCGTGAGCCACCGCACCCATCGCGATCGGATCGACGAGGCGATCGCGATCATCCGGGACGCGGCGGCCATCCGTGGCGCCACCAATCGTGGCGCCATCACTCGTGGCGCCACGGCTCGGCCGCAGACTGGATGAGCGGCGCGTGCCCGAGATGCCCGAGATCCAGGCACTCGCCGAGCGGGTGAGCGAGGCCGTCCGCGGCGCGACGCTCGACGGTTTCGACCTCCTGCAGTTCTCTTCGCTGAAGACCGTGACGCCGAGGCCGGCGGAGCTCGTTGGGCGAACGCTGGAGGACGTCGGACGACGGGGCAAGTACGTCGTCCTCTCGTTCGGGGGCGGCGACCGGATGCTCGTGCACCTCTCCCAGGGTGGACGGCTCGACGTGGAGGCGCCGCCCAAGTCCACCAAGCCGAGGGGCTCGGTCGCTCGGTTCCGGTTCGCAGAGCGGCCGTCGCTGCTCATCAAGGAGTTCGGGAAGGAGCGGAAGGCCGGCGTCTGGGTGCTTCCGGCCGGCGATGATGGCCCGCTCGCCGCGCTCGGTCCGGAGGCGCTCTCGGACGAGGCGACGGCCTTTCTCCGGGGGAGCGAGGACGGCCGTCGGGTCCACACGATTCTGCGCGACCAGCGGACCGTGGCCGGCGTGGGCCGCGGGTATTCCGACGACGCGCTGCATCACGCCCGCCTGTCGCCGTACGCGGTCCTCGGCAAGCTCGACGCCGGCGAGCGCGACCGGCTGGTCACCGGGCTCCACGAGATCCTGACGGAGGCGCTCGAGGTGGAACGGCGACGCGGCGGGGGCCTGCCGGCCAAGCTCGGGGACCACTTCACCGTCCATGGGCGCTGGGGCCAGCCGTGCCCTCGCTGCGGCGCCGACCTGCGCCGCGTCTCCTATGAGTCCCACGAGGTCACGTACTGCCCCGAGTGCCAGACCGGCGGCAAGGTCCTCGCCGACCGACGCCTGTCCCGTCTCATCCGCTAGCGTCCGGCCGCGTGAGCGACCACGACGAGGTCGATCTCCTCGGCGAGCCTGAGGACGAGCTCCCGCCACCCGTCCCGCCGGAAGCGAGGCATCCGGGTCTCGTGGGTCGGCTCCGGCGGCACCGGCTCGATCTCACGCCGCTCCAGGTCTCCGCCGACTTCCGACGGCTCTTCGTCGGCCAGGCGATCTCGGAGTTCGGCACGCAGATCACCTTCGTCGCCGTCCCGTTCCAGGTGTACGCGATCACGCGGTCGACGGCGATGGTGGGCTTGCTCGCGCTGTGCGAAACCGTTCCGCTCGTGATCCTCCCGATCGTCGGGGGCGCGATCGCCGATGCCGTGGAGCGGCGACGCATGATGATGATCGCGCATACGGCCACCGCGTTGCTCTCGGTGCTGCTCGCGGTGAACGCCTTCCTGCCCGACCCGCAGCTCTGGGTCCTGTTCGTGTTCTCGTTCCTGTGGGCCTCGGCCTACTCCCTGTACTTCACCTGCGCTGCGGGCATGGCCGGCACGCATGCTGACACCCGACCTGTTCACGGCCGCGCTCGCACTGGAGGTCGTGTACTACCAATCGGCGGCCCTCCTCGGGCCGGCGCTTGCCGGCGTCTTGATCGCGACGGTGGGCGTCGAGTACGCCTACGTCCTCGATGCCGCGAGCTACGTGGCGGTGATCGCCGCTCTCGCGAGGATGCGCCCGTCGCCGCCGAC
The DNA here is from genome assembly GCA_050696355.1 of Actinomycetota bacterium. Classification (GTDB taxonomy): domain Bacteria; phylum Actinomycetota; class UBA4738; order UBA4738; family HRBIN12; genus JAJNBA01. Next base: position 11,986 of record JBOGVD010000019.1, read on the forward strand.
GGCCGAGCGCGCGTCGGTCCGCTGGAGCACGATCCGCGAGGGGCTCCGGTTCCTGCGCGGGAGGCAGGTCCTCCAGGGCACGTTCTGGATCGACCTGAACGCGATGATCTTCGGGCTGCCGGTTGCCCTCTATCCGGCCTTCGTGCTGGACGTCCTCCACGAGTCGCCCGCGGTGCTCGGCCTCCTGTACTCGTCGGAGGCGCTGGGGGCCCTCCTCGTCGCTCTGTTCAGCGGCCGGGCGAAGCACGTCCGGCGACAGGGCCTCGTGACGATCGTCGCGTGCGTGTGCTGGGGCGCGGCGATCGTCGGATTCGGGTTCGCCGCGTCGCTGTGGGCCGCGTTGCTGTTCCTGATGCTCGGGAGCGCTGCCGACATGGTGAGTGGGCTCTACCGAGACGCGATCTTGAAGACCGTGACGCCGGACGAGATGCGCGGCAGGCTGGAGGGGATCGGCCTCGCCGTGGTGGGGACCGGTCCGTCCCTGGGGAACGCCGAGGCGGGGCTGCTGGCCGCCGTCACGAGCGTGCGGTTCTCGGTGGTCTCGGGGGGGATCGCCTGCATGGTCGGCGCCGGGCTGTTGGCGCTCGCGCTGCCCCGGTACCGGAGGTACGACGCGGCGCAGCCGACGGCCTAGCGGACCGTCGCTACCCGGCCGGCGCGGTGATCCGATCCCGGGCCGCAGCCTCGGCGTGGATCTCGTCGGCGTGCGCCCTGCCGGGGATGAACCGGTTCGCGACCACCGCGGCGGTCAACAGGACCAGCGCGGCGATCAGCAGCGCGAGGTGGAACCCGCTCATGTAGGCGTCACTGAACGCGGCGCCGAATCCGCTCACCTGCTCCGGCGAGAGGCCGAGCCCGGCGAGCTCGCCGGGGGAGACGAACCCGTGGGAGGCGGCCTGCGAGATCGCGCGTGCCTGCTCCGCAGAGAGTCCCAGCTCCGCGAGCTTCGGCACGAGGACCGAGCCCAACCGGTCGAACAACACCGTCCCGAGCAGCGCGATCCCCACGACGCCGCCGACCTCACGGCTCGTGTTGGTCATCGACGAGCCGAGGCCGGCCCGCTGCGGACCGACGGCGCCCATCACGGCGGCCGTCATGGGGGCCATGGTCGCGCCCAACCCGTGACCCATCATCACGAACAGGATCGCGATGATCCAGAAGGGCGTGTCCGGCTGGATGAAGGTCAACCCGAGCAGGCCCGCCGACGCCAGCGTCAGTCCGTAGGTCATGGGGATCCTCGGTCCGATCCGCTGGGCGAGGTGGCCGGCGACGGGTGCCGTCACGATGATCATCGCGGTCATGGGGAGGAACCGGAGACCCGTCTGGAAGGGCGTGTAGCCACGGATCGCCTGCATGTAGAGGGTAACGAACAGGAAGATGGAGAACATCCCGAGCGAGACGGAGAACGCCACGGCGTTGCCGGCACTGAACGCAGGGATCCGGAAGAACGTCAGCGGCATCATCGCCCTCGGGCTCCGGTGCTCCCACACGAGGAACGCCACGAGGAGCACGCCGGCCAGCACGAGCGAGCCGACGATCAGCCCGTCGCTCCAGCCGCGCTGGTTCGCCTCGATCAACCCGTAGGTGAGGGCGAACAGACCGCCGGTGCCGAGCGCCAACCCGGGGAGATCGAGGTGCCGCGTCTCCTCGGAGACCGATTCGCGCACGGTCCGCCAGGCGACCGCGAACGCGACGATGCCGATCGGAACGTTGATGAAGAACACCGTCTCCCACCCCGAACGCTCCACGATCCATCCTCCCAGCGTCGGCCCGAGCGCCAGGGCGAGGCCGCTCACGCCCGCCCAGAGGCCGATCGCTCGAGACCGCTCCTCCGGAGGGAACGTGACCGTCAGGATGGAGAGCGTGCCGGGCATCAGGAGGGCGGCGCCGACGCCCTGCAGCGCCCGGAACGCGATCAGCTGGCCACCCGACGTGGAGAGCCCGCAGCCGAGCGAGGCGAGCGTGAAGATGGCCAGCCCGGACAGGAACATCCGCTTGCGCCCGTAGCGGTCGCCGAGGATGCCGCCGGTGAGCAGCAGGGACGCGAACGCCAACACGTAGCCGTCGATGATCCACTGGAGGTCCGAGACGGTGGCGTCGAGCTGGCTCTGGATCGTAGGAAGGGCGATGTTCACGACCGTGTTGTCGAGCATCGCCATCGCAAGGGCGAAGCACATCGTCAAGAGGACGATGACCTTCTCCCGCGCGTTCTCGCCTTTGAACCCGAACAGCGGCATGCCGATCGCCTCCCTTCCGATGTCTGCCGCCCGCAACCGCTCCGACGCCGGCGATGTTCCCGATCAGGTCAGCTTCGAGTAGAGCCGGATCGAGAGCGGCATGAAGATCGCCAGGAGCACGCCGATCCAGATCGCCGACCACAGGATCAGCTGCTCGACCGAGCCCCCCATGGTCGGGAACTCGCCGATCGCGAAGTATCGGGCGAGGTTCGCCCAGTGGGTGATCGGGTTGTTCCGTGCGATCGCCTGCACCCAGCCGTCCATCCCCTCGACGGGCACGAGCGCGGAGCTCATGAACACGAGGGGGAAGATCCCGGTGAAGGCTGCCGCCTGCACGGCCTCCAGCTTCTTCACCGCGAGCGCGATCGCGGCCATGACCCAGGAGAAAGCGAAGCTGACGGCCAGCACGAGCACGATCATGGCGAGCGCGTTGACGAGCCCGTTCCGGAACTCGAAGCCCACGAGGTACCCGATCCCGATCACCACGAGCAGAAGGATGAAGTTCTTGATCAGGTCCGACGTCGCCCGGCCGGCGAGCATCGCCGACCGCGCCATCGGGAGCGAGCGGAACCGGTCGACCAGGCCGGCCTTCAGGTCCTCCGCGATCCCGATCGCTGTCGTCGTCGCGCCGAAGATCGCGTTCTGCACGATGATCCCGGGCATCAGGAAGATCACGTAGCCACCCTCGAACGCGCTCATGTTCGCGATGTTGCCCGCGAACACGTATCGGAACAGCAGCACGAACATCACCGGCTGGACCAGCTCGAAGACCAGGACGGCCGGGATCCGCACGATCTGCATCAGGTTCCGCCTGGCGACGATGAGGCTATCGAAGAACGACAGCATCGCGCGCGTCCCGATCGAGGGGCGGGTCAAGGTGACGGCGCTCATCGGTCTCTCCTTCCTCGGCGCTTCTTCTCGGGTTCCGGCTCGCTCTCCTCCGACTCTTCGAGCGCCACCTCGGCCGCATGGCCGGTGAGCGACAGGAACACGTCGTCGAGGGTGGGTCGGTGAAGCGCGATGTCCTCGATCGTGATGCCGGCGTCGTCGAGCCGGCGCACGGTCTCGAGCAACACCGTCGGTCCCTCACTTCCGACCGGCACGCGGATCAGCCGGGTGTCCTGATCCGTCGTCGTCTCGCCCGCGCCCAATCCCCGCAGGGTTCCGGCTGCGAGAGACAGGTTGTCCGTGGCGACGTGGAGCTCGAGCACCTCGCCCCCGATCTTGTCCTTGAGCTCGGTCGAGGTCCCCTCGGCGATCACGGTGCCCAGGTCGATCACGGAGATGCGGTCGCAGAGATGGTCCGCCTCTTCGAGGTATTGCGTGCAGAGGAGCAGCGTCGTCCCTTCCTTCTGGAGATCTCGGATCAGCTCCCACAGCACCAGGCGGCTGCGCGGATCCAGGCCGGTCGTCGGCTCGTCCATGAACAGGACCTTCGGCCGTCCGACCAGGCTCGCGCCGACGTCCAACCGACGGCGCATCCCTCCCGAATACGTCTTGGCGGTGCGGTGCGCGGCGTCCGCGAGATCGAAGCGCTCGAGCACCTCCTGTGCCCGCCGCCGGGCCTCCGCTCGCGGCAGGTGGTAGAGGCGTCCGACCATCTCGAGGTTCTCGAGCCCGGTCAGGTTCTCGTCCACGGCGGCGAACTGGCCCGCGAGGCCGATCTGGGGCCGCAGCACCATGGCGTCGCGAACCACGTCGAGTCCTGCGACCACGGCCGTCCCTTCGTCGGGTTCCAGCAGCGTGGTGAGGATCCTGATGGTGGTGGTCTTCCCGGCGCCGTTGGGCCCGAGGAGTCCGAACACCGTGCCCTGCTCGACCGCCATGTCGACGCCCTTGAGGGCCTGGATCGTTCCGAACGACTTCTTGAGCCCGTCGGCTCCGATGATCGTGTCATTCATGACGGCAGAGACTATCGAGGTGAACCGACAGCGACATGGGTTCCCCGAGGCTCGGGGGCAAGTCATCGCAAGGGGCGTAATCATCATTACGCCGCGGAATATCCTGGGTCGACGCCCCGTTCCAGCGACTGGGTCCCGAGGCCCGAGAACCAGGCCCAGAACCAGGCCCAGAATCAGGAAAGGAACTCAGATGAACGAGCTCGACATCCAGGCCCTGCCCTTGCTGCCCCTGACCACGGGCGTGGTGCTGCCCGGCATGGTCGTCACGCTCACCGTCGAATCCGGCGAGGCGCGAGCAGCGATCGGCGCCACCGCCGAGGGCGACGACGCCCTGCTCCTGACGGTGCCTCGGGTGGATGGCCGCTACGCCCGGGTCGGGGTGGTGGCGAAGATCGAGGACGTCGGGCGCATGCGCAACGGCGTCGAGGCAGTCGTGATCCGTGGCGTGGGTCGGGCGACCGTTGGGCTCGGCGTCCCCGGCACCGGCGAGGCGACCTGGGTCCAGGTCGAGACAGCCCCCGAGGAGCCCGCAAGCCCCCGCTCGCAGGAGCTGGCCCGTGAGTACCGAGCGGCCGTGGAGGCGATCACCGAGGCCCGAGGCGTCCCGGCGGTCGCGGAGTTCCTTCGAGGGGTCTCGGACCCGGGCCAGCTGGCCGACACGTCGGGGTACTCGCCCGACCTGACCTTCGAACAGAAGGTAGAGGTCCTGGAGACCCTCGACGTCGAAGCTCGGCTCGAGAAGGTCCTCCGTTGGGCCAAGGAGACCCTCGCGGAGATCCAGGTGAAGGAGCGGATCCGCGACGAGGTGGCCGGCAGCCTCGAGGAGCGGCAGCGCGAGGTCCTGCTCCGCGAGCAGATGGCCGCGATCCGCAAGGAGCTCGGCGAGGACGGCGCGGAAGACGTGGTGGAGGAGTACGGAACCAAGATCGCGGACGCCGGGATGCCGGAGGACGTGCGGGCGCAGGCCGAGCGCGAGCTCGGTCGACTGGAGCGGACGTCGGAGCAGTCGCCGGAGTACGGATGGATCAGGACCTACCTGGACTGGCTCCTCGACGTGCCGTGGTCGTCCAGGACCGAGGACAACCTCGACATCACGGCGGCGCGTTCGGTGCTGGACGCGGATCACGAGGGGCTCAAGGACGTGAAGGACCGGATCCTCGAATACCTCGCGGTGCGCAAGCTCCGGGCCGACCGCGGGCTGGGCGAGGCGGGCGGCCGCGGGTCCGGCGCGATCCTCACGCTGGTCGGGCCGCCCGGGGTCGGCAAGACCTCGTTGGGGGAGTCCGTCGCGCGCGCGCTCGGGAGGTCCTTCGTCCGTGTCTCGCTCGGCGGTGTCCATGACGAATCCGAGATCCGCGGGCATCGCCGGACCTACGTCGGCGCGCTGCCGGGGCGGATCGTGCGCGCCCTGAAGGACGCGGGCACGAAGAACCCCGTGATGATGCTGGACGAGGTGGACAAGGTGGGCGCGGACTGGCGCGGCGACCCGTCGAGCGCGCTGCTGGAGGTCCTCGACCCGGCACAGAACCACACGTTCCGTGACCACTACCTCGACGTGGATCTCGACCTGTCGGAGGTGCTGTTCATCGCGACGGCGAACGTGGCGGAGACGATCGTCGGACCGCTGCTCGACCGGATGGAGGTGATCCGGATCGACGGCTACACCGAGGACGAGAAGGTCGCGATCGCCCGGCGGCACCTGCTCCCGCGGCAGATCGAGCGGACGGGGCTCCGACCGGACGAGGTGGCGATCGACGACGGCGCCCTCCGGGGGGTCGTCGGTGACTACACGCGCGAGGCCGGCGTCCGCAACCTCGAGCGGGAGCTCGGGAAGATCCTTCGGAAGGTGGCCACGCGGCTCACGGCCGACGAGGTGACGTCGCCCGTGCGGATCGACGAGGGCGACCTCCGCGGCTATCTCGGCCGCCAGCGGTTCTTCTTCGAGGGGGCGGAGCGCACCGCGGTCCCCGGCGTCGCGACGGGCCTCGCGGTCACCGGCACCGGCGGGGATGTGCTCTTCATCGAGGCGACCCGGGAGGACGTGCCGGAGGACGGCCTGACCCTCACCGGACAGCTCGGCGACGTGATGAAGGAATCTGCGCGGATCGCCCTGTCGTTCGTCCGCTCCCACGCAGATGAGCTGGGCATCCCCCGGGAGCGCCTGCGCGGGCGCTTCCACGTCCACGTGCCGGCCGGCGCCGTCCCCAAGGACGGCCCGAGCGCCGGTGTGGCCATGACGACGGCGCTCGCGTCCCTGCTGACCGGGCGCCCCGTCCGGGCCGAGGTGGGCATGACCGGCGAGGTCACGCTCCAGGGCCGCGTGCTCCCGATCGGGGGCGTGAAGCAGAAGGTGCTCGCCGCGCACCGGGCCGGCCTGAAGGAGGTCATCCTGCCCGCCCGCAACGAGGGCGACCTCGATGAGGTGCCCGAGCAGGTGCGGGAGGAGATGCGGTTCCATCTCGCCGCCGATGCTGACGACGCGCTCGCGATCGGCCTCGAACCCACAGCGGCAGAGGTCGAGCCGGAGCGAGGGCCGGCGACGGCGGAGGACCGCTCCGACGACGCCGCGTAGCTCGCGCTCCCACGGTCTCGATCGCGGCGTGATGCGCCGAGGATGCTTCGGCTCGGCCCCTCTGGTCCCTATCCTGGTCCGGTGCCCCCGGGTCTCCAGCTGATCGACGTGCAGCGTCGCTTCGGCGACGTCGTCGCCCTGAACGGTGTCACCTTCGACGTCGACGAAGGATCCGTGGTCGGCGCGATCGTGATCGGCTCGACGGCGCTCCTGGTTCCGCTCGCAGGCCGGGTCTATGCGGGGGCGATCTTTCGCACCGGCGCGAAGGTCAAGCTCCGTGACGCCTGGCGGGCGGCGGCGTAGATGCGCCCGGCGGGCTGGACGCGCGAGCACGTGCGACACGCCGTCGCGATGCTCCGCTACGGCGCGAACCCCTCGGCAACGGTTTACGACTCGATCGGCCCAGACTTCTTCCTCGCCCTCGCCCCCGGATGGCTCAACCTCGGTCTGTGGGAAGGGGACGGCGGCGACGCCGGGGAGGCGCCGGTCGCGGTGCGACGGCTGGTCGAGCGGATCGCGGCGCGACTGCCGGTGGGGGGCGACGTGCTCGACGTCGGCAACGGGCTCGCCGCGCAGGACCCGGTGATCGCCGGGGTCGCCCGGCCCCGGACGCTCACCGCGTTGAACATCACGTGGTCCCAGCTCGTGGCCGGGCGAGAGCGCCTGCGGGAGGCGGACGCTCGCGCCGTCTGCGGGGACGCGTGCCGGCTGCCGTTCGACGATGCGTCGTTCGACGGTCTGATCAGCGTGGAGGCGGCCTTCCACTTCGCCTCGCGCGATCGGTTCTTGCGCGAGGCCTTCCGCGTCCTGCGCCCCGGGGGCGTCCTCACGATGTCCGACGTCCCCACTCTCCGCCGGCCGCAGGGGGTCCGCGAGGCAGTCGCGGCCGTAGCGATGCTGCGCGTGTGGGGCCTGCGTCCGGAGGCCGCGGCGTCCCCCGACGAGATCGCCGCCTCAGCGGCGGCCGGGGGATTCGTGGACGTCCGGTCGGAGCTCGTCGGCGACCGCGTGATCGCCCCCGCGCTGCGATCCGTCCGGGATCGCCTCGACGCCGAACGCGCGGGCGCCCGGCCCTCGCTCGCCCTCGCCGCTCGCACGATGCTGTCCCAGGCGGACGTGCTGTGGGAGCGAGGGCTCCTGGACTACCAGTTGCTCGACGCGCGGAAGCCCTAGGACGTGTCTCACCGTCCGGCGGCCCACGTGAGTGCGGCGGCCTCGCGTTGTAGGGGATATCAGGTGCCGACGTAGGCCGCGAGGTGCTCGCCGGTGATGGTGGAACGGGCGGCGACGAGGTCGGCGGGTGTTCCCTCGAAGAGGATCCGGCCGCCGTCGTGGCCGGCGCCGGGGCCGAGGTCGATGATCCAGTCGGCGTGCGCCATGACCGCCTGGTCGTGCTCGATGACGATGACCGACGTGCCGGAGTCGACGAGCCGGTCGAGCAGGCCCAGCAGCTGCTCGACGTCGGCGAGGTGGAGGCCGGTGGTCGGCTCGTCGAGGACGTAGACGCCGCCCTTCTCGCCCATCTGGGTGGCCAGCTTGAGCCGCTGCCGCTCGCCGCCGGACAGCGTCGTGAGCGGCTGGCCGAGACTGACGTAGCCGAGCCCGACGTCCGCGAGCCGGACGAGGATGGCGTGCGCGGCCGGCGTGCGCGCCTCGCCGGCGCCGAAGAAGTCCTCGGCCTCGGTGACCGACATCGCGAGCACCTCGCTGATGTCCTGCCCGCCGAACGTGGACTCGAGCACCTCGGCCTGGAACCGCTTCCCCTCGCACTCCTCGCAGACGATGGTCACCCCGGCCATCATCGCCAGGTCGGTGTAGATGACGCCGGCGCCGTTGCAGTTGGAGCAGGCGCCCTCGGAGTTGGCGCTGAACAGCGCCGGCTTCACACCGTTGGCCTTCGCGAACGCCTTGCGGATCGGGTCCAAAATGCCGGTGTACGTCGCCGGGTTGTTGCTCCGTCGCGAGCCGCGGATCGCGCCCTGGTCGATCACGACCACGCCGTCGCGGCCGGCCACCGAACCGTGGATCAGCGAGCTCTTGCCGGAACCGGCGACGCCCGTGACGACGCAGAGCACCCCGAGGGGGATGTCGACGTCCACGTCCTGGAGGTTGTTCGTCGACGCAGAGCGAACCTCGAGCGCGCCGGACGCCGGGCGCACCGACTCCTTGAATGTCGCCCGGTCGTCGAGATGGCGGCCGGTGATGGTGTCACTCCCCCGCAGCCCCTCGACGGAGCCCTCG